>JAISCR010000051.1 GCA_031265435.1 Treponema sp.
AATAATGAACCTGAAATTCTCTTCCAGACCTACGATGAACTTCTTGAAGACGCCGCCCGGTACGAATCGGCGGAAGACTTTGAAAAAGCCTACCGGAACACAGAGACCCGGCCCGATGACGCTTATATCTCCACGGAGGCGGATCGCAAGTGGTATGAAATCTTCTGGAGAGACGCCCGGATTGCCGCCGACCTCACCGAAGAAACCACGCCCACTGCGCCGGAACAGGCTGACCGTGCCTTCCTCAAAGACATTAACCGGGACAAACTCCGGGGCATCCTTACCACTCTTGATAAAAAACTCCACGACCAGCAGAAAGAGCCGATAGCTCCGGAGGCGGGAGAGGATCGGGCGGCTTACGACGCGGAACTGGCCAAATACCAAAAGGCCCAGGCCCTGAAAGCCCGGATAAACCGGGAGCTTCCTCACATAGGCGCCTGGGTGGGGGTTGCCGCCAAGGTGGCCAACGGAGAGGAGTTATCGCCTGGCGATTACAACACCCTCCGGGGCTATCTGCGGGCGGCTCCTCGGGATTACCGGGCCCTCTTCGCGGACCTGATGGGCCGGAGGGAATGGGGTCTTAACCTGACTGAAATGAAGGATGGGGTTCCCAATACGCGCCTATCGGCCCCCCGGCTGGAACGGTCCGACGACATGGACGTGAAAAACCGGGAACGGCTGGCCGACGCCGTCGGAGACGCGGACCCGGAACTTTCGCGGGGTATCCGGGAGGGGACCATCACCATGGACGATCCCCGGATAGCGGCGTTTGAAAAGGGGCTTGCCGCAGGGATTAAAAAAGCGGATGAAGCTATAACGGCGGTGGAAGCGGAAATCGCCGAAGACGCCCGGAAGTTCAAGGGAGCCGTTCAGGGCCGGGCGCTGGAACTATACCGGGAATTCAAGGAAGCGGAGGAGAAATACCAGGCCCGTACTACGGAGCTGGCCCAAAAGATACGACGTGGCGGAGAACTGACCGGCCGACAGGACCAAATGCTGCTGACAGACTTTGATTCCGCCCGCACGGCCTTTGAGGACTTTGCCGCGGCAAATAACCTCCGGGCGGAAGTACGGGAAGAGTTGGCCCGGATAGACGCCCGATACGCGGAACGACAGCGCCTGCGGGAACTGCAGAAGAAGCGGAATACGGTCCGGGAAGTAAAGCGAATCAAAAAGGGCCTCATTACCAACATTTTCCGGCGGGTGAACTACAAAAATATTACCTACCGCGAGGGCCTTACAATACGAATCATCCAGAGGTACGTCGAACCCCTACTGGTGAAGGGAATACGAAAATGGGTAGGGACCGGTATCGATGATATGTCCCTGAAAGAAATGTATTACAAAATGACCACAAACGCAGATTTTCTAGACAAAACACTAAAAGGGCTGGGAGATGAGCGAGTCGCCCGAATTGAAAAGCTTCTTGAAAAGAAATGGGACTTTTTTACCGGCCAGGACAAAGCGGCCCTTATTCGCGATCTACCGAAACACGACTGGGTAGAAGACTTGGGCCTTGACCAGTTGAAAGCGGATGAAGAAGCGTATTCTATCCAGATTGCGTTGAGGAAAGTGGACGGCAAGGAAGTCCTCGGGGAAGAGGAACAGCGGATCGCCCGTGAGGCCCTGGGGGACGAACTGTTTACCCGTATCGGAAACAAGCCCCTGGCGGAATGGACCCTCCTTGACATGGCGGAACTTGCGGAAGCGGTGAATGACCTCTACGCGGAGGGCCGGGAAAACTTCAGAATCCGGCAGGAAGTACAGTATACCGCACGGGAAAGACTCCGCAACGATATTCTTGCGACCATCAAGAAAGCGGGAATAGAGATAAACGACGACGACAGCCCGGAGGAGAAGAAACGGAAGCTGGCGAAACGGGCTAAGCTTTTAAATAAATTCGTAAGCCGGGATGTTAAAAACAAACCTTATTGGGATGATTTCAAAACCGCCGATACCCGGCGTTTTACCACGGAAATGGACGGAGGCCGGAAGGGAGCGTTTACCAACCAGATGTATTGGGCGGAGAACGATGCCTATAACCAGGAGGAAAGCGAAAAACACCGGCGGTATGAGGCGATGACCAAAGTCCAGGAGGCCAACCATATTGATTTGGAAGAGCTTTACAAAAAGGTGGAGATTCCGGGACTTTCCGTACCGGGAAAAGATTTGGACATGACGGTAGGCCGCCTGCTCTATTACCGGCGTGGATCGAAAAACGACTTTACCCGGCAGGCCCTGTTATACGGGGTGCTGAACAGCGCCGATGAACGGAGTGAACTGAAACGATACCGGAACGTCCTTGCGGCCCAGGATTCTTTCGCGGATGAGGCGGAAGCGCGGCTCAAGCTGATTCTTGACTATCAGGAAGCTTTTTTCAGCAGAGAAGAAAACAAAAAATTCCTGGCCCTTGAGGAAGCGGCAGGAAAAGACTGGGACGAAACCGGGGACCGGGTAAATCAGTTTATGATTTCCGAGTATAACCGGCCCATGCGGCGCGAAGACAACTATATCACCATGCACCGCCTGGGACCGAACGGGGAAGCGACCGATTACGACATTATAGACGACCTGACGGCGGGCGCCGGGGCGGGACTTTCCTGGGTGGACAAGGGGTTAACCGAACACCGGCAGCACATTCCCCCCTGGAATCAAACCCCCATTGACACCGATTTTTACGGAGCCTGGGTCAAGAGTGTAGAGGCATCGGAACACCTTATGGCCTATGGACACTTTGTGAGAAACCTTCACGCGGTGTTTAAATCCGGGGATTCCGGAGCCATTCTTGAAAACCTGCGGAACCGCTGGGGGCAGCCGGCCATCGACTGGATAAACGGTTTTATCGACGAGAAGGCCAGGCCCGACGCGGGGATTACGCGGGCCAGCGGCCTTATGCGCATAATGCGGGGGAAGACCGCCACGGCTTACTTGGCCGGGCGTGTTTCCAGCATCCTCAAACAAAAAGTAACGTCCCCCTGGCCGTATTTGCAGGAGGGACTGCGACCGGATATGTACATTGCCGCCTGCCTTGAGTGCGCCGAAGGCTTCGGCAAGGTGAACGATTTTATCCGGGGAAAATCAAACTACATGCGGACCCGGGACGCCGACATGATGCTGAAACTCATAAGGGAAGCCCAGGCCATGACCAATACCCCCTGGGGGCGCCGGATAGACAAGGTGAACAATTTTTTGATGAAGGGGCTGGCCTGGGCGGACTGGTCGTCGGTGGCGCCGGGCTGGCTGGTAAAGTACCGGACCGAACTGGCCCGGCTGACGGCGGAGCGGGACGCGGAGTACCAGTCGAACCTTGCGAAATACCATGAGGCGAAATACGCGGAACTGTATAAAACCGAGGAAGCCATCGCCCAAAAAGCCCTAGAAGAAACCCGAAGTATGAAGGATGTGGACGATGAGGCGGTGGCACTGGCGGACGACATGGTACGGAGGCTCCAGCCTTCTTCCCGGAATACGGATCAGGCACCCATGTTCAAGCAGAATAACGAATTCGTAAACGCCTTGCTCCAGTTCCAGAACGCATTGGGAACGATTTATAAAAACTTCCGTTACGATATCCCCCAGTATGTACGGGAACGGCAGGTGATGAAGATCGTGGGGATGGTTACCGGCTACGCCATGGCCGGTATCGGCGTGGCGCTTCTCGCGGACTGGCCCTTTGACGATGATGACGAAAAAGAAAAGGATGGCTATCTGGCCCGGTGGGCTATATTCAACTCGCTTACCCAGTTGTCTGATTCGGTTCCGTTTATCGGATCTGAAATTGTTACCCCTAATCTGGAATGGGTGATCAGAGGCAAGAGAAGCTACCAGGGAAATAGCAGCATATATCCGGTGGCAAAAAAGGCTTTCGAAAGTACGGCCGGGATTGCGACACTGCTCTGGGAAGATGACCCGGAAAAGCGGGGAGAGAAATTCAGGAAGGCCGCTACTACCTTTGGTGAGGCGGTGAGTATTTACAACGGCATACCGGTATCGGGGATTGAGGAACTTGGCCGCGCCGCCGGCATCGGGGACGGCGATGGAGAACTTGAATTTTACCCGCAGGCCTTGTTAGGCCAGCGAAAGCGGAAGAAATAACGGGAGGACGGAACTATGAAAGGGATTACACAGGCATTTTACGGAACCACGGAAGAATGGGAAAACAACCCGAACCCCTTGTATAAGGGCGTGTTTGGCATTGAGGTACGCCAGGACGGCAGGCGGGTTACCAAGGTAGGCGATGGTGAAACACTCTGGCCGCTGCTCCAGACTATCGGGCAGGAAAACATCGACGATGAGGAAAAAGCCAGGATCGCCGCGGATGAACAGCTTCAGGCGGAAGTCGAACAGCTTCAGGTGGGCCTTGGCGCCGAAATACAAGCGAGGTCAGAAACCGACGAACAACTCCAAGAAGATCTCTGTACCGAGACGGAGACCAGAGAATACGGAGACGTTACCCTCCAGGAAAACATCGACCTTGAGGAGGCTGCACGGCATGCCGCAGACAGTACGCTCCAGGGCAATATTACCGCAGAGGCCCAA
>JAISCR010000083.1 GCA_031265435.1 Treponema sp.
GACTGGATTGATGTGTGTACCGTCAACCAATCCGCCTGGGGCATCCCCGGCACGGCCATAACCGATCTTACCACCTTCAGGACTGCCGCCCGGACGGCCCTGGAAACCGCCACCAACGAGACCACCCGCACCCCCGTTGCCAACGCCCTGTGCAAGGAAGCCTTTGACACGCTGACCGGCTTTATGCGGGACTTTAAGCGGCGGTACTTCCTTACCCCTCCCCTGCTTCCTTCCGCGTACATCAGTTTGGGGTTAAAACCACGGGATTCGCACCCCAGCCCTACTCCCTCTCCCACGGCGCAGGTAACGGTCGAGACATACCTCGTGGGGCGGCACGAGCTGGGGGTACGGATTGTCTATGTAAGCGGCAGCCCCGACGACAAGGCGAACAAAGGCTACCGGATCTGGTACAGCGTGGCCGCTCCCGGCGAAACGCCGCCCCACAAGCCCGAAGAACTCCGCAAATCCTTCTACACCCAGCGGAAAAAGGACTTAATCGAGTTTGAGTATGGGGACAGCGGGAGCACGGTCTATTTTGCGGTACAGGTAGAAAACGACGGCAAGAAAGGGGGCTGGGGGCCGATGGTGAGCGCGTTGATACCGTAACAAAGGAGGTTTTTATGATAAAAAAGAAACATGCCGGGTGGCTGCCCTTAACGCTGCTGCTTATGGGTACTGTTATGTTGTTTGCTTGTCCGTCTCCCTTGGGTCCTGAACCGAAGCCGCCGGCTTTGGAAAACCCCGGAGTGGAAAATCCGGGCGGTGAAATCCCCGGCGGCGAGAATCCCGGAGTGGAAAACCCCGGCGGAGAGAATCCGGGCGGGGATGATCCCGGTGAAGACGATCCGGGAGAGGACGATCCGGGTGAAGATGATCCCGGTGAGGATGATCCGGGCGAAGAGAACCTCCCGGGCGGCAGTTTCCTGTACGGAACCAACACGGTCGTGGTAAGCGTCGATCCCGATACCAATTCCGCGACCGTTTCGATTGCCGCGTATGTCCCGATGGAAGCCCTATATGTCCCGGAGGAAGGCGCGTCCTACGGGATGCTTTCCAGCTGGGCGTTCGCAATTCCCGCGGACATCCTTTCGGATTTGGCCGGGTTGTCCGTCTCGGTCAGCATTGAAAACGACGGCTCCGATTCCTCGCGTCCGTTCGGTGATGGCACGCTTTCGCTGGCAAACGTGCACGAGATATATAAGGCGCTGAACGCCGCCGCGCCGGCGTCGATTTTTATCGACTCCGCGACGCTCACCCCGCTTTACAAGGGCAGCGATTGGATTAGGCATGGCTACAAACATAATGGTTATAGTGGGGTGGAATATTTCTTTACCATATACGAATCCTATCCGAACGAGACTACGCTTATGCGAGGCATAAAGGTCAGGAAAGAGGGTGGCCGGTATGTTGTCGAATATGACCGGAACCTTGTGGTCGAAGATATAGTATATATAGTATATGATGATTACCATGTCCACACAGTCCACGGCCCCGGGTTGTATAAGAAGGCCGGCAGTTCCGCCGTGCCGTTGCCGGCGACCGGCGACTGGGCCGACGTTGTTATCGGCGGTTACGACTGGTCGGAGGCTGACGGCCGCTTCGGCCGTGGGCAGGCCGACGAGTCAATAGCATACCTTGCGCATTTGGCGGAGGCCGGGCTTAAATACACCGGCGGCTCGACTCCATCGCCGACGCATAATATGTATATGAGCTCCACCGACCTTAATCTGTTCGCGAACGGCCTCTATGATTTCCTTAAGCTTCATAAAGATAATAACCTGATGGACCGGCTGGACAACGCCGACTACTACTACACCCTGCAACTCCCGTTCGCCTCCAAGCTCGACGGCCAAGTCTACGAGTCCTTGGCTACGCCCCGGCGGCTTCCGGACGGCCACCATAACCCGGCGTTCCAGGGTAACGTTCCGGTTTACATGGTGAACCTGATAAGGGGCAAGATCGGAGCTACAACGGAATTCAGTAACGTCAATATAACAGGCGATGGCAATGATTTGACTGACAAGGATGACCTCAATCTGGCCAACGTTTCCCTGGTAGGGGATTATCGTACCGGCGGTGTCATCGGCCTGACTGGAAAGTTCTATGGCAATCTTGATATAGAGGGTGATTTTCCTCCTTTTGTGACTAATAATACTTACAGTCCCTCTGGATATCTTACAGCTTGGACTGCCTCCGACAATACTGGTATGAATAATTTTGCAGTGTTTCACGCGAAAACTACAGATACAAACATGCTGAAAAGAATGGGTGCCGATAATTCATTGTACATGTACCTGATGACTCTTCAGGCTATTGTCTTCGAAAGCCGTAATTCCATCAACAATCTTGGCAAAAACTCCATCTACTCGCTGGACCAGATCTTTCCCCACGCCTACAAGGTTGTGCGCGACCCCGGCGATGAATTTCTTAAGTTCACGGGCAACGACACCTCGGACGGCTTTGCCACCAGCTACGCCAGCGACACAAGCAAGCCCGTGCCGTCCCTCGATCCTGAGGCGTGGCGCATCGCCGGCAACTCTAAGACCAACCCTGCCACCACCACCTGGGGAGCCCTTGACAGTTCCAAGAAGTGGTCGTCGGGCGCGTTTAATCTCATAGAAGAGTAGTTTACCGCAAAGTCGAAGAAGTAAGAAGAGAAAGAGGAAGCCTCTTAAAAAACTTATTCGACTTCTTCGACTTCGCGGTGAATAGTTTCGACCGTGCATATAAAAAATAATACATATTCTAAAATATTCTGCAAATTGTCTTGTATTATGGTTTGAATTATGCTATAATGAATTTATGCAAATATTAGGAGATAAGTTATGGAAGCATTAAGGAAAATCATTGACAGCAAAGCGCTGGAAACATTGTTTCCGTTGCCAAAATCCTTTCGGAATAGGGATATAGAAATAATAATATTGCCGGTTAATAAAAAAGAGGGGAAACCTTATGTAACCAGACAAATGATTGATGAAATGTTACCCGGATCCATCACACAATCGTTGATAGGTACTATTCCATTTTCTAATATTTCCCTTGAGGACATACGATTGGAAAGGCTGCAAAAGTATGAAAGCATTAATTGACACCAATATCGTACTTGATGTATTGTTAAACAGGCAGCCGTATTGTCAGGAGGCCGCAAAGATTATTGTCTTATCTGAAAAGAAAATAATTGAGAGTTATGTTTCCGCTTCGGCAATAACTGATATTTTTTATATTACACAAAAAGAATATAAGAACAAACAAGTAACTATTGATTTAATAAAAAAAATATTGGCAGTAATATCCGTTGCAACGATTACGGGAAATAATATTTATCAGGCACTGGATTTAGGATGGAATGATTTTGAAGATTCAGTTCAATATATTGTGGGGGAAAGTATATCTGCTGATTATATTATAACAAGAAATGTAGACGATTTTGATAATAGCACAATTAAAATTGTAACCCCGGAACAATTTTTAAATATTCTTAGTGAAGAATAAGACAGCCGGAACGTTATCCGGCGGCAAAAAGTAATAAGTAATAAAGGAAGAGAAAGAGGGGGGACTTTTAAAAAACTTTTTCGACTTCTTCGACTTCGCGGTTTACAAAATTCTTCGCGGTAAATTTTTTCTTCAAAGTATGCCGCTTTTAAAGGCATCGGGTTTTCCGCGGAGGATCAGGTCTTCGACGGTTTCCCTCAAGTCCGTTTCGATTTCATCGTAGGGGCAGAGACTTTTGGGATCGACGATTGCCATGCCGAGTCCCGCCTCTCCCGCGTGTTTGAGAAACACGCCATGTATGGCGTTTCTGACAGTATCATTACCGGGGAAACCGAACGAGAGCTTTGAAACGTTCCCCAGAATGTGCACTCCCGGACAATTTTTCCGTATCCATTCACAGCCGCGGATAAAATTCAACGCGGAGGAGGCCTCTTCTTCTCTTGCCGAAGAAAGAGGGAATACCAGAGGGTCAATAATGATGTCTTCCGGAGGGAAAGCCGAACCAACAAGAAGTTTGTAACTCTGTTCCGCAACGGCGATCTTGCGTTCAAGCGAAACCGCCTCTCCCGCTTCATCAATCAGTGTTACTACTATTGCCGCCCCATAGCGCCCCGCAAGACGAGCCTTGCGTAGAAACTCTGCCTTGCCGTCCTTAAGATTGAGGGACGCGACTACAGGTTTACCCTGAAGGCATTTGAGGGCTTTTTCGATAACATCAAAATCCGTACCGCCAATCATGAAGGGGACGGCGGCGACAGCCTGGAAACACTGAGCCAGATTGATGAAAGATCTTATTGCCTCTCCCGCATTGTCAAACCCCGTATCCATGCACACATTGATGATCGAGGCGCCGTTTTCGATCATGTCCTGCGCCGTTTCTATCGCGTCATCGTAGCTGCCTTCCCTGATGAAGCCGAAAAACTCATTATGCCCGGCATCGTTAGTCTGTCCGCCGATAATGACAGGGCCCTGTGCCTCTCCCGGTTTTAGCAATTTCAGGCCGGAAAGCAATGTCTCCCGCGGGGCGGACGGTATGATCCGGGGCTTGTACTGCGCCGCCTTTTCCGCGATACGGGCAATATGCGCGGGAGTAGTACCGCAGCAGCCCCCGATGATATTCACCAGGCCTTCCTTAAAATAGTCTTCTATCTTTGAAGCCATGGATTCCGGGCTTTCGTCGTAGGTGCCTTCCTGGTTGGGCAGGCCCGCATTCGGGTAGGCGCATGAGAGGCAGGGTACAAAGTCCGACAGGATCTTCAACGGCTCCTTTAGTTTTTCCGCGCCAAAGGAGCAGTTGAGGCCGACGGAGAGGGGCCCGGCATGCAGCACCGATGCGGCAAAAGCGTCTATCTTCTGTCCCGAAAGAATGCGGCAATTTTCATCATAAACGGTAGCGGAAATCATTACCGGAATATCTTCATTCCGTTCTTCGCGGAGGCGGCTGATGGCAAAGAGGGCGGCTTTGGCATTGAGGGTGTCAAAGATGGTTTCCAGAAGAAGAATATCGGCGCCGCCGTCCAGAAGGCCGCGGGCATTGTCATAGAAGGCTGCGGCAAGTTCATCCCAATAGATATTCCGTTTGGACAGATCCCCCATATCGTTGGAAATACTGGCGCTTTTGGCCGTAGGGCCTATGCTGCCCGCGACAAAACGGGGTTTCTGCGGTGTAGAAAACGCATCCGCCGCTTTTCGTGCCAGCGCCGCCGCCACCCGGCTTATTTCCCAGGCCATGTCCGCAAGACCATAGTCCGCCAGGGATACGGCGGTGGAATTTAAGCTGCAGGTTTCGATGATGTCCGCGCCCGCCTGCAGATAGTCCCTGTGAATTCTGCTGATAAGTTCCGGTTTGGAGAGACAGAGAATATCATTGCAGCCCTTGAGGGCAACGGGATGCCCGGCAAAACGCCCGTTTCCGGAACCGTTCATGCCGCGGAAATCTTCCTCGCTTAAATGTTCCGCCTGAATGAGGGAGCCCATTGCCCCGTCGAGGATCAGTATCCGTTCTTTGGCTATTGCGTTGAGTTTTTCCTGAATATTCATACGGAAATACTAGCAAAAACCGGCATTTTTGTGAATACTCAAAGCATGGAAGGTATGCGGAAGCTGGTAATCGGTTCGGAGAATGCGGAATTTCAAATCATACAATCCCTCAAATTGAATCGTTCAAAACGGAATAAGAAGCGTGAAATTTTTGTTGAAGGCACCGAATGTATCAAGCAGGCCCTAAAGGCGGATCTTGAAATTATACGTATCATAATGGCGGATATAAACAGAGTATCGGATTGGGCTGCCGGTGTCATACGGACACATGAACAGGCAAAAATAATAGAGATGTCTCCGCGGTTATATGCGTTTCTCTCCGATCGGACAAATCCTTCGGAATTATTGATAACGGCAAGGGTAAAAGCAGAAAAACTGGACGGGCTTAATTTACCCGAATGTCCGTTTATAGTAGCCTTTGACAGACCGAGCGATTTCGGCAATTTGGGGTCGATAGTGCGTTCTGCAAATGCGTTCAATGTCGATGCAATTTTTATTACAGGCCACGGAATCGATGTCTATGAACCCAAGGTAATCCGGGCAAGTCTGGGAAGCGTTTTTCACACCAGGATAGTTTATATTGAATCCACGCAGGTACTGGATGAGTTTATAAAAAAAGAAAAAGAAAGGACCAACATGCTGGTCATTGGAACAGATTCCGGGGGAAGCGTTTCCATAAAACATGAAAGATTGAAAAAACCGGTAATGGTAATTGTGGGAAATGAAGCGAAGGGGATGAGTGTTCACCTGAAAGATATATGTGATGAAGTTGTACAGATTCCCATTTCCGGCAGCGTTAATTCGCTGAATGCGGCATGCGCCGCGTCAATAGTAATGTGGGAAATATACAGAAACAGTTAGACGGCCCGGCTTCCCGCATTCTTCAGGATTCTTTGCCGATAATTTTGAATATGCCTCACAATTCTTTTACAAAGATACTTAAAGCCTGAATACCCAGCATCACAACCGCGGTGACGATAATTCCGGCGGTAGAGACTCCGATGATTACCGCCAGCATGGTACGCCTCTTGCTGATACCAAGCACCCAGGCGCCCAGGGTTCCTGTCCATGCGCCGGTAAGCGGCAGGGGAATGGCGACAAAGACCGCAATGCCGACCCAGCCCCATTTTTCAACTCCCTTTGAAAGTTTATCCCGGGCGCGGTTAATAAAGCGGTCAAACAGGTTTTCGTACCATTTCATTTTAAGAAAAAGTTTATGAAGGGTTGAAAGGAAGATCCAGCAGGCCGGCGCTACCAGGGCATTGAGGATGACGCAGTATATATAGGCCAGATACCAGGGTATGCCGTTGGCAACGGCAAAGGGAATTCCGCCCCTCAGTTCCGATATAGGCAAAAATGAAAGAAACGCGGTCAAAGCAAGAACGGTAACGGTGCTCATACAGATTTTTCCTTTTCAATTATCAATTCCCAGTATCCTACACCAAGCCAGGTATTCAGTTTGAATCCTATCTCTTTGAATTCGGCAATTTTTGTAAAACCAAATTTTTCGTGGAGCGCAATACTTCTGTCGTTCGGTATGGTTATTCCCGCGACAACCGCATGGACGGAAGTTTTCTTTACCTCGTCAAGAAGCCGTTCCAGAAGCGCGGTGCCGATTCCCCTGCCCAAAAAATCTTTATGCACATAGATGGAATCCTCCGCGGAAAAACGGTAACTTGCCCTTTCCCTCCATCTCTGTACATAGGCGTAACCGGCAAGCCCGGTATCTTCTTCAAAGACAAGCCACGGATACGCGGAGACGACATTATGAATGTGGTTTTCCATTTCGGCAACGCTTATCTTTTCTTCTTCAAATGTGATAGCCGTATTTTCAACATAGTAATTGTAGATGGCACAGATGGCTTCGGCATCCGCGGGGCCGACCGGACGAATCATTATACAAGTATACACTAAGGCGGAAAAATATGCTAGAGTTGAACAAAAGGAGTCTGTATGCGGAACATGAGAAGGAAAGACCGGGAGATGTCCCGGGAATTTGCCCTTGAGGTGGCGGATAAATGTCTTTTTGCCAGCCTTGCCACGGTGAATGATGACGGAAGTCCCTACAGCGTTGCGCTTTCTCCTGTCCGGGAGGGCGATTGGTTCTATATTCATGGCGCTCTCGAGGGACACAAGATTGACAACATGCGCCGCGAGAAGCGGGTTTGTCTTTCCTTTGTGTCAAGGGTGGAGGTGGTACAGGAAAAGAATACGGTAAGCTACGATTCGGCTGTTGTGTTTGGGACTGCGGAAGAAGTGACCGATCCGAATGAGAAAATCCACGCCCTTCGTCTTATCTGTGAGCGCTATGCGCCGCGTAACATACACAATTTTGATGTTGAAATCAGCGCGGGACTGGAGCATACCGCCGTCTGGAAGATCCATATAGACGGAATAAGCGGAAAAGCACATTAGACATTTGGAACAAGCTTGCTCTATTATATTTTTTTTAACGGTTTTTCTGTTGATGCGGTATCTCTGCGGCGGTAACGTATAAACGAAAATGTTTCATGATCTTCCCGTTCTTCTTCTTCCCAGAGAGAGGGGGCGATTTCCGGAAAAAATGCGTCCCCCTCATATTCGGCATGAATCAGGGTAAGTTCAATGGAGTCCGCATATTCCATAGCTTCCCGGTAGATCATTCCGCCGCCGCAAATATATACTTTTGCGGAATCCCCGCAATATTCAAGCGCTTCTTCGAGGGATGGAAATACTGCCGTTTCGCCGCCCCGGGCCGGGGATGTGGAAACAATAATGTTGGGCCTTCCGGGCAGGGGTTTTTTCGGCAGGCTTTCCCAGGTTTTCCGCCCCATGATGCAGGGCCAGCCCCTGGTAAGCTCCCGGAAATGCTTCATGTCTTCGCTGATTGACCAGGGCAGGCGGCTGTCCCTGCCGATGATCCGGTTTTCCGCCATAGCGGCAATAATGATGATTTCGCTCATACCGCAATATCAAACCTGATGGCAGGGAAGGGATCGTATCCTTCGACAACAGAATCCGTGTACTGCCAATCGAATAACGACGAAAAATTTTCCGTACGGAGGGAGGGAAGCGGTCTGGGTTCCCGTTCAAGCTGGGTCTTGAGGGCCTCAACATGGTTTACATAGATATGGGTGTCCCCCAGAAAGCCGGTGAGTTTTCCTTCATCAAGCCCGGCTTCCCTGGCTAAAAGATGGAGCAGCAGGGCATAACTTGCAATGTTAAAGGGAAGCCCCAGGGCTACATCCACGGAACGCTGGTTCCAGAGCAGATTGAGCCTTGTACCAATGACAATGAGCTGAAAACTGTAGTGGCAGGGCGGAAGGGCCATGTGTTTGAGATCCGGGGGATTCCAGGCCGAAACAAGTATTCTTCTTGAACCGGGATCTTTTTTCAGTAATTCTACCGCCTCCCGGAGTTGGTCTATTCCCTTTCCCGCGGCATCACTGTCAAATCCTTCATAGCGGGCGCCGAAGTGCCGCCACTGCCATCCGTAAATTGGCCCCAGATCCCGCTGGGCCATCATCCGTTTTTGGGTTTCGTCATTCAAATTGTAGGGAACAAGGTCGGGGCTGCACCATTCATCCCAGATATGGTTCTTTCTTTCTTTAAGCCATTCCTTGTCCGTAATGCCCCTTATAAAAAATTCCAGCTCGGAAGCCACCAGGTGGAAGGGCACTTTCTTGGTGGTGAGCAGGGGAAAGCCCAAAGCCATGTCGTGCTCAAACAGCGTGCCGGAAAAACTCAAGGCATCCATACCGGTACGGTTATGTTTCCGGTATCCTTCGGTAAGAATTTTTTTTACAATGTCCAGATATGCTTTCATTCAATTATCCGCCCAAAGTCCCCGCTTTTGTTCACGCGCTTCTTTTTCCAGTTTCCGGAATTCTTCCATGAATTGAAAGGTAAAACGGGTGTAGGCATGGGCATAGCCTTCCCGGATGAGGGCGGCATTGTGGCAGACTCCGTCTTCGGTATAAATGTAACAGAGAATCCTGCCATAACGATCCCGAAGATCCCAATCAAAGGCAAGCAGCACATTCTTTCCCAAAAGCCGGGTCTTGGTAAAATCGCTGGCCTCCTTTCCAAACAGTTCGACAGGCCGGCCGGGATGTACCGTCTCCGGGGTATCCACTCCCAGCATGCGGATAGTTTCCACGGCGCTCAGGGCTTCCGGAGGATTGCTAATCCGTACCCGTACCGTATCTCCGTCCACATGGGCAACAACTTCCGCCCTGAGCATACGGGAAAGGTCGGCGCCGGAACTTGACGCAAGCCGCGCCGTATTGATCCGGTAAAGCGGCCCCGAATCCGCATCCCCGTATTCAGCGGAATCCACAGAGGCCGGAGGAGGTTTGCATATTGAACAGGGCCCGTATCCGGATCTTACCGCATCGCCAAGACTAATGGCTATCTTTGATTTACGGAGAGATGAACAGTTTTCCAGGTGATACTTCTTCCCCGAGTTTGTAACATAGAGTTTTAGTTCCGCGACGTTCTCCCCGCCGGCGCAGTTGAGCACGGGGAGCAGACAGAGAATAAAAACCGGAATCAGCCGGTTCAAGCGTTTTTCCGGGCCCTGAGCGTAATGTATTGCCGCATGCATTGTTAAATTATACCAAAATACCGTTATTGAAGCAAATGGGCCTTTTGGTAACATTTCTGTTTGAGGCATTTCGACGGGATATTTAATTTTTTATACGCAAATCTTGCCGGCTTCATCAATTTGCAGCATACTTTAGTACATGGAAAAAATAGCCGAAAGGGCCAGGATCATCAGGATTGCCGCTTTAACGGCTCTCTTTGGAAACGCCCTGTTGGCCTTTGTCAAGATTGCGGCGGGTTTCCTGGCCGGAAGTCTTGCGGTGGCGGGCGACGGCATTGACTCTTCGATGGATGTACTTATTGCCATTATGTCTCTGATTGTAGCGGGAATGATCTCCTCACCCGCGGATGAGGAACATCCCTGGGGACATGGCCGGGCGGAAACCATTGCTACAAGTCTCCTTTCCTGCATTCTCTTTTTTGCCGGCGCCCAGCTGGTTCTCAAGTCGGTTTCCAGTCTTTTGACCGGCATACAGCACGAAGTTCCCGGGAGGCCGGCTCTCTATGCCACGCTTTTTTCCATCGGGGGGAAACTCATCATGGCCTGGACTCAGTACAGTCTGGGAAAGAAGGCAGGCTCGGCCATGCTCAGGGCCAATGCAAAAAACATGACCGGAGACGTGATTCTTTCGGGGGGAGTCCTTCTGGGCCTGGTACTTTCCATGATAAGCGGCATCGGGATTATTGATTCAATTGTTGCCATCCTGGTGGGCATCTGGGTAATGAAGTCGGCTGTCGGTATCTTTATGGAAGCCAATGCGGAACTCATGGACGGCAGTACGCAGGAATTCTACCTTACCGTTTTTGAAGCAGTCCGTTCGGTTCCCGAGGCAGGCAACCCCCACCGTACACGGATGAGGAGGATTGCGGGGCTTTGGGACATCGATATTGACATTGAAGTCGCGCCCAACAAGACGGTACTGGAGGCCCACTGGATTGCACACCGGGTGGAGCAGGCAATCAAAGAGCAATTGGACGGAGTTTACGATATCATGATCCATGTGGAGCCCGCAGGCAACGAAGAAGAAGAAGGTTACGGCCTGGCCGAAAAAAATCAGGAGTAAAGGAGTCTCTTAAAAATTTACCACAGCCGGAAGTGAAATATCCGAGGCATTTTTAATGGAACTTAAGAAGTATAAAAAACGGGAAGACCAGGCCCGGATAAGCCTGTTAAGCATCGCCTCTGTTTCGTCCCCGGTAAACCGGAACATGGCGGTATAAGCGCCCTGATTATTCTGCAGGGGAACGGCTACGAAAAGCGTCTCTCCCTCCCGGCGCTGAAAGGCGGTATAGTCCTGAATACCCTGCCGGTTTTGCCAACTGTCCCGGGAAAAAGCGAGAGGTTCACCGCAGATCCAGACAGAGAAAACCATGTCCGCCTCTGTTTCCCCGGTTTTAATACTGTATTCACCATGAAGAACAGGGAAACCGTTGGGCTCTATTCCGGGAAGCCCCCGGCTCCAGATGTTTCCCCGGACGAGGATCGCCCCCTGTTCCTGAGCGCCGAGTCCTGCTGCCGCAAGCAGGAAAAATGAAAAGACGGAAAGCTTCACATAAATATCTTTTATTTCGTTTACAAATATCATATAATTGGCTTAATGGCTCTGAACCTTGAACTCTATCCCATTCTAAAATCCTATACGAATAAATACAATACTCCTTACATTGAAATAACGGAATTTATCGAATTTCTTGAGAAATATGCCAAAAGGAAGATGGAAGAACATCCTGAATGGGTTAAATGGACTGTCAACACGACCGGCAAATTTTGGGCGGAGCTTACGCCTCTTGCGGAAGCCGAAAAGCTAATCCTCATGGCGGATACCGCCGGGGACCGGATTTTTATGCCTTCATACTATGCGGATCTTATACGGGATGCCTACCAGTCCCCGGATGATACCGCCATGGATCCTTTTCCCTCTGAAGAATATCTGCGTATCATCCTGCCGGAAGAGCGTGTCTCCTATCTCAATGTCGAAAACGATCTGGCTCCCTATTTTGAACGGGAAGAAAACAAGAGAGAGGCCGATTATCCGCTGGATTCTCCCCAGGCCAATGCAATCGTCAAACTTATCTTTCCGGACAGCTTTGGTCACGCGCTGGTTCTTGTCCCGATGATACCCCGGCGGATCATGGAAGCCGCCCTGCTCAAGGTCAGGTATTTTCTCCGCAAGGGGGGCAACAAGGAATATACCCTCCACAAACTCAGTTCTCAATTCCAGAACAAGGAAAGGTACCTTTGGGATATTCTCGATCAGATCCTTATCCGTCCCCTGGACTGCATTACAAACATGGAAAATTTTGGTGATTTCCAGTATCTTTTCTGGGCATATTTCTGTACTCTGGCAAAAAATGACATCAAAAAGAAAAATGAAAAGCTGGGAGAAGATATAGCTGTCTTTCAGGCCGTTTCGATAATAGAAGCCTGTAATGCCCTCTACAAGGCCAGGGCGGCAAAGGCACGGGAGAAGGAACTCGCCTTCAAAAGCCTGGAACTGCACATGGGAAAGCCGCCCTGCTATTATACGCTGGATCAGATTGCCAAATTCACTTCAGACAAAGGGGTTCTGCTTTTAAGCCGGTATTCTGAAAAGGAACTGGATGCCTTTATCAAGAAAGAGACTATGGAGAGTCAGGATCGTCAACTGCCCGAATGGCTTGTACTTACGGGGAAAAAAGGCGAGCGCTGGTTCATCCTTAAAAGCCGTTACCTTTCCCTTTGTACCCGGCTCCTCATCGAAAACCGTCCCAAAATCAAGCAGGCAATTGCCAAACGCTGGGCAGTCCTTCTGCGTTCTTTCCAGACGGAGCCTCCCATGGAGAAGGACTCCGATTTTAATGCGCTTCTTGAAAGTTATACTGCCGTTATCAGCCCTGTACTTATGGCCTTGCTGGAGGATGAGAAACTGGTTTGGGTCTATGAAGAAATGGAACATGGGGAAACCGGTATTCCCGCCGCCTCCAGGATCTTCACCAAAGGGCGCCTTTTACCCATAAGCGATCTCTATGCACTGCGGAGAAAGGATCTTATTACCGATGCGCGGATTATGCTTCCTTTCTGGTATTCGGTTCCCGTTTTTTCCGCCATTGCGGCCTTTTTTTACAGGCTGGGGAAGGGTAAAAAGAAAAAAGACCAGGATTCCGGGGAAAAGGCAGGCGATGAACCTTTGGTGGAAACGGAAGATATTTCCAGGCAGATGCGGAATACCGCCAGAAAAATTGAAATGCGGCTTGTACCGGCAGAGTATACCCTGGAATCATATCTTTCCGAACTTGAAAGCCGCTGGGTGAGGCTTATCGGCAGAGAAAATCGGCAAAATCTGATAGAGGATGTCCGTTCCCTGATCCGGGATTGTCTGCGCTCGCTTTCCCGGACACAGAAAAGGAAAATCATCAGCCCGGATAGTATAAAAAAGATGGCCTTCGCCTTGATAGCCCGCAATCCTACCCTGCAAAGCATCAAAGATCAGGATGATCTAAGAATTTACATTGAACTTTATACAGTCAAGCTTCTGAGACATATAAAGCGCTGAGTTGTTTCCGGCAGTTTTTTGTAATTTTTTTGTTTTCATTGAAGCATCTTGCATCTCCGCACCATATATATAGCTGACGCAGAAATTTGTCTGCGGCCGGCAGCCTGTGCTGCCGAATGTGTGCATGATGGGAGGGTAAAGCCCTCCAAGGGAGCAGCTATGAATAATCTCAACTCCATTCTGATTGAAGGTAACCTGGTCAGGGATCCTCTCTACCGTTCCACTCCAAAAGGAACTCCGGTTTGTACCTTCAGTCTTGCCTCCAACCGTTACTATAGACAGGATTCGGAACTGGAAAAGGAGGTGAGTTTTTTTGACGTGGAAACCTGGGCCAAGCTGGCGGACAATTGCTATAACCTGGGGCATAAGGGCCGGGGAGTCCGGGTGGTAGGCCGGCTCAAGCAGCAGCGCTGGAATGGATCGGACGGGAAACCCCGTTCCAGGATTACCATCGTCGCCGAACATGTGGAATTCCGTCCCGAATTCAAAAAGGAAGAGGCCCGTCCCGGTACCGGCGATGCTTTGGCGGAAGAAGTCTCCGAACTTGCGGGAAGCCAGATCCGTCTCCCCGAAGAGGTGCCCATGGACTACAATCCCCGCCTCGAGGAGATGTACGAAGAGAATCCTACTCCTTTTCCGGACGAAGTAGTTAACTTTTAGAGGTTTTGGAGATGGAGGGAATGCCGGGTCCGGGTTTTCCCGGCGTACCGCGGCCCTTCATCTCCTTTTCCGCGGGGTATTCCGTTTCCTGGTAGAAGCCGTTTTTCCAGTTAAAGCGGCTGCACCCGGGCAGGGACAATCCTTTTTTTGCCGCCTTCATTATGTCCCTGTAATCCTTTTTTTTCAGGCTATGGCCCGTGAGTGAAAAATCAAATATAAAACGGTGGAAATTCGCTTCCATGAGGAAGGGTATCTTGTCCACAATGGAAAAAGGTTGTTCGGGGATTACAAACGAACCGCTTGGATCTTCCTTTCCGCCATTGTTGCTTTTCAGGGAAAACAGTTCATCCTTAAGGCCCGCAAATTCTCCAAAGCCGTAATGCGTTCCCAGATCGGAACGGATACGGAAGAGGGGCGGCCAGGCAAAGACCGGCACAAAAACCGATGAGCGGATGCTTCTTTCCATGGTTTTTTCCAGGTTTTGCCTGTTGTTTTCCAGCGGCGAGACAACATAGCTTGCCCCCAGAGAGGATACAAAGGCCGCCGCCCAGCGGTTAAATGTATAAAGCCAGGGCCCGGCGATAAGAACCTTTCCGGCCCCGGTATCCCGGAACAGGGAAAAATGCCCCGGATTATTCAACATGAAGAAACGGTACCCTTTTCCCGAAAGAAGAGCCGCGGCTTCGCCAAGGAAGGCTTCTTCCGATTGAGGAAAGAAAGGATCCAGGGTCAGGATGATCTCTTCCGGTTTGAAAGGCAGGGGCTGTTTATTTTCGATAAGACGGGCAAAGGTCTTCCGGTTCAGGGAAAGAATGAGCTTGACCGGTTTATCTGATTGTACAATGTACATATCTTCTATTCCGGAAACCACAACATAGAAACCCGCCGGTAAAGAACTTTGACCCATTCGCCTTCCGGCAGCATGTTCCGGTAAAACATTCCCGGGATTGTTTTCTTTGGTTTGAGCAGGCGGGGCGCTTTCCTGTCCGGGTTTCCGTTTATAGGGATCCAGATTCCTGGGAATCACTTGGGCATAACGCTTTGACATCGTCCTGGTTTGTGTCAGATAAACCAAATCCCCTGTTTCAAATCCTTCGGGCACAGAAAGCCAGTATGATTGGCCCTGTTCATCCGCTTCTTCAACAGAAGTAAGTTTATGGGAGAGCCGCATGGAATCGTCGGCCTTGTGAAGCCGGATGGAATCTCCGGCAGCAGGCATCGGAGTTCCGTTTCCGGGGCCAAGGAGGGCCCGTCTTTTTTCTCCGGAACCTTTTATTTTGAGAATTGCCCCCAAATTTATGCCTGTTCCTCCGCTCTGGGCCGGATTAAGCCAATCTATCGCTTCAGGTTTTGGCGAGTCCGATTCAAACAGATACCTGGTCTTGGAACGGGCAAAATCGTTTTTCAGAATATTTCGGGCTTCATGGATCGCATTTTCGACACCATCGTTTTTTAACATACCATCGGTATTTATCGAATCAAATAGATTTGAATTGAGCACCGCATCGATTATACGGCGGTATGCGGCAGTTACCGCCCCCACATACTCGGCGCTTTTCATGCGGCCTTCAATCTTGAAGGAGCCTACACCCGCACGTGCCAGATCGGGGATCTTTTCCAGAAGTTCAAGATCTGATGGACTAAAGTAGTATCCCTGTTCGTTATCCTGCCGGTAAATTCTGCGGCAGGCCTGGGTACACATACCCCTGTTGGCCGACTTCCCTCCCAGATAACTTGAAAAAAGGCAGAGTCCCGAAACCGAGATACACAGCGCGCCGTGGACAAAACATTCCAGTTCAAGGTTGGTATTGGCCCGGATATTCCGGATTTCTTCCAGACCGAGTTCCCTGGCAAGGACTACACGGGAAACTCCGTAACGCGAGAGGGCATTGGCTCCCCGGCCGGAGGCAATGTTCATCTGGGTGGAAGCATGGAGCTTTAGGGAAGGAAAATTATCCTGTACCATCTTGAGGACTCCAAAGTCCTGTACAATGAGGGCATCGGGCCCAATGCCGGAAAGGTAGCGGAGCAGCTGGTACATCCGGTCTCCTTCACGCTGTTCAAAAACCGTATTTACCGTTACATAGACTTTCTTTCCCATGCGGTGAATATTTTTCAGGGCCCCTTCAAACTGGGAAAAGGCGAAATTGGCGCTCCTCATCCGGGCATTGAAGCTTTTGAGCCCCAGATATACCGCATCGGCCCCTTCGCCGATGGCGGCGTCAAGCGCTTCGGGGGAACCCGCGGGAGCCAGAAGTTCAAGTTTATGCGTGAGACTTCGTTTCATGGTGGATTCGGTTTTTAAGCTTAGCTCTTCCGGTTTTGCCATTTTTCCAGTATACTGAAAGCATGAGTAACGGAATAGATTTAACAAACGATAATTTTGAGACGGAAGTTCTCAATGTTCCTGTACCGGTTTTGATTGATTTTTGGGCTTCCTGGTGCGGCCCCTGCAAGATGATAGGCCCCTTCATTGATCAGCTTGCCGGTGAATATGAGGGAAAAGTCAAGATTTGCAAGGTAAATGTAGACGAACAGGGAGAGCTTGCCGGCCGTCATGGAGTGGTCTCCATCCCCACGCTGGTTGTCTATGACAAGGGAAACCCCGTCCGCCGGCAGGTAGGAGCCCTCCCCAAGAACGCCATCGAAAACCTTTTCAAGGATCTCGTGTAAGATAGTTTCTTTTCCGGGTATATTGAAAAAGCCTCCGCAAACTACTCAAAACGCTTGGGGTTGTTCGGCCCTCCGGGGGTAGCCGCTCCGGTAGCGCAAATATACCAGTCTGCCGCAGTGTTGGTGTCCGCCGCCGTTTCGATTCGGGACAGGCTTCGGGTCATGGCGGTTTTAAGATTGTAGCTTATTACCGCGTCCTGTGGGCCGGGAATCTTTCCCGATGCCGATTTCCAGGCTCCCTGTTTGTGGAGGAATTCCGCCGCCTCGACAAAATGTTCTTTTGACCACCACGCATCGGGATTTTCACTGAGCATTATACCGTCTATTACCTTATCATCCTGATCGAGAAAATAAATCGCATCGGTTTTGTGGATCAGTTTCTCTGTTCCGGGAATCCAGATATCCCTGGCTCCCGCTATAGCGTCGGTTCCGGGTGATTCTTCCAGATCGGAACCCAGTTCATCCAGAGAGGCAGCCTCGATCTTCCTCAGGTGAATGAGGATATATTCCCCTTCGGTTACTTCCATCCGGGAAAATTCGTAGACGAGCGGCCTTTTGGTATAACCGGCAATCATCAGCCGTACCGCCCCCATGTCGCCCTCAGACAAAGTATGGAGTTCGATAAATTCAGCCTTGGGTTTTGAATATTCGGTACGTATCTCCGTAATGAGAAAAGACGGAATCCGGTCATTCCGGGCCCGGAAAGGAATAAGAACATTGAGGGTATTACCCCATTCGTCCTCCACCAAAAGATCCGCAGTAAATTTGTCTCCGGGAGAAGCCGCTTCCTGCAGCATTACCTGGAGTACCTTTCCTTCAACGGCGGCTTCGACCTTTAATGCCGGAGAAAAATTAAGGGAAACAAGCTTTACCGGCATTGAAAACTGAAAGTCGATCTCGAGACCCGACACAGGTTTACAGTCGATAAACACCGGAGACAGGGAACTTCCCCCCGAACTGCCCGCTGCCGGAACCGCCTCTTCGATAAGCGACTCCCCGGTGGAACAGGAGCAGGCGGGAAAGAACAGGATCAGCGTCAATAGGCCAAGTCCAAATAGTTTGTTCATGATGAACCTCCGCCTTTTATAGGGTGCGCTGCTGTGAATTGCTTCAATGAAAAGAGAATTTTTATGCCTTTTTTTCAAGGACCCGGTACAGGGCGGTGAAGAAATACCGGTTGTCACTTTGAATGTAATCAACAGGACAGCCCATGCGGTTAAAGGTCTTCATAAACCTGAGGTAATAGGCGGGGTTGTCCATGGGAGGTTCTCCTTTTGACCAATCCCATGATGACTCCTGAATATCCGCCACATGAATGGCACAGTCCCGAATAGTGCCCGCTCCACCCGCGGCATTCCTGGCCATGGAAAGGGCTTTTTCAAAAATCATGGGCGACATTACCGCCGAGCCCACCGAAAGATAAACCCCGCCCTGCAGCTTCTCCACGCCGGCAGCGTATTCCAGAAAATCCCGTTCGGCACAGCGGCCCACAGCCGCCCCCCGGTTTGCCCGGTGGGTGTAAATAATATCGTGACCGAACATGGGATGACAGGTGAAGGGTCTTCCCGCTTCACCGGCGGCGGCAAGAACACTGTAGGACTTCCAGGGATGCTTTACGGAAAGAAAACCCGGGGGAATATTGAGTGTTTCGATAAGCTCGTAAAAATCCAGAGCCGCAGACGCCCGGGCCGCTCCATCGGCGCCGCCGCTATTTTCCGCTTTTAGAAAATTTCCGGCGGCATCGAGAAGCTCTTTCCTTTCGGGGATGAGAAGGCCGTCTTTCAGGATCATGGAGCCTACAGAGGCGCCGTAACCGAGGCCCTCCCAGGCGCCGGTCGCCAGGGCCAGATTGATGTAAAGGCCGGTCTCTTCCCAGGTACCGAAGCGGCCGATAGCGATGTTTTCCCGTACGTCTTCGCTGCTCTTCCCCTGGAAGGCGAATTCCCAGTCGTGAATCACCGCGGCGCCGTTGGCCGCCAGGTGGGTAAACCAGCCTTTTTTCAGCATGACGCCCAGAAGCCGTCCCAGGCCGTTTTTGATGGCGTGGGCCCCCGAGGCGCAGATAACCGACGCGCCCTTTTTACGGGCGGCGACTATTTCACCGGCGATTTTTTCCGCCTCTTCCGCCAGAGCCGGGGGAACAGTGCCCCTTTCCGCCTCTTCCGCGGCGGCCTCAATTTCAACTTTGCTGTACCGTTCTTTTATGGGGCTGCTGGTAATCCGGGAACGATCGAATTTCATTTTTACTCCCAGCCACAGAGACGGGCAAGTTCACCGGCCCAGGAAAAATCGGGGATGAGTACATCCGCGCCGCTGAGGATCAGCCGTTCACGCTTGACCGCATTGCGGCCATAGCGGCGCTTTTCGTCGCTCAGTACGCCCACGGCAAAGAGGCCGGCTTTTCTCGCCTCCCGCATTTCCACAGGGCCATCGCCGAAAACCACAACCTGACCCTGGCCGGCAGGAAACTTCGTTTCCCGCTCGGTTGAATTTTTAAGCCCGGCGGCATTGATTTCGGTGATGATGTTCCGTATGACGATCTTTTTCGGATCGTTTTTGATGTCCCCCACGGAACCCCGTATACCGCCGTTAAAAAGCCCGGCGTAACCGAGAAGCTCGGCTTCCCGGCGGACGTCTTCTTCGTCGGTACCACTGGCGAGGTAGAGCTTTGTTCCGGCCGCGGCGAGTTTTTTGAGAAAGTCCACGGCTCCCTTGACGGTGAGGTCTTCTATTGAAAGCCTGCCCGATTCAAGGCCGGCAAGGCGTTTTTCCATGGAGGCAAGAAGGGCTTGATTGTAAACAGCCTTGTATTCTTCGGGAGAGAGAATGTCTTCTTTTTTTACCTTCCCGAATAAGAGAACCATGTCCCGCAGCCGGTACATCTGGGCCAGGGTCTGAACACCGGTGGTTTTTTCGATGAGGACAGAAACGGCGTCCCCTATGCGGGAGAGTTCTTCCGCTTTTGGAACATCACTTTTCTTTGAAGAACCGGAACGGCTTATCCTGCCCAGGACGGCGTCAATCATTACGGTGTACATCACTTCTTCCCAGCCCTGGCGCAAAACCGAAATAGTGCCGTCATGATCGAAAATTGCCGCTTCAGGATAAGAGCGGCGCCCTCCGGCAGGCATAGAATCATTGGCAATAATTTCAATTTCCGTATCGCCGGAAAAACGCTCAAGGCTTTCATCCCGGGCAAGGCGGGAATTGTAGTTGAAGTCCCCTTCTTCTGCCAGGGCTATGACCTCTTCCTCAGTAGGATGGCCGGTTTCAAAAAGTTTCCCCAGGGAAACTCCGGCCGAAAAAGTTCCTATGAGGGCGGCGTCTTTGAGGGGAAGCCCCGCTCCCAGGGCGGTAACAAGCCCGGCCAGGAATGCGTCCCCCGCACCAACTATGTCGATTTCCTTTGTAAAATGAAGGCTGTTGAATTGGGAACAACCCGATTCATCCTGGGCAAGGGCGCCGTCTTTGTCCAGGGTAATCACCACCGGAAGGCCCCAGTGCTCATAGAGACGTTTTACCGCAAAATACGGATCCGCCGCGTCTTTGGCCGGCACACCTTGAACCTCCAGAATTGCGGCAGCTTCACCGCGGTTGAGTTTGTGTATAGTGAAATTATAGCGGCTGTTGAGTTTTCTGCAGTCTGAAAACCAGAGAACCTTATCCCGGTTTTTTTCGATGAGGGCGGCGAGTTTTTCCTGAAAATACGGTGAGTGCAGTCCCGAAGGAACCTGTTCGTTTACAACCACGCAGTCGTATTCACCCAGCCTGGACTTTAACAGTTCCAAAAGAATGTCCACCGTTGTATTTTTGGGACGGTTGTTATTCCCCATGTCATAACGGGGAAGCTCTTCCCGGCCCAGGTATATCTTGTGGAATACATGGGTCTGCCAGTCTTCATCCTGGGTAAGAATGCCCGAAACGCCAATGCCCTTCCCGGCAAGAAGATCCAGAACTATTCCACCCCAGCAGTCGTTTCCGGCAATGCCGTAAAGGTCAACTTTCCGGGCGCCCAGACTTGCGCAGTTGGCCGCGGTATTACAGGCGGCGCCGAGATCCGTCTTCGACTGAAAAACAGAATAGGACTGAAGCCCGGTTTCCGCGGAAATTTCGGCGCCTCCGGTTCCGGTAAGGTAGTAAAGATCCAGGCAAACATCCCCAATAACGGCGATGGAAGGAGGGTTTTTATACGGGAAAAAGCTGTGTATATCCATGGTTTAATGACCAATAGCACTACACAGTATACGTTGTTGCGCTGGTGGAACCGCCGTGTCCGGTCCAGTCGGTGTGGAAGAACCGGCCCTGGGTTTTGTCTACCCGTTCATAGGTGTGGGCGCCGAAATAATCCCTCTGGGCCTGCAGAAGGTTTGCCGGAAGCCGTTCGCTGCGGTAGCTGTCAAAGTAGGCAAGGGCGCTGCTCAGGGCCGGAACAGGTATACCGCTGCCAATCGCCGCGGCGCAGACTCTCCGCCACGAACCCTGCGCTTGTTCTATCAGCTCGATAAAGTAGGGATCGAGAAGCAGGTTTTCGAGTTCCCTGTTGCGCTCAAAGGCTTCTTTTATTTTTCCCAGAAAGCTTGAACGGATGATGCAGCCGCCTCTCCACATGAGGGCGATGCCGCCGTAGTTTAAGTTCCATTTGTGTTCCCTGGCCGCTTCCCGCATCAAAAGATAGCCCTGGGCATAGGACACGATCTTGGAAGCGTAAAGGGCCTGCCTAAGGTCTGCGATAAGACCTTCCTGGTTCTCAGGCGGGATAATTTTTGGCCCTGTAAGGATTTTGCTTGCCCGGACTCTTTCTTTTTTGGCGGCGGAGAGACAGCGGCCGAAAACCGCTTCCGTTATGAGTGTAAGGGGAACACCGAATTCCAGGGCCGCAATACCTGCCCACTTGCCTGTCCCTTTCTGCCCCGCGGCATCAAGGATCTTTTCCACCAGAGGCTGACCATCTTCATCGTTATAGGCCAGAATGTCCCTGGTTATTTCGATGAGGTAGCTGTTAAGCACTCCCTGATTCCAGACGGAAAAAATAGTGTGCATCTGGGGGTAGGAGAGACGCAAAAGCCGCCGCATGATGTCGTAGATTTCGCAGATAAGCTGCATGTCTCCGTATTCAATGCCGTTGTGAACCATTTTAACAAAGTGACCCGCGCCGTTTTCCCCTACCCAGTCGCAGCAGGGAACAGGCGTTCCACCCGGCACTTCTTCAATTTTTGCGCTTATGGCCTGCAAAATCGGTTTGACCAGGGGCCAGGCGGCAGGCGAACCGCCGGGCATAATGGAAGGGCCGGTAAGGGCGCCTTCTTCACCACCGGAAACCCCCGTACCGATGTAGAGGAGTCCCCTGGATTCTATATAAGCAGTTCGGCGTATGGTATCGTGATAGTTTGAATTCCCGCCGTCAATGATGACGTCTCCCCGTTCAAAAACCTGCAAAAGCTGTTCGATGGTATCATCTACCGCCTGCCCGGCCTTTACCATGATCATGACCTTTCTGGGTCTTTCCAGGGCCTGGGCCAGTTCTGCTATACTATGGCAGGGAAAGATTTTCTTTTTCGCCGCCCGGCCTTTTACAAAATCATCCACCTTCGAAACAGTCCGGTTAAACACCGCTACGGAAAAGCCCTTGTTTTCCATGTTGAGCACGAGATTTTCTCCCATCACCGCAAGCCCGATCAATCCAATGTCCGCCTTTGCCATAGTCACCTCTTTATAGTAGTATATGGGAAGGAGAATCATTATGTCAAAGTCTGATCAAGTTCAGCGCTGTTCCTGGTGCGGAGAGGACGAAGTATACCTTAAATACCACGACAGGGAATGGGGCATGCCCTGTCATTCAAGCAAAAAACTTTTTGAGTCCCTGATTCTCGACGGTGCCCAGGCCGGGCTTTCCTGGCTCACGATCCTCAAACGCCGGGAAGCTTACCGCGCGGCCTTTGATAACTTCGATGCCGAAAAGATCGCCCGTTACGGGAAAAAGGATATTGAGCGGCTCATGGCGGACAGCGGTATTATCCGTAACCGGAGAAAAATTGAAAGCGCCGTCGGCAACGCGCAGGCGTATCTTACATTGACGGAAACCGAAGGTTCCTTTTCCAAATGGCTCTGGAATTTTGTAGAGGGCAAGCCCGTGTTGAACCACTGGAAGGATCTTTTCGAAATACCCGTTTCCACGGAACTTTCGGAAAAAATCAGCAAAGACCTGAAAAAACACGGGTTTTCTTTTGTGGGCCCCACGATAATCTATGCCTGGCTTCAGGCCGAAGGACTGGTAAACGATCATCTTGTTTCCTGTTTCCGCTGGAAGGAATGTCAGAAGTAACATGAAATCCCCTTGTCCCATTCCGGAATATATACTCGAAGCCCTGCCTGACCGGGACTGCAACTTTGTCTTTCCCTCGGCGATACCGGCCCGGTTTTGGCTCGAAAAGGCGGCGTTGGAAAGTATGAAGCCCGTGGCGAAGAAGCGGTTTCTGGCATGGGACGAGTTTAAGGCGCAAACCCTGGCGCTGCATTTTCACGACAGGGAAGCCGCGGAGAAAGCCGCCAGGACAGTGTTTGCGGGCAGCCTCCTCCGGGAGAATGAGGGGGCGGCCGGGGAGGGAACCGCATACCTTCGGGATTTCATCAATTACCGATATGCGAATTTCTGGGAGTCTTTTGTCTCTCCTCTGGCGGCCCTGCTTCCCGGCCTTGAAGGACTTAACAAGCGCGTGAACGGCAGTCCCCGCAAGCAGGAACTTCTGGAGGATCCCTGGTTTGCCGATCTTCTCTGGATCAGGCAGCGTTATGAAGCGTTTCTGGGAACCTACAGTCTCTACGAGCCTTCCTGGAACAGGACGGATTTTACCTTTGCGGACAAAAGCTGGATACTCTTTTTCCCGGAACTGGCGGATGACTGGGAGGAATACCGGGAAGAATTGACGGCGGCCGCAGGAACGAAAGGTAAATTTTCTCTCAGAATCATTACGCTAAAGGACATTGCCCCGCCGAAAATTCTTTCCGGAAAAAAAGCACAGGCCGCGGAGCGTATTCTGAACGGGGCCGCGGTACAGGACGGAAACTATATCCACTTTGAATCGGCGGCGGAGGAACAGCGTTGGCTGGCCCTTGTCATCCGGCAGCTTATGGAAGAGGGTGGCCTTGAGAGCGAAGACATCATTATCAGCTATCCGGGGGCGGACGATACGGAACGTCTGATTCTGGATCTGGCCCGCCGGGATATACCGGCCCTGCTTCGCGGGGGGAAAAGCCTTTCGGAGTACGGAGGAGGGCGGATCTTTTCAAGCCTTGCGGACTGCGTTTCAAACCGCTGGTCATATCAGTCCATGAAGAATCTGCTTCTCGATCAGGCCTATCCCTGGAAAAACAGGGAAAGCATCAATGCTCTGCTGGACTTTGGACTCCGTTACCGCTGCATGGCTTCTACAGGGGAAGAAAAATTTGATGTGTGGGAAAATACCTTTTTCAGGCTGAAGGGCTGCCGGGGCAGTTTTGCTATTTCTATTGACAAGATCAATGTTTTTTATACACGACTGAAAAAGGATATTCGGAATCTGGTAAGCGCGGCTTCGTTTGAAGGACTCAAGAAACAGTGGCACATCTTTGAAAACCGCTACTTTGACAGGGATAGTATCAATGAGGATACCGACAATATTCTTGCCCAATCCATGAAGGCCCTGGATGAACTGATTCTGGCCGCGGGGCGTTTCCGGGACATGGAAAACCTTGAGGAAAAAGGTCTTGTGTATAGCATTTTTAAATCCTATCTGGGGGACAGGAAGTACGTATTCCAGGGTGGAAAACAGGCCGTATCGATCTACGATTACAAGGTAGGAGCTGGTATTGCACCCCTCGTTCACTTTGTTATCAACATGGGACAGAACAGCGCTTCTGTTACCGGGACTGAGGCGGGGGGAGATTCAATCCGGGAAGACAGGAAACAGCTTTTGAGCCTCAGGGAACGGGATCTTTCCGCGGCCTTTGCCCGCGCCTATGCTTTTTCCGGCGGCTTTACGGTATTCAGCACCGCGAAAAAAACCTGGGCAGGCCCCGCGGTACCCCTCAACGCTCTGGAGGGGGAACTTTCCCTGAAAGCTCTGGAGATTTTAAGCTTTCCCCCCGAGCCGTCCAATACCCTGTTCCGCGTTGAGGCGGAGGAAGGCTTAAAAATTCTGGGAAGCGGCGGAACGGATCTTCGCTCCACTCCCCTGGCGGAACCTCTGTTACGGGAAAGACTCAAGGAAATGCTCGGCAGTCCCAAACGAAAACCTGGGAAAAATGCCGGGAACCTTGAACTCTCTCCCACGGATCTTAACGAGTACCTTTCATGTCCCTTCCGCTGGCTTCTGGAAAGGGGACTCGGTATTTCGGAAAAACAGACCGGAATCGAGACCATTGACCAGCGGGATCTGGGTATGCTTTACCACAGAATTTTGGAGGCCTTTTTTTTAAGAATTGAAAACGATTCAAAAAAAGTTGACAAAAAAAAGCTTGAAACCTACAGGCAATGGCTCAATGAAGAGGTAGACACCGCCCTGAATAACGCCCGGCAGCGGGAGGGGGCATTTCAGGAATCGGTGTATGACATGCTCCGCGACAGAATCAATGCCGCTCTCGAAGATTATCTTGAGGCCGACGCGGAGATTCTCGACGGCGCGGAAGTTCTCAAACCCGAGTATCCGCTCCGCAGGGAATATCCGGAGCTCGGCCTCGCCATGACCGGGAAAGCGGATCTTGTACTCAAAAGAACGAAAGAAGACTATATTCTTACGGATTTCAAAACCGGCCTCATGCCCGACAAGAAAGATCTTCTCGCGGACGAAGAGACGTCTCCGGCCAATGTCCAGCTTCCCGCGTACATCAACATGCTGGAACATGGAAGCGGCGGTAAAGTGAATTTGGCCCGCTTCTATTCGCTGGATAACCGGGAATACCGGGATGTTATCAATGATGATGTCCCCCCCAATTCCTTACACGCTCTGCCCATGAACCGGAAAGATTATCAGTGTGAAATAGACTGGGTAGACAGGATCCTTGCCGATCTTGTCTCCGCCATGAATGAAGGAGACTACCGGGTACCTGAAATGGAGGACAGGGACTGCGGAAGCTGCAGTGTTTCCGCTCTCTGCCGCAGCGTTTATACAGGGTTTGATACATGAAAAAACTTAACCCCGAACAGATTGCCGCCAGGGATGCGGAACAAAATGTCGTAGTATCTGCCGGCGCCGGTTCAGGGAAAACCACGGTTCTGGCGGAACGCTATGTCCGGCTTGTAACCGAAGGAGAACTGAATGTAGAGGAGGTGTTGACTCTCACCTTTACCCGGAAGACCCAGGCGGAGATGTATGCCAGGATCTACCGGAATCTTGCTTCTTCAACGCACCCCAGGGCCGCGGAACAGCTTGCCCGTTTCAACCGTGCGCGGATCTCCACCCTCGATTCCTTCTGCGCCGCAATTACCAGGGGAGGAGCGTCCCGGTACGGAATCTCCGGCAATTTTATCATGGATGAAGGTGAGGACGCGTGCAGGGACTGTGCGGTGGAGATCCTCATGCGGTATAAAAAAGAGCCCGCCATCCGCAGGCTTGTAGCCGCACGAAGCTTCGACCTGATTGTAGATGATCTCTTCTCGGACTTCGGTATGAGGGAAGTGAGTTTTGTCTCCACAGAGACCTATGCTTCCCTGGCGGAAAAACAGCTTGGCTTTCTGGATGCCGAAAAAGAACGGGTTATCGAAAGTATTAACCGGGATCTTGAAAGCATACTGGTTCTGGACATTTCGGCCTCCGCCTCCAAAACCGCCGCGACATTGATGGAAGAGGCCGGGAAACACCATCCCCTGAAAAACGCGCAGAAACCTGTTTCCGCGGAAAGCGGGAAAGATCAACTGAAAACCCTCATCGAACAGGCCTCCCTTTTCTGTTCAGGCGGTTTTCCCATGCCCCGTTCCGATGCAAAAGATCCGGTATTGCAAAAATTGAGGCCGTTGGTTGTATCGATCAGGGAATCCGCGGCGGCCCTGAGGAATATAGCCGGTACTCTGCTTTACCGTGAAGACATCCCCGTTCTGGGAAGGATCTTTGACGAGTATGCGGCATTACTGCTGGATACCAAACGCCGGCTTGCCCTTTTGAGTTTCAGGGACACGGCGGAACTGGCGCTTGATATACTCAAACATGACCTGGCGCTGCGGGATCACTACAAGAGACAGATCAAGGCAGTTATGATCGATGAGTTCCAGGACAATAACCGGCTTCAGAAAGAACTCCTGTACCTCGTATCGGAGGAAAGCGAAAACCATGCCCTGAACCGTATCCCTCTTCCGCATGAACTTTCCGCAAAAAAGCTTTTCTTTGTGGGTGACGAGAAACAGTCGATCTACCGTTACCGGGGGGCGGATGTTTCGGTTTTCCGGGGCCTCAGTGAAGAACTCGGCGGTTTTCTCGAACTAAATACCAACTACCGTTCCACGCCTGAATTGATCGAATTCTATAATTCACTTTTCCCCGGTGTATTCGGAAGGCCGGAGTACGCATTTGAAGCCGGCTTCCGGGGAATCAATATAGCCGAAAAGGAAACGGAAAAACGGCCGGATAGCGCGGGCGGTGGAAACGTTTCGCCTGTGGAGTTGTTTCTCCGGAAAGGAGAACCGGACTCAAAAACCGAATCAGACACGGAACAAAGTCTCGTGCCTGTTCCCTGGCGCTGGGGGGAGGCCCTGGCCGCGGCTGAACGGGTGTACCGGCTGGTAAAGGACGGAGAGGCCGCCTGGGGGGATATCGCCCTCCTTTTCCGCAGTACAACCCATCAGGCCGATTATGAGCGTGTCTTCCGGCAGGCGGGGATTCCCTTTACCGCATCCGATCCCAGAGGCGTCTATGCCGAAGGGCCGGCAAACGACTTCTATGCCCTGCTCAGGCTCTGCCTTTTCCCCCAGGACAGCAATGCGTACGGCGCGGTACTCCGTTCCCCCTTCTGCGCCGTGGGAGATGAAACTTTTTTGCGGATCATGCTGGAGCGGGACGCCCTGCCCGAACCCTTCCCCGCGGAGGCTCCATCCTCCTGGTTTCAGGATGAAGAGGACAGGGCCCGGTATGTGCGGGGCAGGGAAATTTATGAGGGAGTCCGGCAAAAGGCCGACCGGGAAGGAATAGGCGTCATTCTGGCCTGGCTCTGGTACGAAACCGGATACCGGGCTTCTCTGGCGGCGGACAGCGGGAAACAGCCCGGTCTGGATCATTTCGAGTACCTCTACAGCCTCGCGCTCGACGCGGACAGCCGGGGTTTAAGCCTTGCGGCTTTTCTCGACGAGCTTGCCCCCCTCATGGGAAGTACCGAAAAGATGGAAAGCGAAGGTATAACCGGGGGAAAAAATGCGGTCAGCTTTATGACGGTGCATAAAAGCAAGGGCCTCGAATTCCCGGTAGTTATTCTGCCCTTCTCGGAAAGCCCCGGCATGGAGGAACGGAACAGCAAACCCTGGTACCGCCATCCCGAATACGGCCCCGCGGTGAATTTCAAGTCCGACACGGCCCGGCGGAAGGAAAGCGCGATAAACTACTTCTGGAACATCATCAACGAAGAGAATAAAAAGAAAGAGGCCGCGGAACTCAAGCGCCTCTTTTATGTGGCCGCCACCAGGGCCATGAAAAAGCTTATCATATTCGGTGTAGAACATCCCCGTTCATCACAGAGCTTCATGGGGCTGCTGGAAGCCGGTTTTGTCGCGGCGCCGGATATTCCCCACTGCAAACGCGAGTTTTATAATCTGCCCTTCCTGAAAACGTACCCTAAGACCCTGTCTCTGCTCCGTTCAAACGTAAAGACCATCGGGAAAGGAATGGAAGAGGGCAGCTTAAAGGCTCCAACAGGCGCCTTCACGCCGAAGGAACCTTCCGTCATCCGTACCAGCCCCAGCGCCCTGCAGGAAGCGGCGGCAGAAAGGGAAAGCTATCCGGAGCGGCCTCGCGGTTCAGAGCTTCCCGATTTCCGCTGTGAATCCCTGCTCAAGGGGGATCTCCATCCCCTTTTCGGAACTCTCTGCCACCGGGCCATTGAGATCCTTTTTGATCCTGAATTTCCCCCTGATGTAAAACCTGAAGCAAAACGGGGTCGTGTGGAACAGGAGGCCGCCTCCCTTTTCAGGAACGCGGGGCTGGGCGGCACGGTTTCTCTTTTGGCCGAGGAAGCCTTTACGAAGGCGGAAGACTTCCTGAAAAGCGAAACCGGACGGAAAGCCTCCGCGTCTTTGCGCCGGGCAAGCGAGTTCGCATTCCGTCTGCCCCTGAAAAACGGCGAAACATCGATCCTTGTCAAAGGGATCATGGATCTGATCTTTGAAGATTCAGGCCATTGCGTCATCGTGGATTTCAAAACCGACCGCTACAGAGACCCGGAACTTCACCGGATCCAGCTTGCCGCATACCGGGCGGCCTCTCCGGCCTTTTCAGACCTGGAACCCAGGATCTTTCTTTGTTACCTGCGTGATTTAAGTTTTCTGGAATGTAAGAAACTGACTGAAGAGGATCTCCTCTGTCCGGGAATAAAGAGAGAGAACATAAACGTGCCGGAATGATCGGGGAAGGAATAAAAAAGCGCAGAGAGAGGAGGTGGTGAAAGACTCGTCGCAAAACATAACCGCCGGATGAATACAAGCTGTCAAGCAAAACAACGCGGTACGTTCTCTCTGCGCTATAATTCGTATTCGGACTGCAAACAGCGGCCTTCTTATGTCCGGGCCGTATACTGTCTGCATTTCCATATACTAAATATGCCTATTTTTTGTCGAAAAGGCAATAGTTTACTGAAAAAATAATGATAAAAAACATCAAGTAATAAGGGCCGTTAGGCCATTGTGGGGCTGTTATCAGCATTGGGATCAGAGACTTGAGGAATTTTCCGCTCCAATTCCCTAATGCGGTAGGACTTACAGAATGCTACTGAATTGAACGTTATCGTTTCTATGAAAGATAAAACTTCCTTTAAAATAGTATTTAACTTATCTTACGGAAGTTGTCAATTCCTTTGAAGAACTAATAGCTTTGAAGAACTAAAAAATGACAGAAATATGATAAGTCTGAGAGCGGTACTTGGCGAAACGCCGAATATTGTCAGGCAAACCATGCGGTTTGCGGTATCCCTACAGGCCTCCGCCTTCAATTTTTACGGATTTTCTTGCCCCTGTTCCAGCGGAAGGATGGAGGCCCGGTATTTTTCGAGGCCGATCTCGATTAAATACCCGACAAATGACGATTCTGCCATGCGCCGGTGTGCCCCGGCCAGGCGGGCATCGTTGCAAAGCCCCTTCAATTCGGGGGATATGCGTATCCTGAGAGTTTCGGTGTTGCCGGATTCGTCTTTTCGTCTGGGCATGGTTCCTCGTTCCATACCTAATGTACTACAAAGGGAGGACAAAAAACAGCGGCGGCGGGTATTTTTATAAGACGATTGACATGACTACAAGTGTAGTCTAATATTATGACATGGAAAAGGAGAAGCTTTGCTTGAAGGACTATATGGAAGTCAGCGTCCGCAAAGGACTCAAAGAACAGATTCAAACACTTGCGGCCCGTCAAAACATTGACGTAGAGCGGGCGTCCGAGGAGCTTGTCCGCCGCGGGTTGGAAACCTATCTGGCGGAACACGCTGCCTGGACAGATCTTGTAATGAGGAATGAACCGTGAGTAATGGAGAAATAAGCAATGTGGGGGAACCCATAAATGCTCTCTACGGGAGGCTCCATCTCCTGTAACGCCCCCATCGGGGTGTCGGCAAGGGCGTAATCCGCACATGCGGTACACATAAACATTGTCAGGCGGGACATAAAACCGCAAGGAGTAAACACCATGAAAAGGAAACATGGAACATTTTTTGGGATTGCCGTTTTGTTATTGATGGCAATATTCACACTGGCAGGGTGCGACACCGGTACCGGAAGCAGCACCAGTGGAAACGGAAGCGGAAGTGGAAATGAGAACGGCAGCGATGGGAACGGCGATGATAGCGGCGGTGGTTTCAGCCAGGCGCAAAAAGAAGCGGCAAAAACCGCGGCTTTGGAAGAATATTCCGACGATCCGGAGGGGTTCGCGGAGTTTGTTGAAGGTATGAATTACCTGAAGGGTTGGAATCTGCCGTCCAATCCCAATACCTGGTCCTCCTCTCAGTGGGAGCAATACTATTCGTTTCTTGCTGGGTATCAAAATAAAAACGGAATGGCAATAGAAACAGCGGCGGTTATATATCACCAATCGGTATGGATACTTCGAAATAACGACGCTTATGTCCGCAACAACTTGGGCACGGGCGGCGGAAATTAGAGAATCATGAACGCAAACTGTTTTCGTACCGTCCTGTGTTTCTTTTTTGTCATCCCGGCCTTCCTGTCCGCCCAGACCGCGGAACGGCTGGACGCGCTGTTGGACAGTGCCGGGGTAAGTTACGCCGAGGCGGCGATGATCGTTCTTCCCGCGGCGGGCTTGTCCGGGGAGGATGTTTCCCCGGAAACGGCCTTTGCGGAGGCCCGGGCCAGGGGTTTGCTGCCCAAAACCGTGGAGCCGGGCGGGGCTGTCCGGCTGGGCGGCCTGGCCTTCCTTATCATGGGGGCCTTTGACATGAAAGGAGGGTTGTTCTACACCCTCTTTCCCGGCCCGCGTTACGCCTACCGGGAACTTGTCCACCGCAAATTCATCCAGGGACGGAACGATCCGGCGTTGACCGTTTCCGGGGAACGGTTGCTGCGTATCCTGGGCAGGGTGTTGGACCGCCATGATCCTGACCGGTCCGGCAGCCGGAGGTATCTGTGATGAAGCGGTTACAGTCCATCCTCGTACTTTTTCTCCTGCTTTTCGGTTCCGGCAGCGTCTTTGGCGCCGATTTCGGCGCGTCCTTCCGGATAAACCCCGAATGGAAAGGGGCGGGGGAGGAGACCGGTACGGCCTGTGCCTTTACCCTGGGGCCCTGGATTTCCGCCTCCCCGCATGAAAACATCGACCTCTACTTTTCGGCGGACCTTTCCCTGCGCTATGAGCATGAGGAATGGTTCCCCCTGCCGGAACTGTGCCGGTTTATGCTTGCCTGGCGGCCTCTGCCGCGTCTCGGCCTGGAAATAGGACGGGTCCGGTTCAGCGACCCCAACAACATTGTTGCCACGGGCCTCTTTGACGGGTTCTCGGTTTCCTATGCATTGGGAGGAAGCCGTCTCTCCGCCGGAGGCTACTATACGGGCTTACTCTACAAAGACACGGCTGATATTTATATGACCGCCTCGGATAGCGCCGCTTATCAAAAGCCCTTTGAATGGGAAAACGCTGCCGCCACCTACTTCGCCTCCCGCCGTGTGCTGGCGTCGATTTCATGGGAGGATCCGGCGCTGGCGGGTAGCCCCCACGGTTTGTACCTGAACGGTCTGGCCCAGTTTGATCTCAACGGGGAAGACGACCGGCTTCATACCCAATACCTTTCCCTGCGCTTTCTCTTTTCGCCGCTGCCGGTTTTCAGCATAAACTCCGGTGGCGTTCTGGGTTTGGAGGAACAGGCCGAAGCGGACACGGAAACCGGTCTTGCCCTGCTTCTCAACGCCGACTGGTATCTTCCCACGGCCTTGCGGGACATGGTATCCCTGGGCTTCCGCTGGGGTTCCGGCGTTATGGATGGGGAGAGCGGAGGCGTGGGCCCCTTCCTGCCGGTAAGCTCGATAAGTCAGGGGAATGTGTTGAATTCCAGTCTTTCAGGGTTGATGGTTCTTCGCACGGCCTATACGGTTCGACCCTATGAAAACCTGTCCCTGGTTCTGGACGGACGATATTTTTTCCTCGCCAACCGCGCGGACAGCGGCACGGACAACAAGGCTCTGGGCGGGGAACTCTACGGATCTCTAAACTGGGCGCCGGTAATGGATATAACGCTGACGGCCGGAGGCGGGGCCTTTTTCCCCGGCATGGGAAACGCCCTGCCTTCCGGGGCGCCGGTACAGTGGCTGGTTTCGACAGGGCTGACGGTTTCTTTTTAGAAGGAATGAAGAATGAATATGAAATATTTGAACGCTTTGTTGTTCACTGTCTTTACGGCGGTGGGCATTACGGCGCAGACACCGGGACAAGAGCCGGAGGCGATACTGCGGGAACTGAGCGGCAGGGTTGAAGTCATGACGCCGGGAAGCGCGGAGTGGATTCCCGCCGGGGAAGGCATGACGATTGAACGGGCGGCGCTTGTTTCCACGGGCTTCAGGAGCACCGCGATCCTCGCCCTGGGAAATTCCACGATTGTTATACAACCCCTTACCCGGCTGAGTCTGGAAGAAATCATTGAGCGGCAGGGAAACGAACAGGTCAATGTGTACCTGCGAATCGGCAGGGTACGGGCGGAAGTCCGGCCTCCGTCCGGGGGGAAGGTCGATTTTACCGTGCGCTCTCCGATAGCAACCGCTTCCGTCCGGGGAACGGTTTTTGATTTTGATACGGTAAACATCAGTGTTACCGAGGGCCGGGTGGAATTTGCCGGCGCTGCGGGTTCCCTGGCCCTGGTCCGGGAGGGGGAGACCAGTTCGGTAGACGAGATCAGTTCCACGGTGAGTGCGCCGGTGGAAGAAAAGGCGGCGGCCCTCTCACCGGCATTGCCTCCGGGAACGGAAACGGGGCCCGTGGCTCCGGGCGGCGGATCGGCGCCGGTAAATTCTCAGGGGTCTCTGGATCTGAGGGTTATCCTTGAACCTGCTCCATAGGTGGTATATATGAAAAGGTTGAAATCTACGGTTATAACCACAGCGGTCATAGCGGCCCTGTTCTTTTCGGGGGCATTGTTTTTTTCCTGCTCCTTACCCGGAAATGGGGATTATGGAACCCTTGTTATCGCCCTTCCCGGCCCGGAGGTCAGAGCGGCGGTATCCGATGCCTTTACCGCTACCTTGAGTTATCGTATCGAATGTGACGGCCCCGGCGGCAGGATTACCCGGCAGAGTGGGGCCGGAGTGTCCCTCTCCATCCCTCTGGACGCGGGGGACTGGACGGTAACGGTAACAATTCTCAACACCGCAGGCCAAACCATCGGCAGCGGTACGAGAACGGTGGTCATTGAGGGCGGCAAAACAACCGTCCTTCAAATACCTGTCGCTATCGACACAAGGGGTAACGACCTGATACGGTTTGCCATAACAAGCCCGGTGTCCGCCGAAGGCGTAATGGTTCCCAATTCCACCATGATAGATGTTTCCGTTCCCTTCGGGACAAACCTTACTGCCATGAATTTTACGGCAACCCATACCGGAACCTCCATAAGCCCCGCGCCGGGAACGCCCCTTGATTTCAGTTCCCCGCAGACACTTACGGTAAGGGCGGAAAACGGACAGGAAAAAATATATACGGTTACGGTGAATCTTTCTCCGCCGCTTACTCCCGGCGATGGTACGGCGGTATGGCCTCCGGCCGCGACATGGCAAAGTTACGGCCTTTCTTCGGGACTAACCCAGCCTTCGGGAACCGCGGTCTACACCGCCTTTGTTTCGTCAGGAACATTGCTTGTCTATCTTCAAAACGCTGGTACAGCGGCCTTCGATAATCTGGTCAGCCAATGTACGGTACTCGGAGGCACTCCCACGACCTCAAGCGGATCCGGCTACAGTATCTACGAACTTGCCTATACGTATTCAGGTACGAACTTTACCCTCACCCTGACCTACGGAAGCGGAGTGTTAATACTGTCCATAGAACCCTATGACCCCAGTGGCTTTGCCGTCTGGCCCGATAACAGCCGGTGGACGGTCTTTGACCTTTCAGGCTTAACCCAGCCCGCGGGGACTACGGTGGGCGACGTGACCGAAAGCGAAAGTCCCGCCCTGTTATCGGTAACGCTGAACAATATTAATCCCGCGGCCTATGAAGATTTGTTGAGCCAGTTCACTGCCCGGCTGGGATCTCCTTTCACTTCGACAGGCACTTCCGCCACGCAGGCCAGGGAAGATATTTTTATGACAACCCTGGGCGTGAATACGCTCATAGTAACGCTGGAAATGGATACCGCGAATGACGAAATCACTATCACGGCCGTTAAATATTAGCCCGGTAACTATTAAAATTTTACCGCCAAAGTGAAGAAAAAGAAATTTACCACAAAGTCGAAGAAGTAAAAGAAGGGACAGAAGTAAATGACAAAGTAGAAAACTTTTTCAACTTATTTGACTTTGTGGTTTTTTCTTCCTCTTCGGAAAAAAAGAGGAAGAATGTTTAAACACAGAGGACACGAAGTTTGGCAAATCGGGCCTGAAAAAAAG
>JAISCR010000099.1 GCA_031265435.1 Treponema sp.
TTTTTTTGGCATTTTAATAATCTGGGCCGAATTTTGTTAAAAACCCCCCCCCCCCCCCCCCCGATTTTTACTGGTAGTCTGTCTTTCGCATGGAAACTGTTGTCAGAGTTTCCCTCAAAATCAACCAGGCTGCGGAAAAAGTTCATCACCTATATCTTTTTTCTCCCCATACAATATAGCGCAAAACAGGATTTTTCCGGTCTCATCTTTGATACCGGATATCATATCACATCAAAACCAATCAGGAGGAAAGTATGAAGAAATTTCTTTTGGCTCTGGCAATCATTGTCAGCATCACGGCCCTGGGTTGTTCCAAGAAAGACGGCGGGGCCGCGGCGGGTGAGAGTCCCGCCAAAAAGGTAACCATTGTGGTAGGCGGCTGGCCTTCGGCGGATGTGGGTTTCGAGGGGGCGCTTCCCGGTTTCTACGAGAAATATCCCAATATCACCGTAGAAATAGAAATGGCTGAAACCGCCGCGTATCATCAGGCTCTGCAGACTTCACTGGCCGCGGGACAGGGCGCACCGGATGTGGCGATGATCGAAGGGGCCTATATTGCCCAATACCGGGATTCACAGGCATTTATCAATCTGCTGGACGCCCCCTATAACGCGGAGCGCTACAAGAATGATTTTGTCGGCCTTAAATGGAATCAGGCGTATTCATCGGACAAGAAACGGATGGTCGCCTTCTCCTGGGATATCGGACCTTCAACATATTTCTACAGGGCAGATGTTTTCAGGGAATTGGGGCTCCCTTCCGAACCTGAAGAAGTTGCGGAACTCACCAGTACATGGTCAGGTATGCTGGATCTTGCAAAGAAAGTGAACATTCCCGGTCAGCGATGGCTCCTTCACTCGGCTCCGGATCTGTACATGGAATATTTCCATAACAGGGATTTCTTTGATGAAAAACTCAATCTCATGCAGGACAGGCCCGGAGATATTGAATGTCTCAACGCGGTCATTGAAATGAGGAAAAGCAAACTTGACATGAATGCAAGTTTGTGGAGCGCCGAAGGCGTTGCCGCTGTTGATAATGGCGGTGTTCTTTCCATTATTACCGGCGCATGGTTCGGCGGCTTCCTGAAAGATGACTTCGATCCTGACGGCACCGGCAACTGGCGCGCCACAGTACTGCCCGGCGGCATCAAGGATATGAACCTTGGCGGTTCCTTCATGGCCATTCCAACCCAGAGCAAGTATCCTGCGGAAGCCTGGGCTTTCATGGAATACATGATGTGTACTACAAAAGGTCAGAACGATATTTTCAAAGCTGTAGATTATTTCCCCAGTTATATTCCCGCGTGGGACGATCCTATTTATCAAGAGCCGGATCCCTACTTTGGCGGTCAGAAAACCAGGGCCCTTTGGAAACAGATGGCCGAAGGTCTTGACAGGCCTATTTACGCTACCATCATGGATGTAAGTGTTGAAGGCACCTTCAGCAATGCTATCAGTACCGGTATCGAACAGGGCATGGATGCGCAGGGCTTAAAGAAATTCATCGCCCAGGAAGCTGACACCGGTACTGCGGAACTCAGGCGCCAGCAGATTCAGACTCTCAGGGATGCCGGAGTGTGGACGGATTGACAAAAAGTGTTTTCAAAATGTGAATTTTGAAAAACATGCATAATTTTGAGGGAAGGGTGTCCGAAAAGCCGGTTGCTTTCCGGATACCCTTTTTTACATTTTCCTAAGGATGAGAAATTATGAATACAGCCAATCTTGTTTTGTTGAATAAAAAGCGCATACTGTCCACCGAAAAAAAGAAAAGCCTTGTCGCATATATCTATATAGCGCCCTTCTACCTTCTTTTTCTTACCTTTGGCATATTCCCCATGATATCGGGATTCTATATCAGTTTTTTCCGCTGGGACGGCCTTTCGGTAATGCATTTTTTGGGACTTGAAAACTACTTCAATCTCTTTATCGACCCTCTTTTCAGAAAGGCGCTGGTAAATACGCTCATCATGGGGATCATATCCCATATTCCGATTCTCGGCGGCGGCCTTGTGCTGGCCTATATCCTCAATTCCAAACTTATACGGTTTCAAAATATTTTCAAAACGATCTTTTTTATGCCCATGGTTACCAGCGCTGTGGCAGTCTCAATAATATTTCAGGGTCTTTTTGGTTTCAATTACGGCTTGATCAATTTCTTTGTAAAACTTCTCGGCGAAGCTCCCATCAACTGGCTGGGCGGCGATGGGTCTCTTATCAAAGTTGCGGTAATTGTCATGTTCTCCTGGAAGTGGATAGGATGGAACATGGTTATTTATCTGGCCGGCATGCAGGGCATCAGTACGGATATTTATGAAGCGGCAACAATTGACGGAGCCGGACATACGGGTATTTTTTTCAGAATAACCGTTCCCCTCCTCAAACCTATCATACTTTTTACCCTCATTCAGTCCAGCATCGGTATGTTCAACCTCTTTACAGAACCTTTCATCCTTACCAATTCAAGCTGGACCGGCGGACAGAACAACGGCGGCCTGACGCTTATGATGTATCTTCTTAACAAGGCGCCTCAGGGAGGGAACGCTTACGGTTATGCTTCGGCATGCGCTTATGTAATCACCATCATGATCATAATCATCTCATTTACGATGACTTCTCTTTTGGAGGAACGTGAACTGAAAGGAGGAAAACCCAGATGATGCAGATTTTTTTATTATCCTTTGCCGCCGTCATTGCGGCGCTGATCATACTGAGCCGTTTTTTTGATGTCTGGAAAAAAGGAACGCTCTACATTATTCTGATACTTCTTGCTTTTACCATGATCATGCCTTTCTACATGATGTTTATCTACGCAACCCTGCCCACCAACAAGATTTTTTCGTATCCTCCGGTGATATGGTTCGGTTCAAACATTCAGTCGAATCTGCGGGTCATGAACAGAATTGTCAACGTCCTCCAGTCGTATCTGAATAGCATTATTGTTACGGTAAGCAATACCGTACTGGTGCTGCTTTTCTGTTCCATGGGAGGTTATGCCTTTGCCATGCACAATTTCCGTTTTAAAAAACAGCTCTTCGGTATACTCCTTGTAACCATGATGATACCCTGGACGGCGGGTATCGTTCCCTGGTTCTGGCTTATGTCGAAATTCGGCTGGATCAACGATTTCAAGGCTCTTATTATCCCCAGCGCCGCCAATGCTTTCGGTATTTTCTGGATGCGCCAGTACTGCGCAAGAAATGTACCGCAATCGATCCTTGATGCCGCCCGCATTGACGGCTGCAGTGAGTGGACTCTTTTCTTCCATGTTGTTACTCCGGTAATTCTTCCGGCCTACGCATCGTTGGGAATTATGCAGTTTGTCAATGTATGGAATGACTTCGTGGCCCCCATGATGATCCTCAGACGGAAGGCGACACACACCTTGCCCATAATGCTCAAAACCATGGTGGGAGACCGGGGAACGGATTATGGCGCCCTGATGCTTGCCAGCACCTGTGCTGTTTTGCCTCTTTTGATTGTATTTCTGATGGCTTCAAAATTCTTCATGTCGGGTCTCACCGCCGGCGCAATAAAGGAGTAGCCCTTATGGAAAAGATCCTGCTGGGAAACAAAATTTTACTTGGAACCTGTTACTATCCTGAACACTGGGACGAAAGCCTCCGGAAAGACGACCTCCGCAGGATGAAGAAGCACGGTATCGAAGCGATCCGCATTGCCGAATTTGCCTGGAACATAACAGAACCTTCCGAAGGTGTTTTTGATTACAGTTTCTGGGACAGATTTCTCGATCTTGCCCTTGCCGAAGACATGGCGGTAATCTTCAGCACTCCCACCGCGACGCCTCCCGCCTGGCTTTCCACTCAGTTTCCCGAGATCCTCAACGCCCGCATGGACGGTACCCTGCTCCGCCACGGGGCGCGGCGGCACTACAATTACAATTCGCCGGTCTACCGGCGCTTTGCTTCCCGGATCGTGGAAAAGCTTGCCGGGCATTACGCTCCTCATAAGGCAATTATCGGCTGGCAGATCGATAACGAGATCAACTGTGAAACCGATGAATTTTATTCCGACAGCGATACTGCGGCCTTCCGGGAATTTCTCAAGGAAAAGTACGGCAGTCTGAAAGCCTTGAACAAAGCCTGGGGAACCGTGTTCTGGAACCAGACTTATACCGCCTGGGCTGAACTGCGTGTACCCGGGCCCACGGTGAGTAATTCCGTCAATCCCCATCAGGTGCTGGACTATATACGTTTTGTGTCGGAGAGCGCCCGGGGCTTTGTAAAGATGCAGAGCGATATAATCCGCAGACATCTGAAAAAAGGCGACTTCATCACTACCAACGGCATGTTCGGGAGCCTCGATAATCACCGGATGAACAGGGAAAGTCTTGACTTCTACACCTATGACTCTTACCCCAACTTCGCCTACTGCATCAGTGAAGATCCCCTGTTTCCACAGGATCGCCATGATCTTAATGACCGCAAGTGGAGCCGGAATTTAGCCGAAGTGCGATCCATAAGCCAGGAACGTTTCGGCATAATGGAGCAGCAATCCGGGCCCAACGGCTGGAACACCCGCATGATGGCGCCCTCCCCCCGGCCCGCTCAGATGAGCCTCTGGGCCCTGCAGAGCATCGCCCACGGAGCGGACTATGTAAGCTTCTTCCGCTGGCGTACTGCCGTTTTTGGAACGGAGATTTACTGGCACGGCATTCTTGATTACTCCAACCGGGACAACCGCCGTCTTGAAGAACTTGGAGAACTATGGAAAAAAACAGAAAAATTGTCGGTGGCGGGCCTGGCGGGTTCCTCATACCAGGCGGCCTTTGCCATTGTTCGGGATTACGACAATATCTGGGATACCAAACTGGATGCCTGGCACCGTATAGTGGAAAAGGAAAGCGATGCCGGTATCTTCCGGGCGGCTCAACTCTGCCACAGTCCCATGGACTACCTCTATCTGGGGGACTCATGCCATCCTGAGGACCTGCCTTCTCTTTCACTTTTGGAGCGGTATCCCGTTCTCTTTTATCCCCACCCGGCAATCATGACTGCGGAACGCGCAAAGCTGCTGGAACAGTATGTGGAAGCCGGAGGGACTCTGGTTCTGGGCTGCCGATCGGGTTACAAAGACCCCAACGGCCGCTGCCCCATGCACAAGCTTCCCGGCCTCCTGCAAAACCTTTCCGGCGCCGATATTACCGACTTTAGTTTCGTGGCTCCCGACGACGGCAGAATCACTGTTGACTGGGATGGAACGGAAATTGAAGCCGCCGTCTTCAACGATATTATTGAGCCCCTGGACGGAACGGAAATTCTTGCGGCATACAAAAACGGCTGGTATGCGGGGAAAGGCGCCCTGAGCCTGAAACGGCATGGCAGGGGAAAAGTCTACTACTTCGGCGGGGCCTTCAACAGGGATACTGCGAAGGTCTTTCTCGAAAAACTCAAGATTGCGGAACCCCACAGGGATACTATTGAAGTCCCCCCGGGCTGCGAACTTGCAGTCCGGTCAAAGGGTAAAAACCGCTACTACTTCGTTCTCAATTATGAACGGAAGCCGGCCGCGCTCAATCTGAAAAGGGAGTTCACCAATATCTATACCGGAAAAAAGCTTTCCGGCACAGTAGATCTGCCCCCTTATGGAGTTTTGGTGTTGCAGGGTGAGAAGTAAAAATGATTCTGCATCACTTCTTCCTGTAGGCAAGTATAAACACCAGAGGTGAATTTCCGGCGGCTTCAAACGGGCCGGGAACCGGTCTGGCTTCACGCTGTTTGCCGAGGATATCCTTATCAAGCGTATAAGGTGTACCATCAGCTTCTTCGTACTTCATTTCCGCATGGAAATTCGTTCCAAGAATCCCGGTTGTAATTATTTCCGAAGAAGGGCTGGCAAGGACTGAAGGATCGTTTATCTTTACCGTTACCGTATAATTTTTTTCATCAATGCTGAATTCTATCCCCTGTACTTTTCGGACTGAAGGATCAGATTCTTTCTTGCAGGGTTTGGCGCCGTTAAGATAGACATTGTGCTTGATAAATACGGGCAGTTTCAGACTGTCGGTTGGTCCAAAATCGATCGGGCCGCTGGGAGGAATTTCCCAGGGCTTGATATCTGTATCGGAAGGATAATCATCGTAGCCGCCCGTTCCAACCGCTGTCTGGAGGTAGGCAAACATCATCGGCATTCCTTCGGTTACAAGAGCGCCGTCCCAAAAGATCCGCATCTCGGGCGGCTTTTCAGAATCTTTGTCACCAATAAACAGATTGTTGTAGAAACGGACATCGCCGCCTGATATAGTCATGACTCCGGCAATTTCCGTTTCATGGGGGAAATGGTAGGGAGTAAAACGGCCCATTTCACTTTTTGTCGCCAGTTTTCCCGCAAAAAGATTATGTACCAACGCACCTCCCTGGGACAGTTCCTTGTAGCTGAATTCCGACAGGAAAATATTATTATCCGCCAAATACGGGCCGTGACTGACCTCAACAAAGAAATCTTCACTGGTGTTATCCCAGAAAACATTTCCCTGTATGTGAGTACCCTGAGCCTGCCAGTCAAGCCACAATCCTCTGAATGCATTATGGATAAAATTATTTCTGATGGTAGTATCAATGGCAGCATGGAGTTTGATTCCGGCAATTTCCGCACCGCCCCATTGGCGCTTTTCATGAATTTTGTAAATGTGGTTGTTTTCAATAAGGCTGAACACGCCTCCAAGATGACCAACAATACCAGCCTGCTCACAATCGAAAATAATATTGTTACGGACAATGTGACTGCCTATGGTTTCCTTGTTCCAGTCGGCTCTGGCTGCCCGGAAAATAACTTCCCTTTCACGCTGGGTTCCCTGTTTGAATTTCAAATTGCTCCATTCATTCTGACCGGTTTGTATCTCTTTGCCCAGACTGATACCGGAACATTTGGAATCTGAAATTATATTATCCTCAATTATCCAGCCTTTGGCCCAATGAGGCCCGATAAGACCGGTCTGCAGGGCGGTAGGCGGCGCCCATTGGGTGGCAGCCTGCTTGAGGACAAAGCCTTTTACCGTTATGTAATTCCGGTGATTCTGTTCGGGCCAAAAAACAAAAGGCCGGACATTGATCTCCACATTCCCGTTCCGGGGATCGGCCCCATGGAAATTGGCCCAAATAACGGTTTCCTTTTCGTCTGCTTTACAACACCACCGGTATATTGAAAAATCCCGGTCATTGGAAGTTTCAACAGACACAGGGTTTTTGACTTCTTCCAGGGTAAATGCCTCATACATGGATTTTCCATCAAGATATACTTCACCCGTATGAAAAATCTCATTATGAATAAATAACCAATCGCCGTAAATTTTTTCCTTGTATGGATTATACACACCAAAAAGGGAATTGGGGATTACAGTCCTCCAAACCGCGTTTCCCATATTTTCCCAATCCTGAATTACCTCCGCCCCGCTGATTACAACTTTCTCTCCGGGTGCGGCCTGATAGCATATACGCTGTTTTTCTATACCGCCATTTACGGGATTTACCCATTCACGGTACAGACCTTCATGTACAGTTACCGTGTCCCCCGGCCCGGCGAGAGCGGCGGCCTTCGAAATGGTTTTAAAAGATTTCCCTTCCATTCCGTCATTTTCATCATTTCCGTTAATTCTTACATGATACTCCATGAGTTATCCTCCTGTTATCCTTTTACGGCTCCAATGACAATACCTTTTACAAAGTATCTCTGGAAAAAAGGATATATAATCATAATCGGCGCGGCTCCGACCGCGGCAATGGCCATACGAACTGTAGTAGTGGGAATTCTGGAAAGCTGCGATCCAACGTTACCGGACAGGCTTGAGTTTTGCTGAAGGAATTCGATATTGCGGATCATCCGGTTAAGAATATTTTGCAGGCTGTAAAGTTCCGGCTTGTTGATGTAAATAAAACCGTTGAACCAGTCATTCCAATATGCCAGTCCGGACATAAGTCCTACCGTTGCAAGAATCGGCAGAGACAGGGGCATTACAATTCTGAAGAAGATTAGCGTTTCCCCCGCACCGTCAAGACGCGCGGATTCAATAAGGGCATCCGGTATGTTGGTAGCAAAATAGGTACGGATAAGAATCACCGTAAAACCATTCATAAGCAGGCTCGGAACAATCTGTCCAAAGATGGTATTCTTTATATGGAAAATCTGGGTGTAGGTCAAATAAGTGGGAACAAGGCCGCCGTTAAAAAGGAGAGTAAAGAACACCAGAAAGGAAAGAGGAACCCGGAAGGGGAAATCTTTCCGCGAAAGCGGATAGGCAAGAAGACTTGAAATAAAAAGGTTTATCGCAGTCCCTACCGCGGTTATCAGGAACGAAATTTTCAGTGAATTGAGAATGAAACGTCCCTGGACAAGAAGATACCTGTATGCGTTCAGACTTCCTTCTTGTGGAAAAAAAGTATAGCCGTTATGAAGTATCGTCGCTTCAGACGTGAATGAAGAAACGACCAGCAACACTATGGGCAGGACTGTGAACAGGGACAACAATGTTAACAGTATATTGATACTGACATTAAAAGTAGTATCACCTCGGACCCTTTTCGATTTCACAAAAATCTCCTTTTAGAACAGGGCGTTTTCCGGGTTAATCCGGCGCACAATCAAATTGGAAGATACAACCAGAATGAAGCCGACTACGGATTGATAAAGCCCCGCGGCGGCAGCCATACCGATATTGTTGAGTTCGATAAGCCCACGATATACGTAGGTATCAATAACATTCGTCGTGCTGTAGATTGCCCCCGAATTCATGGGCACCTGAAAGAAAAGCCCGAAATCGGAATAGAACATCCGCCCTACGGCCAGGAGCAGCATCATGGTTACAACCGGAGTAATAAGCGGCATGGTAATGTGCCAGATACCCTGCAATTTGCTGGCCCCGTCCAGTTCCGCAGCCTCGAAGTAGCTGCGATCAATACCGACAATACTTGAAAGGTAAATTACCGAAGTAAAACCAATTCCCTTCCAGAAGTTTACAATAGGCAAGATATATGGCCAGTACTTTGGCACCTGATACCAGGTAATCGGCGCCTTGCCCAAGAGAGGCAGAATGGATCTGTTGATAAAGCCTACATCGGTACTTAAAAACGCATATACCAGATAACTCGCAATAACGATGGAGATAAGGTACGGCAATAAAATTACAGTCTGGTAAATCCGCAGCATTATCTTGTTTGTTATCTCACTGAGCATGACTGCCGTAATGATGGATCCAATGGTATTAATAACAATGAACGCAATATTATAGAGAATCGTGTTCCTGGTAATGACAAAGGCATCGCTTGTCCGGAAAAGAAATTCAAAATTCTTGAATCCAATCCAGTCACTGCCGAAAATACCCTTTCTGTAATTAAATTCCTTGAAAGCAATTACCAGACCTGCCATGGGGATGTAATTATTAACCAGGAGATACACAATTCCGGGCAGGCACATGATACAAAGCGGTATGTAACGGCGGAAATTATTCAGCTTACGCGCATTGATTAAACCCATGATAACTCCTTCTGCGTGAAAGACGGCTAACCCTAAACATAAAACGAAGTTTCACGCAGGGCCCACCGCCTTTCACACATTCCCTCTACCGGGCCGCAAGCCATGCGTCAAGCTGACGCTGTTTTTCCGCGACAATTTCGTCAATACCCGCCGCTTTTAGCGCCGCGCGGAATTTCGGCAAATTCTCGTCAACATCGAGCATGCCTGCACCCATGGCCAGACGGTATTCATTTACCACATTCGTTACCGAGGTAATGGCATTGCGTACCGGGGTGGTATCAAAATTAAAGCCTGTGGCCTTGGAGAATATGGCCGTGCGGTTGAATTCCCTCATCTGATCATTCACATCATAATCGTTCCCTTCCCACATATAGCCGATAAGGGAGTTACCGTAGAACCAGGTGAGGTTCATGTTGTAGCCGGTGGTTTCGGCAGTTACGCCTTCAGGATAGGTAATGATATGATCATTCATCTTTACATAGTGCCTGCCTTCAATTCCCCAGTTGATGAGGTTAAAAACCACAGGATCGGTAAAAAGCAGATTGAGGAACTGGGCGGTTTTTTCAGGATTCTTACAGGTCATGGGAATACACCAGTTGATAAGGGCGATATACTGGGAATGAGATAACTGGGGCTTAAACGAAGACTGAACCATCTTTACACCACCGGCGGCAAGGGTGGACTGGGCGTCGAAACCGGGCTTCAGATTTGAAGCAAAGCCGAAGAGTTTCTCCGCTCCTACCTGAACGGGACCGCCCTGGGGGTTGGTCGTAGCGTCAGGAACGATCCAGCCGTTCAGGTACCACTTGCGAAGCAGCCTGGCATGCCCTTCGTATTCCGGCGTATCAAAAAGGTTCACCACTTTTAAGGGTTCCTCCTGACCGTAGTTCATCAATACGCCATAAGCATCGTTGCCAAGGGGATCCCAGTCATGCAGCATCTGTTCAATAATATCGTTCCCATTGCCCTGGGTATAGAACATATAGAGTTCCGGCTCCTTGGGTGCTATGTCGATAAACATCGCTTCCAGATCCGCAGGGGTCTTGATATCTTCTATTTTGTAACCATATTTGGTCATTATGTCCTCGCGCATACAGATGCCGAAGGCTGCGGCCATATCCCGGAGAGTAGGAACTCCGTAGACATCTTCCCTGTAAGTTGTGGCAACAAGATAATCTTTCATAATTTCTTTTGTACCGGCCATCACCGTATCAAGATACGGAGTGAGGGGAAGGATCTTGCCTTGGGCAATATCATTGCTCATATCGGTACCCCATACCGGAATAAGGTCAAGTTTTTCTCCCCCTGAAACCATAAGGTTGATCGTTTGAACAAATTGCCAGTCCATAATGGCGAATTCAAGCTCAAGCCCCATTGGTTTTATATAATCGTTGATCGCTACCTGAACCAACCCTACATCCGGAGTAGTACCGGCGGAAAGGAGCATCATGGTTATTTTATAGGTCTCCTCACCCTTTGCTTCTTTGCTTGAAGATCCTCCACAGGACACCAGGCAAATACCTAACACAATACTAACCACCACGATCAGAACCATCTTTTTCATAGAAACCTCCATAATGACTTTATTTATTATTGTCTCCTGTACAGAAATCCGGTTCTGCTGAAACCTGTTTCCGTAAAGAGGCATAATAACCGTATTGAGAAATCAGTATTAAAACTGGATAAGAAATAAACCGGGAAATTACTTTACACTTATCGGGGGGGGGGGGGGGTAGCTTATTGTAACATAAAAGAGTTAGCATGTTCTTTTAATCTTTCACCCCTTGTTTCTGAAATTCAAAACTATTCCTGCTCAGAAGATACAATACCCCATATTCTTATCTTCTGTCAAGACTTTATTTGGAAAATACATCCAAATTAGTATCTGTCCGCAAAATCGGTTACTTTGCGGACAGATCATCTTAAGATAGTCTGTCTATAATGTCTGCATTATAGACGGACTCTAATTAATCCGTCAAGGGTTCAGGCCGTGAACAACTGCTCTCAGGCTCATAATATGTCCCCGACGCCGATGCGTCATGGAAGCCGTGCATCACATCCAGTACATGGTAGGCCATCTCCCCGTTCGCCCGGTGAGGCCTCCCTTCTACTATCGCTTCAGCCATGTCCGTTATCCCCAGACCCCTGGAATTTTCAGGGTACCTGCGCAGCAGGGGTATCTGTGACCACTCTTCCTCACGGTACCGCTTCACATATACCGGCCCCCCAAAGTTGTTCGGGTCGGGCACACGCAGCGTCCCCTCACTGCCGTAGATCTCCACCCAGGGCAGCGTATGGGAGTATACGTCAAAACTCGTGATGATCGTTCCCACCGCACCGCCGGCAAAGTCCATCACCCCGGCTATATGCGTGGGTATCTCTACATCAATAACTGTTCCGTTCAAAGGTTCGCTGGTGATAGTCCTGGTGTCAAAGGTCTTTTTGGCGGAACCTGATACCCGCACCACAGGCCCCAGCAGATTCACCAGGCAGGTAAGATAGTAGGGGCCCATATCAAACATGGGGCCACCGCCTGCCTTGTAGTAGAACTCAGGTCCCGGATGCCAGTACTCGTGTCCGTGGTTGACCATAAACGCGGTGGCGGCTACCGGTTTCCCGATCCAGCCGTCGTCGATAAGCTTGCGGCAGGTCTGGATTCCCGCTCCCAGAAACGTGTCGGGGGAATTTCCCACCCGCAGCTTTTTTTCCGCGGCAAGCTTTAACACTTCTTTGGCTTCCTCCCGTTTGACGCAGAGAGGCTTTTCCGAGTAGACATGCTTGCCTGCCTTGAGAGCCGCCAGGGCAACCGCATAGTGATTATACGGCTCCGTAATATTGAGAATGATGTCCGTTTCGGAACCGGAAATCAGATCTTCTGTCTTTTTGATGTAGGGAATTTTGTACTGTTCACCGGCCTTGACTGCCCTCTCCTCAATCAGATCCGTCAATGCGGTTACCTTTACCCGCTTACCGAACATGCCGGTCAGATTGGTCAGATAAATCCCGCTGATATTCCCGCATCCTACGATACCAATACGCTGTACGCTCATATTCACTCCTTTTCTTTAATACATAGGTTTGGGGGTTTTCCAGTCCTCTGCGGAAAGTCCCTTTTCCCTGGCGATACGCTTGCTCTCCGCTGCCCAGAGGAGCCCCCGCTTCATCAACTCCCAGGCTTCAGGAATATTGAAGACATCATCATGATGACCCAGAGCGTTGTAGAACACCCGGCCGTATCCCCATTTCCGGCACCACACCTGGGGTACGTCCACTTCGCCGTTGGCCGAATGGTACCACCTGGTGGTCGGGAACCGGGTAGTGGCGAGCACCTCATTCGCCGGGTCTACGTGGAGATAGTACTGTTCCGAAGCAAGTTCAAAGTCGTTGATGCCCTCGGTAATGGGGTTGGACTTGCTGATGATGTTGATCTTATACCTTGTACCGTCCCCCCCGGGATGGGAGACCCAGTTGGCCCCGGTAAGACACTGGTATTCGACGCTTTTCCTGAATGCGTCGCACATGCCGCCGTGATTTCCCGCCACCCCGAGGCCGCCGCCAACCGCCTCAAGGAAAGGTTCAAAAAACCCATACCCCAGCTCATCGTTGCACATGGTCCAGACGGGAACAAACAGATCCAGTTCGTTAAGCCGATCCTTGTCTTTAAAAACATCCAGCTTCTCTTCAACCGTAACATCAAAGCTCTCCGATTCGAGGAACTTCTTAAAACGCGCGGTCACCAGTTTAGGCTCATGCCCGTCCCAGCCGCCGCAGAGAATCAACGCTTTTCGATTCATTATGCATACCTCCATGAGTAAAACTAACATAGTATATCTGAAACGAGCGGGTTGGTATAGTACCCATAGCTCTCCCTTTTTTACATGGTGAGTCAGGAACCGCCATTACCAGGCGCCGGAGAACCGAGCGGACATCTCCTCCGGTTGAGCCGGCCCTTCAGGCACTTCAGCCTTTGAGAGGCTGAACGTCCGCAGGACCACTTCGGCGCGTGGTCGGCACATGGAGCCTGATCGGGGTTAAAGATCTGACAGGCGCTGTCAAGGTTGTGCTAAATATTTCGGCGGTTTTTGAAAACCACTTGATATTTAATGAAATATATAGTACATTGTACCTATGGACACATTATTAGATGCAAGTGCCATAATGGCAATTATTCTCAACGAACCCAATAAAGATGTTGTTATTAAATTAACCAAAGGTTCAACTCTATTATCTCCGGAAATAATTTCCTATGAAATAGGAAATGCGCTCATAAGCCTATACAAAAGACATAAGTTAAAAGAAAAAGAGGTAACAGACGCATACCATGATTTTATGAAAATCCCCATAAGGACATTGGATGTTGATATGGAAAAGGCTCTAAAAATATCATGCAAATATAATATTTATGCTTATGATGCTTATTATTTGGAAACGGCAAAAAGATTGAAACTGCCATTAATAACATTTGATGTATCAATGAAAAATGTTGCATTAAATATGAATATAAATATTTTGACGGAGGAACAAAATGCGAATCTATAATTATTCGGAGGCCAGGCAGAATTTTTCTACAGTATTAAATACCGCGTTAAAAGAAGAAGTAATAATAATGAGGAAAGATGGAAGCAAATTTAAATTAATTTCCATTAATGAAAACAAGAATGAATTAAAGTCTCCATTGGAAAGCATTAAGGGAATTAAAACAAATATTACAATGGATGAAATATTGGAAGCGATAAAACAGGGAAGAGAAGGCCGGGAATATAAAATTACATAGAAAAATAATAGACTTGCCCGGAAACTTCAGTTTCTGAGCAAATCCATTTATACAACTTTCTTAAAACGTCCGGATAGGGCGGACGTAGCTTTTAGTGCCTTTGCTTCCAGTACCCAACGCACCAGCAGTAAAATCTTGATCCAGCGACCTAGACGAAAAGGAACTACTTTGGGTTGAAGACCAGTACCACCTTTCCTTAAAATCCCCCAGATTTTTCCGTTTCAGGTTCCCATACATCTGGTTAAGCTCATCAATGCTCGGCAGGAACCAGTCGTCAAAACCGTTAAAATCAAGATCCGCGCAATACTGGGCCGCCCGGTCCCATTCCCCGGAAACCTGGGCGAATTTTTCCACAATAAGCTGGGTATTCCGTCTGCCGCTCCCGATGCTTGCCTGGGTATTATCCACACGGGTCTCCCGCACACTCCACTCCAGAATTTTTTCCGTTTCCACCGGCCCCGCTTCCAGATAACGCCAGCCGTCGGAAGCCCGTCCCTTGTCGTAGAAAATATACCCGCCCGCCGGCCCCAGATCCCCCACTTTGTAGACCTTGTTTGGATCCACCGCCGGAACCGGATCCGGAGGATTGTCCTGGGTTTCAGGTGATACCGGTACCGCTTGGGGCTGCCCCGCCGCCTGAGGGGTTCCGGACGGCGCGGAAGCGGCCTTGGGGGCGGCATTTCCACTGGCAAGCAGAAACTGCACCTGGCCGTCGTTTTCCACACTGACCGAGGAAGATACCTCGATGGCCGCGCTGGTTACATTGATGGTTTTGACCCGGAAACGGTAGAAATCCCCCATGGCAAGGAGGGAGCCGGAAACGATTGATTCCGCCCCCAGCAGTTTTCCGATTTCCTGGGCGGATTCGTCATCGACCTCCTCGGACAGTTGGAAATTGATTTCTTCCCGGATAAGATCGAGGTTTTTTCGATCCACAATAACCAGTTTTTTGCTTTTTACCAGCGAAAGCGACAGTTCCTCAATTACGTAGTCCGAAAATTGATCCGATGGGGAACTGAAATTAAGCACTACCACCTTGGTGTTCACCGCCAGGGTATCGGAAATTTCTTTCCCGGCGTTTTGTATCGCCGTATCCAGCGGGACGATTCCGGTGTTTTTGCTTCCCATACTCAGACAGGCGGTAAACTGTAAGGCCAGGGCGAAAAGCAGTATTTTTTTCATATCATACCTCCTTGGAAAAGCAATAAAATTCTGTAAAAACTTCCATAATATTATATAGCGAAAAAATATCCGGTGAAAAGCCCCCGTTTTCAGGATTTCCCGTTTTCCGCCTCCAATTCCCTGCCCAGATCAAAGGCCCTCAGGCGATCCTGAGGGAACACTTCTTCCCGCCGTTTTCTGCGGGCCCCTTCGTCAAACATGGTCATGCCGTATTTACCGTAATCTTCAGCCTGCCAGGTAGCGGTAGAAAGAAGAGTTTTGACAGGGCCGAAAATCCCGGTAAAAAGGTCTTCGTAAAATTGAAACCGCGCCGGGTAGCCGCTGGATTCCAGGGCCTCTTCGGGAACATTCATGGTATAGATAAGCCCCACGGGAATACGCCGGGTAAACCGGGGCTTCCGGTCCGCGCCGTAGGAAATATACTGAAAAGTAAGCCGCTCGATCAGGGCCCGGGTAGAGGCGCTCAGTTCCCCGATGTAGATGGGGGAACCGATGATAAGCCCGTCGCAGGAATCAATTTTATCCAGCACCGGCCGGAGGCTATCCTGAACCGCGCAGCGTCCCAGGCTGGGCCCCTCCAGCCGTTTACATTGAAAACAACTGATACAACCCCGGAAATTAAGATCGTACAGGTTGACCAGTTCCGCTTCCGCCCCTTTCGACGCGGCGCCCCTGAGGCTTTCTTCCACAAGGATATGGGTGTTCCAGCCCTTTCGTGGACTGCCGTTAATACCGATGATCTTCATGCCTACGATGATAGCCGCCCCGGCAAAATGCGGCAAGGGCGGATAAAAGACAGGAACGCGTTCTGTCCCCGAATATCTTCTAACATTTACGCTTTTTTGTCCCGCAGGCCTTACCGGGCCTAACGGCGGCTCGTCCTCCACAACGGCTAGGTCATTCCGTGCCCCAGCTATGCCAGGGAACGCTCCATTGCCACTTTCTGATTACCGCGCAAACGGCTTCCATACAGCCGGAATATTGTCCGGAATTTCCATCTCTGGGTCTGTTCACACTAGGAGCCTGTTGCGCTTCTCCCTGCGGGATCGTCAAAACCAATAAAGTCAGGTAGAATCACCTCATGAGTGCACGATTTGTCAATGTAGACCGGGATACCCCCTTGTTGTTCCCGGCGGATTTGAGGGAATGGCTGCCCGAAAACCATCTGGTCCATTTTATCATAGAGGCGGTAGAACAACTGGATGTCAGCGCGTTCAAAGTGAACGACAGCGGGAGCGGGAGTGAACAGTATCCACCGGGGATGATGGTGATGCTGTTACTGTATTGTTACGCGACCGGACGGATGTCCAGCCGGGTAATAGAAGCGGCGACGTATAGCGACGTGGCGGTGAGATATATCTGCGGGAACCGGGCGCATCCGGATCATACGGTCATCTGCCGGTTTCGGACGGAGAATCGGGAGGGGGTTAAGGAGCTGTTTACGAGAGTGCTGGTAATGGCACAGGGGATGGGATATTTGAAGCAGGTAGGGAATATCAGTGTAGACGGGACGAAGATACATGCGAATGCGAGCAAGCATAGCGCGGTAAGTTATAAGCGGTCGGTAGAGATGATAGAGGAAGCGGAGAGGGAAGTGCGGGAACTGATGCGGAAAGCGGAGGAAGCGGACAGCCGGCCGTTGGAAGAGGGGCTGACAATCCCGGATGAGATAAAGCTGAGGGAGGAGCGGAAAGCGGCGCTTGAGGGAGCAAAACGGGAGATGGAGAAGCGGTATGAGGAGGCCGGAAGGGAGCAGGAGGGTGGAACCGGGGAACAGGGAAGCGGGAAGAGCAAGGGGAAGCAGAAACCGCTTGAGGAGTATCAATACAACTTCACGGATCCGGAGAGCCGGATCATGAAGGCAGGGAACGGGAAACACTTTGAGCAGTCGTATAATGCGCAAGCGGGGGTAGACACGGAAACGATGCTGGTGGTGGGGGAATACGTAACCAATCGAGGGAATGACAAACAGGAGTTGCCAGCGATAGTGGAACGTATCGAGGGGGAAGTATATACGGCGCAGACGGTGAGTGCGGACACGGGATTTTTCAGTGAAGCAGCGGTGAAGGCGGTAGAGCAGCGGGATGAGGAAGGGAACGCGAAGGGGCCTGTGGTACACTGCGCGGTGGAGAAACAGAGCCACCACCGGAGGGTGAAAGATCTGGAGAAGCAGGAGGAACCGCCTGAAGCAGGGGCAGGGGCAACCGTGAAAGAGGTGATGGCGCAACGGCTGAAGAGCGCGGAGGGGAAAAAGATATACAAGAAACGGAAGGAGACGGTGGAACCGGTATTCGGGATAATAAAACAGGCGATGGGGTTCCGGCAATTTCTGCTGCGGGGGCTTGGGAAGGTAAACCAGGAATGGAAACTGGTGTGCCTTGGATATAACCTGAAGCGGTTATACCGGCT
>JAISCR010000109.1 GCA_031265435.1 Treponema sp.
AATTTTGGATCAATTCTCCGCAGGCTACATTAAGTCTGTCGCCCAAGCCGAGAACAAGACCCCGGCGGAAATAATCGGAGAAATGGTGCGGGAAAAGTTCGCCGCATCTTCCGTATGACTTTCCCTTGTTGGCGGTATACTTGGGGCGGTTGATTCAGAAGGGTAAATAAAAAAAACGCGACAATGGGTATCACCGCTAGCCTTTTCAGGTGTGCGAACCTCAATATCACGGTTTTGGCTTCCGCCTAATAATAGTAGGCGTCTAAATATTTCGGTCTGTCAATAGCGCTTCAGCTCGGGGTATGAACCATTGCCTTCCAATCAATGCCCTTCAGCCTGAAATCGCCTTAAAAACCCAGGGTCATCCCGAACTATCTCAAGCAGGCGGCGGGAGGCTCCTTCCGGTTTGTTTCTGCCGTTTTCCCACGCTTCTACCGTTTTAGGGGAGACACCCAGCGAACCAGCAAACATCGCCTGGCTTAAACCGGTTCTTTGGCGTATCCGCTTGATGTCATTGTTGTTGAAGGTATCCACCGGCTTTATGGTCAGTTTTGTTTTTCTCGCATGGATTTCGCCCTGCTGATAGTCTATGGCTTCGGTTAAGCCCTGCATTATGCTTTCGTAAACGCTCATTTTTAGTTCCCCTGCTCTTTTAGGCCCTATTCCAGCCGGATAATCATCTTGGCGATTGCGTTTCGCTCGGCTTTGGATAGATTATCCTTCTCGTTTTTGGAATAGGCAGTTATGAGATAAACCGTTTCATGGACGGTAAAATCCACATAAGCAACCCTGCCGCTTCCGTTTTTTCCCTGCCCTTCAAAGGCAATGCGTATTTTACGCAGCCCTTTAGTTCCCTGTATTACATTCCCCGCTTTAGGGTTTTGTAATAGGGCCTCCTGCAATTGACGGAGTTCATTATCGCCCAGGCCGAGTTTTTGCCACTGGCGGTCGAATTCCGGCATCATCACAAATTCACGGGTCATATTGCTATTTTGAAATATACCCTATTAAATAGGGAATGTCAAGAACCGTGAGTGATGACAAAAGGTGCGTGGGAAACTTCCCCTCTTTTTCCTAAGAATCATTCCTTTGTTCATTTGCAACGGTCGGAAATCAGGCTACACTGAAAACGCCGGAAAGAAGATGGTCTGCTGAAAAAAGCATCACTGCCCCTGCCCGCCCAACAGTACAGCCGGGGCCGGTACAGTAGTTGTGCCACCTGATGTTCCGGCTTATTGACATAATACCCCAAAAGTCCCAAAGTACTTTTTAGCGGTTGATGACCACCCTTGAATCCGCTTGTAGAGGGGTGTAAGTCCGGAAGGAAGGAGGCTGGAAGAAAGCCATTGAAAGGGAGCGATGTAATCATCAAGGAGCTTTCCAAGTCCTTTGGTGATTTTAGGGCTTTGAACGAGGTAAGTCTTGAAATAGACGGAGGTGAATTTTTCAGTCTCCTGGGGCCTTCAGGCTGTGGCAAGACGACCCTCCTCAGGATCATCGCGGGTTTTGAAAGCCCCGATTGCGGTCTTGTTACCATAGATGGTTCCGATGTTCTGCCGCTGCCGCCTAACCGGAGGCAGGTGAACACGGTTTTTCAGAATTATGCTCTCTTCCCGCATTTGACTGTCTTTGAAAATGTAGCCTTCTCCTTGCGGATTAGGCATTTTCCCAAGGCGCAGATCAAGGACAGGGTGAACGAATACCTCAAACTCGTGCAGTTGGAAGGTCATGCCCACAAGAAGACCAACATGCTCTCCGGGGGTCAGAAGCAGAGGGTCGCCATTGCCAGGGCCCTCATCAACGAACCGAGGGTGCTGCTCCTGGATGAACCGCTTTCCGCCCTGGACGCCAAACTCAGGCAGCACATGCTCATCGAACTGGATCAGATCCACGATAAAATCGGCATCACCTTCATCTATGTTACCCATGACCAGCAGGAAGCCCTTTCGGTATCCGACCGCATTGCCGTCATGAACCAGGGGAACGTGCTCCAGGTTGGTACTCCCCACGATATCTACGAAAGTCCCGCCACGGATTTTGTGGCCCGCTTCATCGGGGAAACCAACTTGTTCGACGCCGTCGCGGTTTCGGTTACCAGGCTCGACAAGCCGGAGACGGAATTCATGGTGGAGTTGGACATTCCGGAGCTGGGGCGTATCAAGGTAACCACGGTAGACGAGATCGGGCCGGGTCAGAGGGTAAGCTTTACCATCCGGCCGGAAAAGATAGTCATCACCAAGGAGAAACCCGCCACCAAACGGGAGGACATCAATCTTTTTCAGGGTGAAGTAGATGAACCCATCTATTCGGGTTTCCAGACCAAATTCTACGTCAAGGTGATGGACAAGGTTCTCATCAGGGTGATCAAGCAGCATGCAAAATACTCCGACGAAGGCCCCGATATTGTATGGAAAGACCGGGTCTATATCTCCTGGAGTGCCATCGACGGCTATATTGTGGGGATCAAGGATCCCGGGGCACAGGTGTGAGCGGGCCGGCGTCCCCCAGGCGGAGATCTGAGGGGAATTTCGACAAAAATTTTGGGCTTCTCTACTCGTCGGGTATGGCGATCTGGTTTACCGTCTTCTTTCTCGCCCCGCTTGTGATCATTGTGGTGTACAGTTTCCTTAAAAAGGGGCTCTACGGCGGGGTGGAGCCGGTCTTCTCTCTGGATGCCTACCGGAGTCTTTCCAACCCCAGCTTCCTCATCGTTACGGCAAGAACCATTATTACTTCCATTGCCGCCACGATCATCACGATTTTTATCGCCCTGCCCTGCGGCTACTTCATGGCAAAAAGCCGGAACCAGACCTTTCTGCTCCTCTTGATCATCATTCCCTTCTGGACAAATTTTCTCATCCGGGTTTTCGCCTGGATGAATATTCTGGGAAACTCCGGTTTCCTCAATGATTTTTTAATCCGCATCGGGCTTGTCAACGATTACATACACTTTCTCTACAATCAGCGGGTGGTAGTGCTGGTGCTGGTCTATATGTATCTGCCCTACGCCATACTTCCCCTCTTCTCCACGATAGACAAGTTTGATTTTTCCCTGCTGGAGGCGGCACGGGATCTGGGGGCCTCGAAATTCGTTTCCATGATACGGGTACTGCTTCCAAACATCCGTTCGGGAATCTATACGGCGGTTCTTTTTACCTTCATCCCAATCTTTGGGGCCTATGCGGTACCTCTGCTTGTGGGCGGCAAGGATTCCTATATGCTGGGAAACATCATCGCCGACCAGCTTACCAAAAGCCGGAACTGGCCTCTGGCTTCCGCCATATCCATGGTGCTTACCGTGGTCACCACCGCCGGAGTAATCGTGATGATGAACCTGCAGCGCCGGGACGCAAAGCGCCTGTCCGACCTGAAAGGCTCCCCCGATACCGCGCTTGAAAGCGCACGGGGCTCTTCATGAAATTTCAGTCTCCATCCGGCTTAATGATGCGGTCATGCGGCCGCGCAAAACAGAGGTTGCCATGAATATAAAAAATGTGGTGCACGATGTCATTACCTCCCTGCGCATCGGAGTTCCCCTGCAGAGTGAAGCGGGACGTCATGCCCGCCGGGCCGCCCGCAATCCCTTCTCCCTGAGCCGGACAATCTTTATTGCCACAATTATTTTTCTCTTCCTTCCGCTCTTTGTACTGATCCTCTACAGCTTCAACGGCTCCAAGGGGATGAACTGGACAGGCTTCTCTTTCCGCTGGTACGAGCAGCTTTTCCTTCATTCACGGGATCTCTGGCGCGCCTTCTGGAACAGCATCCTTATCGCTCTTACTTCCGCGGCCACAGCTACCTTCCTCGGCACATTCGGCGCCATTGCGGTAAACTGGTACCGTTTCAGGCTGCGCAACTATGTGCAGACAATCTCCTTCCTTCCCATGATCCTCCCCGAAATCATCATCGGCGTTTCACTGTCGATCTTCTTTGCCGGTGTGGGGCTGAATCTGGGACTTCTCACCATCTATATCGCCCATGCCACGTTCAACCTTCCCTTCGTCTTCCTTATGGTAATGGCGCGGCTGGATGAATTTGATTTTTCCATAATTGAGGCGGCCCACGATCTGGGAGCCGGGGAGATGCAAACCCTGCTCAAGGTAACGGTTCCCATCTGTATGCCCGGTATCGTGTCGGGTTTCCTCACCGCCATTACCATAAGCCTTGAGGACTTTGTAATCACCTACTTTGTGGCGGGCCCCGGATCCTCAACGCTGCCAATCTACATTTATTCCGCAATCCGTTTTGGAGTCTCCCCGGTAATCAATGCCCTCTCGGTAGTAATGATATTCGGTACGGTTATTTTAACATATTTGCTGAGGAATTTCCTCAAATACATAGCGGCGAAATAGATCGTATAGAAGGAAAATAGATTGAGGGAAAAGACGCAATGATGCGTTTATATATTTTAGCAGACAGATAAGGAGAATGAAACATGAAAAGGGTTACCATCTTACTTGTGGTACTGGCAGGGCTTATTGTCCCTGCCGCGGTCTTTGGGGGCGGCAAAAAGGACGCTTCCAAACTGTACATTTATAACTGGACTTACTATACCCCCGATTCGGTTATAGAAAAATTCCAGAAGGAATACGGTGTTGAGGTTATCTACGATCAGTTCGCCAGTAACGAAGAGATGTATGCCAAACTCAAGTCGGGCGGCTCGGGTTACGACATCGTCTTTCCCTCGGGAGACTATGTGTCCATCATGATCAGCCAGAATATGCTGGAGAGAATCGACAAGAGCAAAATCCCCAACTTAAAGAATGTAGACCCCGCGGTGCTTACCAAGGCCGCATACGATCCGCAGATGAACTACTCGGTTCCCTACTACTGGGGCGCCGCGGGAATTGCGGTAAATACCGCACGGGTTCCAAACTTTGAAAGAAGCTGGTCAATTTTCGGCCGCAGCGACCTCAAGGGCCGTATGACCATGCTGGACGACATGAGGGAAGTGATGGGCGATGCCCTCGTCTTTCTCGGCTACTCGGTCAACACCAAAAACCCCGCGGAAGTTGCAAGGGCACGGGATCTTATCAACAGCCGCTGGAAACCCAATCTGGTCAAATTCGACGCCGAAGCCTTCGGCAAGGGTTATGCGGACGGGGACTTCTGGGTAGTTCAGGGTTATGCGGAAGTAGTGTATGAAGAAATCGGAGACAACGAGGAACTCAAGAAAAACACCGTATTCTTTATTCCTCCCGAAGGCGGGCCTGCCTATATCGACAGCATGTGCATCCTCAAGGGTTCCAAAAACCCCGATCTGGCCCACAAATTCATAGACTTTATCCACCGTCCGGAGATCTATGCGGAATTCTGCGACTCTTTCGGCTTCCCCGCCACGGCGAACCTGCCGGCCCGGCAGCACAAGAAAGGGGACTCATGGTACAGCGCCGAAGAACTCACTAAAACCGAACTCAAGGACGACCTGGGAGAAACCCTGGAACTCTACAACGATGCGTGGCTCAACAGTATCCGTGTAGGAGACTGAATATCAGACACTGGAGCTTGTTCCGAAAAAACCTGAATTTTGGAACAGGCTCAGATGACCATTGCGGTGTTTATACGGGTTTTGAATTCGCCGTCATCCATTTCGTCCCTGAGGTAGCCGGTAATGATCAGCCGGATAACCTGGGGGAAGGCTTTCCAGTAACGCTCAGGCCAGGCGCCCAAATCGGCGCGGAGTCGCTGATCTTCCCCTTCATCCATTTCACCCCGGGAAAACATAACAAACTGTTCAATCATGCTCAGCAGGAGATCCGGGGGCAGGGCGGATCCTTCCTTCGGTTCATTGCGGCCGGGGACCCATGTTCTGGTGAGCATTTCGGCCTGTTCTTCACTCAGCTCCGGAGCTTCCTGTCTTATGATGCGCATGGCATATTCCCGTATGCTTTTTGTAAGGCCCTCGACGGTACCTTCGATATTAAACTGCCTGGACACTTCATCGGCCATACGCCTGGGATCGGGAAGATTCACCGAGCCGCCGAATATGGTAAGATCCCGCCGCCGCCGTACCACTGCCGCGGCTACCGCTTCTATGTCCCGCTCATTACAGCGGTTGAGAATATAATCCATTACCCTCACAAGTTCCGGGTCAGCCATTACTATATCCTTGCGAAAAATTTGGTGTTCATGTTTAGTGCCTGTCCATAAAGTCGGTTACATTATAGACAGACTCTAAGTATAAATGTCTGAGGGGGATCTGGCAAGGATCGGCCGTTACAGGTCATAATACCGCATGAAAGTAAGCGTCCTCGGTTCCGGCACCTCCCACGGCATCCCCATGGTAGCCTGTTCCTGCCCCGTGTGCCGTTCGGAAAACCCCTTTGACAAGCGGATGCGCGCTTCCATTCACATCGCCGGGGAAGAGGGAGAGAGCATAGTCATTGATACAGGGCCGGAATTCAGACTCCAGGCGGTCAGGGCGGGCATAGAACGGCTTGACGCGGTCCTGCTTACCCACGCCCACGCGGACCATCTCCACGGACTTGATGATGTGCGGCCTCTCTGCCGCAGCCTCCCCCTTCCTGTCTACGGCAACGATGACACCCTGGAAGAAGTGAGGAGCCGTTTCTCCTATGTTTTCAGGGAAACCCAGCCGGGAGGCGGCAAACCGCGGCTGGACCTCCGCACAGCCGGAGCGGTCATTGAAATAGGATCGCTCCGTATCACTCCCATCCCGGTCAAACACGGTGAACTGGACATCCTCGCCTGGAAAATAGAGGAAAGCGGCCGGCCTTCCTTTGTCTACATGACCGATACCAGCGCCATACCGGAATCTTCAAAATCCCTTGCCGGTAAAACCGGGGCCTTTATCATCGGGGCGCTGCGCAAACGTCCCCATGAAACCCACTTCACATTCGCGGAGGCCATGGAAGCCGCCCTGGAACTGGCCGCGCGGCGGGTGTGGCTTACCCATATCTGCCACGAACATTCCCACGACGAAATTACCGCCTTCTGCGGAGACTTCATACGTGAACGAAATCTTGGGGGCGTGAGCATTGCCCCGGCCTATGACGGTTTGGAAATAAGGGTTTAATCCGGTTTGTCTACTTGAAAAAAATACAAGTAGCCTGTTCCAAAATTGTCGCCTCTTCCAAAATCTCACCTGGTTTCGGAACGGCCCCGGGTGTAAAAATATGTAACATACTGTATACTTATTACTCACCGGCCTGAGCAGATTTACGGTTTTTTGCCCTTTTTGAGGCCGAAAAGCGGTAAAACAGCCTGGCATAGAAATTGCTTACTTATCAGAGGCTGTTCCAAAATGCCAAATTTTGGAAGAAGCTCGTCATATAGGGAAGGGAGACACATGCGGCTATATTTTTTACTGATCATTCCTGTGATTTTCTTTTCCTGCCGGAGGGAAGGCAGGGGGCCGGTATACGAATTTACCCGGATCGAGCGGGGAAACATCGAAAAAACCGTAGCCTCCACCGGTTCCCTTAACCCTGTATCCACGGTCAAGGTGCTTCCCCGGATGAGCGGCCGGGTGGAAAGCGTCAATGTGGACTATAACGACAGGGTTAAAAAAGGTCAGGTACTGGCGGTGCTCAATACCGACATGCTGATTTTGCAGAGGGAACAACAGCTTGCCCAGGTGATAAAGTCCAGGGCGAACTATGAATTGTCAAAAATCAACTACCGCAATCAGGAGGCTCTGTCGGCCAAAAAACTTATCTCCGACTATGAACTGCAGAGTACCAAAACTACGCTCGATATCCAGGCCGCGGAACTTTCCGCCGCGGAGTCGAATCTCAAGGCCATTGAAACCGAAATTAACCAGTATGCCTTTATTACAAGTCCCATAGACGGCATTGTCCTTGAGCGCAACATCAATGTGGGGGATACGGTGGTTGACAGTTCTTCCAGTAATTCTTCCAATATTTTTACTCTCTGCGAAAATCTTGAAGAGATGCAGATTGAATCCTGGGTCGGGGAACTGGATATAGCTTCCATTGGTTCCGCTCAGGAAGTGCGTTTTACCCTGGAGAGTCTGCCGGGACGCAGTTTTTCCGGCTTTGTGGCAAGTAAGCATCTTATGCCTTCGGTACAGGACAATGTAGTGTCCTATCAGGTGATCATTGATGTCGAAAACCGGGATCTCTCCCTCCTGCCGGGAATGAGCTGTGCGGTGGAATTCATTGAGGAACAGCGGGAGAATATTCTCCTCATTTCCAATGCCGCGTTACGCTACAGGCCTTCTTCGCTTGCCCAGGGCGGCAAAAATACCGGAGGCAATACCGCCAACAGAAATGCCGCGCCCGGCTTGGCAAATCTTATGCAGGGCAATATGGGGCGCATGCCCGGCATGGGCCGGGCCCGGGCAGGGGGAACCGAAGGTCAGGGCCATGAAAACAGATCTCCTGCCGCCGAAGAGCCGAAGCAGCTCTGGTATCTGGACAGGGGCGGCAAACCCGCGGTCCTGTTTGCAAGAACCGGCATCAGCGACGGAACCAACACGGAAATTCTTGAGATTCTGCCGTCCGGAGAAGAAGGCGGCGGAACGCCTGAAGGGAGGGAGATAATTCTCCGGGAGAGGCCTCAATGAGCGGGGAAAGGCAGGTTCCGGTAATTGAAATGCGGGGCATCAGGCGGAGTTTCAGAATCGGCGGTAAGGGGAACGACAGTATCACTGTTGAGGCTCTGCGGGGAGTGGACTTTTCCGCTTTTGAAGGCGAGTTTGTATCCATCATGGGGCCTTCCGGTTCGGGCAAGTCCACCCTGATGAACATTCTCGGCTGTCTTGACAGGCCCAGCGGGGGAAGCTATCGGCTGGACGGTATTGAGACGACTCAATGTACAGAGGGCGGCGGCACACATTCCTCCGCTCAAAAAGTAAGCGGCCTTCCCGGGCGGGAGGGGAATACCTTTGCCGCCATCCGGAACGAAAAAATAGGCTTTGTGTTCCAGTCATTTAATCTGCTTGCCAGAACCACTGCCCTTGAAAATGTGGAACTTCCCCTTTTTTACAACCGGAAGACAAAGACAAGCAGGGCCGGACGGCGGGAGAGGGCCCGGACGGTATTAAGGGAAGTGGGGCTTGAATCCAGGATGGAACACTACCCGAGCCAGCTTTCCGGAGGCCAGCAGCAGCGGGTGGCGATTGCCAGGGCCATGGTAAGCGATCCGGCTTTTATTCTGGCGGATGAACCCACGGGAAATCTTGATTCCGTCATGAGCCTTGAGATCATGGCCCTGTTTCAGAATCTCAACAGCCGGGGAAAAACCATAGTCATGGTTACCCACGAAAGCGAACTGGCGGTTTACACAAAACGAATAGTAATGCTGCGGGACGGTCTCATCGTCAGGGATGAAGAGGTAAAGGAACGCAGAAACGCTGTCGAAGACCTCAAGCAGAAACCGGAAGCCGGGGAGAAACCATGAACATCCTTCTCCTGCTCAATACCAGTTTCCGCAGCATTCTGAGAAACCGTATGCGGAGCCTTCTTACCTCCCTGGGGGTAATTATCGGCGTGGGTTCCGTGATTGTGATGATGGCCGCCGGGGCAGGGGCCCAGCGTTCAATTGAAGAGCGTATATCCGCCATGGGGACAAACCTTCTCCAGATCATGCCCCGGCGCATCATGATGCGCGCGGGACAGGCCAACATGGGAGGAGCGCTTCCCCGGCCGAACCGGCTTACCAGGGCCGATGCCCGCAAGCTGAAAAATGAATCAAACTATGCCATGGCGGTATCCGGGGTAAGCCGGCGGAATTTTACCGCGGCCTCAAACAGCGGAAGCTGGTCAACTACCGTCATGGGGGTGGAGGAAAACTATCTGCCCATAGGAAACTGGAACATAGCGGAAGGGACATTTTTCGGAAGCGAGGATCTTGAGTCCAGAAACCGTCTTGCGGTATTGGGGGCAAGCACTGCGGAAAATCTCTTTGGAAATGAAAATCCCCTCGGACAGCACATAAAAATATCCTCGGACAGGTTTACCGTCATCGGTATTCTGGAAAAGAAAGGCGCCGGGGGAGGCATGGATCAGGATGATGTTATCCTGGTTCCCCTGGACACGGCCTTAACAAGGCTCGGCAATTCACAGAACCTCTCGTATATTGCCATGAGTGTGGTGAGCAGGAATTATATGGATGCCGCGCAGGAAGAGGCCGGCCTCATTCTGCGGGAGGCCCATAAATTAAAGGACAGCGATACTGCCGATTTTGAGATCATGAATCAGGCGGACGTGATCAACATGGCAAGTGAAACTTCCCGGAGTCTTACGGGTCTTCTTGCGGCCATTGCCGGCGTGTCCCTCCTTGTCGGCGGCATCGGCATCATGAACATCATGCTGGTATCGGTAACGGAACGTACCAGGGAAATCGGCATCAGAATGTCTGTGGGAGCCCGGAAAGCCGATATACTGCTGCAGTTTTTATCGGAGGCGGTTACATTGAGCCTTCTCGGCGGACTTGCGGGTATATGCCTTGCCCTTGCGGCCTGCAGGGCTCTTGAGGCAGCCGGAATTCCCGCCGTGATAAATCCCCTGATCGCCCTGATTGCGGCCCTTTTTGCCGCGTTTGTGGGAATTGTCTTCGGTTTCTATCCGGCGCAGAAGGCGGCTCGGCTCTACCCGATAGACGCACTGCGTTATGAATAGACGTGCAGGCTGACCGCCCGGTTCTAACCGCAGGTTAGCGGATAACCAGCCGGGTTATCGAACAAGTCCACTATACGGAGGAACGGTGAATACAAAGATATCGTCCTTTATTGTTACTGTCGCCGCATGGCTTTTATTTTCCGCATTAACGGTGTTGATTGTATGGGAAACACTGGATCGCGCGCGGCTCATCCGGGACAATGACAATGAACGGATATTCAGCACACTTTTTGCAAGCATGCGCACTTATGAAAGTTACGGCGAAGCAATTGAATCCAGCGAACTGCTCCGTTCCCGGATTGAGGGCATCGGGGTCTACGGCGAAGAACAGGAGTCCCTCTACCGCTGGGGGGAGGCTCCCGAATTTTTCGATGAAAGTATTCTTGCGGAAAGTTCCGGGAAGAGCCGTTTTGGACGCTATACAATTCCCGACAAAAAAAGCGACCGCATAAAATTTGTGCTTAAATCCGACAGAACTTTTGTACCGCCTGTGCCGCCGGAACCTTCCGCCGGGGGGACGAAAGCGGGCGGGGGATTCCCCCCGGAAAGGCAGACAAACCGCCGGCGCGAGGGAAACAGTCCGGGCCCCGGAGGAAAATATTTCTATATCGATATTGCCCATCCGGCTTACCGCCGCACCCATACTCTTCTGGCTCTGGTTATCCCTGTCTGGGAACTGGTATTTCTGGCCCTGGCTTTTTATTTCCGTCAGTTATACTTACGCAACCGTGAATACCGGGAACGGATTGAATCCCAGAAAAACCTGGTAGTTCTGGGGACTGCCGCCGGTACTCTTGCCCATGAGATAAAGAACCCCCTCCTTTCAATAAGGCTCCAGACAGGGATTCTGGAAAAGACGCTCCCCGGTACAGGCAGGGAAGAACTTATTCTGATAAACGAAGAGGTTGACCGTCTTTCGGCCCTTGTGTACCGGGTAAACGATTTTCTTCGGGACGCGGCGGGGAATACCGTGCCCCTCAATCCGGCGGATCTTCTGGAAGAAACTTCACAGAGACTCTGCGGCAGAAACATTGTTACGGAAGATTCGGTTAAAGAATCGAGAGTCGGCATCGATCCTGCCAGACTGCGTTCCGTGTTTGAAAATATTATCCGCAACGCCCTTGAGGCGGAGGGGCCCGAAGGGGAAATAAAGGCCGTGATAAACCGGGAGGGCGGCGAGATCGTCATCAGGGTCATGGATCGCGGCAAGGGCATAGAAGAAAAAGACAAGAGCCGTATTTTTGATCCGTTTTATACCACCAAGAGTACAGGCGCCGGAATAGGGCTTGCGATCTGCAAACGTTTTTTGGAAGCCTCGGGAGGCAGTATAGTTCTGGAAAACCGGGAGAACGGAGGGGCTGTTGCGGCCCTGAAAATCCCTGAGGAGAAATGATATGCGTGTATTAATTATTGATGATGAAAAAAACATCCGGGAATCAATCGGAAAGTACCTGCGGCTGGAAAATATCGATTCATGTTCCGCAAAAAGCGGGGAGGAGGCCATAACCCTGCTGGAGAAGGAGAGTTTTGACGCGGCTATTATCGACTTGAAGCTTCCCGGAATGTCGGGCCAGGGGGTTCTGGACTGGATTCAGCAGCGGGGCCTCGGGATCCCTTCGATTATGATCAGCGCCCACGGAGAGATCGCCGACGCGGTAGCCGCCCTCAAGGGAGGAGCAAAGGATTACCTCGTCAAGCCCTTTGATCCGGCAGAACTGGTGATAAAACTCAAGTCTCTGGTGGAAAACAAGCGACGGGAAAATCTTGTGGAGGCAGGACTCCGTACGGAAAACAGCCATAATGCGCTCCTTGGAGAAGCGGCGCAGATGAAGAAAATTTCAACGCAGATAGACAAGATTGCCGATGCCGACAGAAATACTGTGGTACTTATCACCGGGGAGAGCGGCACCGGCAAGGAGGTGGCGGCCCGGGAGATCCACCGCCGAGGCAGAGACGCCGCGGAGCCCTTTGTGGCGGTAAACGTCGGCGGCATTCATGAGGGGCTCATGGAAAGTGAACTTTTCGGACATGAAAAAGGAGCCTTTACCGGAGCGGCTTCCCGCAAGCAGGGACTTTTTGAACTTGCCGGAGGAGGCACCATCTTTTTGGACGAGATTGGGGAAATGCCGATGATCCTTCAGGTAAAACTTCTCCGTGTACTGCAGGAACGGAAGATCCGGCGGCTGGGGGGTCTCAGCGACATTCCCATTGCGGCGCGGATCATCTCCGCCACCAACCGGGATCTTGAGGAGGAAGTCCGTGAGGGCCGTTTCCGGGAGGATCTCTATTTCCGCCTCAATGTATTCAGGATCAGTCTTCCACCCTTGAGGGAACGGCGGGAAGACATTCCCCTTCTGGCAAAATTCATACTCAGGCGGCGGGGAAAGGAAGACTACAGTTTCAGTTCGAAGACAATGGAAAAACTTGTCTCGTATTCCTTTCCCGGCAATATCCGCGAGCTGGAAAACATTCTGGAACGGGCGCTGATATTCTGTGAGGACAGGATCATACGCGCCGAAGACATCGACATTCATGAACAGAATAACACGGCGGAGCGGACACAGGACGGGATCTCTCTCGATGAAATCGAAAAACAGGCCATCATCGATACCCTTGCCGCCTGCAATGGAAACCGTACCAGGGCCGCGCTTCAACTGGGAGTAAGCCGGAAGACCGTACTTAACAAGATCAAGATCTACGGCTTACGGTAAATGTGCCGTAACCTTTCAGGGAAGCGGTATACGCCCGCACAGGCGCACAGGATTGTGAAGATCATGCAAAATTCTTCCAAAATCAGGCGAATTTTATAAGAATTCTATTGATTTTCCGATAATAAGGTATATAGTATTATAGAAGAAGGGGTTCTTTCAAAATATCGATTTTGAAAACGCCTCAAAGGCTTATTGTCTTTGGCAATAATTTTTGATAAAATGTGTAATAATACCCGCAAGGAGGTGTTTATGAAAAAGATTCTTTTACTGGCACTGGTTCTGGGAGTCATTCTCTCGGGGCTGGCGTTTGCTGCCGACTGGACGGTACAGAGTGTAACCGGAAAGGTTGAGCGTGAAGTTTCCCCCAATACCTGGGAAGCTGTTGGTTCCAGCGGAACTCTGAGCGACTCGGCCGTCGTCAGGATCGGACTTAATTCGACACTGGTTCTCAAATCCGGAGATCAGGTTAAGACTATCCGCGGCGCCAAGACCGCCGACACCATTGAAAAGCTCATCGCGGCAGACAATGCCAGCGGAGTCAAGCTTGGCGGCAAGGTCAGCGCTTCCAGTGCCGCGGTGAATGCCCGCAGTACCCAGAGCAGCTCCACCGCTTCCCAGCGGGCCAGCGAGGCCGTCGGAGACACGGAGTGGCTTGAATAGCCGGTAACAACTCTCCCGAAAAAGGACCCTCCAGGCGTATTGCCGGGGGGTCTTTTTTTATGGTAACTAGACAAAGTAAAGGCGTTGTCCATCAGGAGGGGGCGGCGCACTCGCCCGGCTAAAGCCGTGCGGCTTTTTTGTTTACGGTAGCCTTCAGCCAGCGCCGGCCCTGTGCTAACTTTTGCGGTAAACGCCCTGCGGGCGCTTTAATGGGGCGGGTAAACTTTTACACCCTGCAGATTTACCGATTACTTCTGGGTCAAATTATTGACCGCGTCCCATTCCGCTTCCGGCGGATTATCGATTAAGGCCTGGCAGCGGTTCAGGTAGAGTGCGGCGCAGGCATCTTTCCCGTTCTCCGTAACGATTGCGGAGAAGATCCCGGCGGCTTCCCGGAAATTCCCTTTCTCGTAGGCCTCTATGCCCGTCTCCCAGGAAGCGGCCATGGCGGAGAGTTCCGCCGGGGCTTCTTCCCGGATATCCAGCAGTTCATAGAGCCGCAGGGGGGTGCTTATCCCCACCACCCTCACCCTGTCCAGGGAACGAACAAGGAATTCATCGCCAATTTTGGCCCTGGTGTATTCGCTGATCAGCATGCCCCCGGTATTGTACTGTTTGTTTACTCCCTCCAGCCGGGCGGCGAGGTTTACCGCGTTCCCCATGATGGTGTAGTCCATCTTGTTGGGGGTACCCATGTTGCCTACTACCATGTCGCCGGTGTTGATGCCGATACGGGTATATATGGGGCTTTCGGGCCGGAGCTTCCCCAGGGCAATGAGATCCGCCAGCGCGGTGGAGAACGGGCCTTGAGGATCCATGATTTTTTCCCTGAGTCCAATTTCGGCCCTCTTCATCCGGATTGCCGAACGGCAGGCCAGGGCCGCGTGGGTTTCAACAGGTATCGGCGCTCCGAAGAAGGCGATGATTGCGTCCCCTTCAAACTTGTCTATGGTTCCTCCATTTTCCATCACGATATTGCTCATCTCCGTAAGGTACAAGTTGAGGAGGGCTACCAGGTCGGCGGGATCGAATTTTTCGGAGAAGGAGGAGAAGGACTGAATGTCTGTAAAGATGGCGGTCATTTCCCGCTTTTCGCCTCCCAGGTTGAGTTTGCTGGGATCGGCGATGATCTGGTTGATAACCTCCGGGGCAAGGTAGCGGGAGAAGGCCGAGCGGAGGAAGGATTTTTCCCTGATGGTTGAGAAGAAGTTGATGCCGGTAAGGCTGAGGAAGGTGAGGGTAACCGCGGCAAAGGGGATCACCATAGCAAGGTAGTTTTTGGTGATCATAAAGAAGATCGTAAAAACAAAGATGGTACAGGCCATGGCGATAAGTCCTGCCAGAATGGACTTGCCCACATCAAGCCGCTTGACGACAAGCGCCAGAGCCGCCGAGAAGATCAACGCCAGGATCAGAGAGATGAAGAAAGGCGTATCATCCAGAAACTGACCCGAGAGAAGCATGTTTGCCACCGCGGCATAGGTTCCCACATTGGGGTAGTTGGTCATGAAGGTGATGAGCCCCAGGTCGGTACTGCTGGTCATGGTGGCGCCCACGATGCAGAGGGCTCCTTCCGTCCGTTTGGAAACCTGATCCCGAATCTTCACCAGTTCGGCAAACTGTACCCTGGCTTCATGGAAGAGGGAGCGGACAAATTCACTTACCTGTTCATCCCCCATCACATCGGAGAGGATAATCTCTTCGTAGGGGCCGTTAAGGAAACTATCCGAGGCTTCCAGATACGCATGACGGGCATCCATATAGGCGTCAAAGCTGATGCCTTCGGCGGGATCCTCTCCGGAATAGAGCCCTTCCTTGATAAAAGCGGAATCGTTGTAGAGCTGCAGAGGGGTCTTGTCCCCGTCCCAGTAGTCAAAAAAGTAGGAATCCTGCATGAGTCTGAGGTAATCCTGAATGAATTTTGCCTCCAGCCGGGTATACTGAATGAGATCCCAGCTGGACATGGTGTTGTAATCGTAGAACGATTTTTTTGGCCAGTTGATCAGTACCGAACCGTCTTCCGTCCGGGGAATACGGATATCCCGGCGTTCGCCGTCCGCGAGGGCGTTTTTCAGGATGATGGCGGCATTATTCACCTCAATGCCCTGATAATCCAGTCGTTTTTTTATGGCGGCCAGGGTAAGGTGGGGGTAATAGTACCCGTTGTGTTTCATGAGAAGGTGAACCCGCCGCCTGTAGCCGTCCGAATCGGGGAGGGCGTTGACGAAACCGGCTCCCTTTGCCTTTCTGAGCAGTTTGAGAATCGCCGGGGTAACTCCGGGGTTCTCCGGTGTCCTGGTGTCCCCGTCGGCCACGATATCCTTTATGGCGATGTTCTCTTCAAGGAAACTCTCGACTTCCGGATCCATGTACCAGGTCTTGTCGTCCCCGATAATTGCTTCTTCGCTGAGCATGGTAAGGGTAAGGAAGGAATCGTCAAAGAATTTGAGGGTATCGGCAAAGTACGCGTCTACATCCCGGATAACATAGTTGATGTTGACTTCCATCTCCTGCCGGACGGAGTTATTGTAATCGGCCAGATCGCTCTTGAGCATCTCCGTATCATCCGCCGAATAGTAGCCTGCCGCAACGCCGTCCAGTACCTCCGAAACGGTGCTGTTGATCCGGTTGAAATCTTCTTCGATATAGCGGGGAAGATCTTCCCGTACATAGGCGGCATCTACCCGGACAGGGCTGTTATCGAGGAAGCTCAAGTCGAATGCCACCGTTTCGGCGCCCATCTCCCGGAGAAATACGATGAAGTCGGCATAGATGTCCCTTGTCCAGGGGAAAAGCCCTACGTTTTCCAGGGCCCCGTCGTCCACGGTGATGAGAAGTACCCGGTTATCCTCCCTGAGGGAGGGAATAGTCCTCAGATACATGTCGTAAACTTTCCCGTCAAACGAGGTGAGAAAGAGGAAGGCGCAGAGGGCCGATACGGCAACGGGAATTACCAGATGATAATATTTCTTTAACATAATAGACTGAATATATCATGTCTTTTGGGTATTATATAGTGTCTGTCCATAAAACCGGTTACTTTTAGGGGGTATTCATGAAGTCTGCAGCTTTTCTTACGGCCAGACGGATACTTTTTGTTACGGCAGGGGCCGCCATCATGGCCTTCAACATCAAAACCTTTGTCTATGCCGGCGGTCTTATTCCCGGAGGTTTTACCGGGCTTACCCTGCTCCTTCAGGAAATATGCCTGCGCTACTGGAATATCCGTATCCCCTTCAGCGTGATCCTGTACATACTGAACGCTTTCCCGGCGATGATCAGCTTCCGGTTTATCGGGAAACGCTACAGCCTCTATTCCTGCCTCATGATCCTGCTCTGCGGGATCATGACGGACTGGATGCCTTCAATGTTTACCGAATTCCTGCAGCTTCAGGATACCCTGCTTTCCGCGGTTTTCGGCGGCCTGCTCAATGCCTCGGCGATCAGCCTCTGTCTTCACGCGGGGGCCACGAGCGGCGGAACGGATTTTGTGGCGATCTTCATTTCCGAGCGTTACGGCAGGGATGCCTGGAATTATATCTTTGCCGCCAACTGCGTGATCCTGGCCCTGGCCGCCTGGCTCTTTGCCCTGGACAAGGCCCTCTACTCGATCATCTTCCAGTATACCACTACCATGGCTCTCTCCAGCCTCTACCGGGGTTACCAGCAGCGCACTCTGCTGATCATCACCAACAAGCCCGACGAGGTTTACTGTCTGATACGGGACGCCACCCACCACGACGCGACGAGTTTTAACGGCATAGGCCGCTATAGAATGGCCGAACGTGTGCTCCTCTATTCCGTGGTGGCCGCCAACGAGACCGCCCCCCTGGTAGCCGCCATCCGCAAGGCCGACACAGAGGCCTTTATCAACGTCATCAAGACCGAGCATATCAACGGCAGATTCTACCGCAAGCCGAAAGATTGAAAAGAAGATTTACCGCAAGGTCGAAGAAGTCGAAAAAGTTTTTAGGATAGGAAAAATCCGCTCCTGTCCGTGTCGGTCTGTTCTTTTACTTCTTCGACTTTCTGTGGTAATCTCTTCCTCATGTAGAAATGTTACCAAAGCCCCCTTGCATAGCATTTCCATACATGATACACTATTTCCATGATTAATCCATTTTCGGGTCTGGGGGGGGGGGGGGGGGGGGGGGGGGGGGGGGGGGGGGGGGGGGGGGGCGGGGGGGGGGG
>JAISCR010000164.1 GCA_031265435.1 Treponema sp.
ACCCCCCCCCCCCCCCCCCGTATTTTTTAGCGTTCCTGTTATACGCTTTTTATTTTCCTCCGGCTCCGGCATGCAGAGATCCCGCGCCATGGCGGAGCCATTATTATCATGGAGCCTTATATGACACAAACCCGTGAAAAGCCCGCGGCCCGTCCCCTGGTCCATACGATCACCCTGGGGCGGAGAATTCTGAACGCCCGGTATCTGTATTTTTTACTGCTCATACCCTTTGTATATGTAGTGATCTTCAACTATGTACCGATTTACGGCATCCTCATGGCCTTTAAGCGTTTTGCCCCCCGACAGGGGGTGTGGGGGAGCCCCTGGGTCGGCTTATACAACTTTCAGCGTTTCTTTGACTCTCCAAATTTTTTGATAGTTATGAGGAACACCTTGGTTTTGAGCCTCTATGGGCTCATCGCGGGGTTTCCCTTTCCCCTCATCTTGGCAATTTGTGTAAACCACAGTATTTTGCGCAAATTTACCAAGTTTACCCAGTCGGTAACCTTCGCTCCCTATTTTATGTCCGCAGTGCTCCTGGTTACGCTGCTCACCCAATTCCTGGGGATGCGATCCGGGGGCATAAACATGATCCTCGCCTTTTTTGGGGTCCCCGAGATTAACTTTATGGGCTCCTCTTCCCTCTTCTCCCATATTTATGTCTGGTCGGGTATCTGGCAGGGAACGGGGTATTCGGCAATTATCTATATCAGTTCCCTGGCCGCGGTGGATCCCACCATGCACGAAGCCGCCATCATAGACGGGGCAACCATGTGGCAGCGTATATGGCACATCGACCTTCCCACCATCAGGCCCATCATCGTTATCATGCTTATCCTGAGCATGGGGGGCATCCTGGCGGGAAATTTTGAAAAAACCTATCTTATGCAGAACGCGCTGAATATAGGTAATTCCGAAATCATCCCAACCTATGTGTACAAAGTTGGTTTGGGCGTAACAAAGATTACCCGGCCCGATTATTCCTTTGGCACCGCCATAGGGCTGTTCCAAAATGTGGTTGGAGTCATCCTTACGCTACTGGTCAACTGGATCGCCAACATCCTCACCGACGAAGGCATGTTTTAGGAAAAGTTATGAAAAGACAAACCGCAGCCGACAGAATATTCCATTATGCTTGTACCGCCTTCCTGGCTTTAAGCTGTATACTGGTGCTCTACCCTCTGATCTATTGTGTTTCCTGTTCCTTCAGCGCCACATCGGCCATCACCCAGGGGAAGGTATGGCTCTGGCCGGTTGAATTTAACCTGAAAGCCTATAAGTCGGTTTTCAGTTTTGTCCGTCTCAGGACGGCCTTTGCCAACTCCCTTTTCTATGTAGCCGGAGGCACCGTCGTATCGGTGATCCTGTTACTCCTCTCCGCCTATCCCCTGTCGCGGAGGGATCTGCCGGGGAGAAAATTCTTTACCGCTTTTTTTGTCATCACCATGTTCTTTAACGGCGGCCTTATCCCCAATTATATTCTTATAAGGAATCTGAACCTTATCGGTTCCCGGTGGGCGCTTATCGTTGGATTCATGTTCTCCTGCTATAATATGATCATCGTAAAATCCTATTTCCAGAGCAGCCTGCCGGCGGGGCTCCTGGACGCGGCCCAAATAGACGGCTGTAACGATCTCCGGTTTTTTCTTATCATCGCCCTTCCCCTGGCCGTACCGGTCATTGCGGTGATGGTTCTTTTCTATGCGGTATGGATCTGGAACAGTTACTTTAACGGCGTTCTCTATTTGACCGATCCTTCCACATTCAGTTTTCAGATGGTGCTGCGGGATATTCTCTTTGTCGCCCAGATGCCCCAGGAACTGCTCATGTCCATGGATCCCCAGCGGTATCAGAACATGCAGAACATCCTCCAGCAGCTGCGCTACGCGATTCTGGTGGTAGGCGCCCTGCCCATGATGGTGCTCTATCCCTTTATCCAGAAATACTTTATCAGGGGCATGATGATCGGTTCGCTCAAGGAGTGAACCAAAAAATTCCGGTGTTGGTCGCCCCCGGGCGATGACATAAATTCTTTAGAGGAGAAGAATATGAAAAGAAAGAACTATTGGACGGCGGTTCTGGCAGCCGCGCTGGCGTGTCTCTGGATGGTTTCCCTGGGCGCCTGTAAAAAGGATTCCGGCGCTGCCGTATCAAGCTCCGGTCCCAGGGTACGGGGAAGCCTGCCCCTGGTAGACACAAAGACAACCATAAGCGTGTTCCTGGGAGAGTCCGGAAACGCCAATGTGGTATCAAGTTTTGCCTATGCGGACAACTTGTTTACCAAAAAGGTTACCGATGATACGGGAATCGAATTCAATTTTACCATCGGCAGCATAGCCAACAAGCGGGAACAGCTTAACGTGCTCTTGAGCGCGGACAACTATCCTGAAATTCTCATTACCGACACCCTGGGATACAGTGAGCTGGTCTACTACGCGGGTCAGGGTATTCTCAAGGCCCTGGATGAGTATGATCCCTTTGGGTATCCCAATATCAAATCCGCCTTCGATGAATACCCGGCGATGAACGAGAAGCTCCGCAGCAACGATGGGAAATTATACGCCCTTCCTTCGGTAAACGACTGTCTCCACTGTATCTATTCCGGCGGGCGGATGTGGTATTATCTGCCCTGGGCCCAGGCCAATAACCGCAAAATGCCCGAAACCCTGGATGAATTCACCGAATATCTGCGGTTCATCAAGAACACCGATATTAACGGAAACGGCAGAAGGGACGAAATTCCCCTGGCTTTTGAAGGCAAGAACTGGTTACCCCATTTTATTGCCACTTTGTCCAAGCCCTTTATGCCCTTCGTGCTGAGCGGAGACACTTATTTTGGCCTTGCCCTGGATAATAACAAGGTGACGGAGCAGTACAAGGATCCCCGCTTCCGGGAAGCCCTCAAGTATATGACCAGCCTCTACAGCGAAGGGCTCATCCTGGCCGATTCCTTTAGCATGACCGAAGATCAGCTCCGGGCCATCGCCACTTCCGACACTCCTATCCTGGGCGTTCTGGGTTCACCCTGGAAGAACAACTATACGGTTAATCCTTCGGTACGCTTCCTGGAATACTTTGAACTCCGCCCTCTTGAGGGGCCCGGCGGACGCCACGCCAACAATCAGGACCCCTGGTCTGTCATCACGGGCAGCTATTTTATTACCGATAAGGCGAAGGATCCCGAATTGGCGGTCGCCCTGTACGACTATTTCATCAATTTTGATGTTGAGCTTGATTCATATATCGGGCCCAAGGGTGTTGCCTGGGAGGATGCAAGCCCCGGAACCCTGTCTATCCTGAACCTCCCCGCCTCTCACCGGATGCTGGCAAGCTACGGTTCCCAGCCCTTCAACGCCACCTGGGATCAGGCGGCCCCCATGATCCGGAACAAGCGGTTCCGGGGCGGGGAAGAGGCCAGCGGCGTGCCCGACATGGTAGACTTCCTGACCAACAACAATCTCTCCCTCCTGGAGCCCCTGCTCCAGAATATGTCCTTTACCAATGAGGGGTTCTGGTATCTGACTTCCGCCATGAACGAAGATTGGGCCCTGCCCCAATCCATTTTTATTCCGCCCCTTGCCTTTAACGATGATGACAACGCGCGGATCTCCGATATCAACGCGGTTCTCAAACCCTATAAGGAACAGGCCATAGTTGAATTCATCACCGGCAGGCGGAACATCAACAGCGACAGCGATTGGAACACCTATCTTTCGGAGTTGGATCGCAACGGATCCGCCGAGATGGCAGGACTAATCCAGAAGTACATAAAATAGAGCGAGGAAACCCCGGTTTCCGGTTTGTCGTGTTTCAGGGAAGCTCTGGGAACCCCGGCTGGGTTTTCAGGGCTTTTCTTCTTCCTGTGGTATGCAGGAAAAACAAAAAACCCGGGTATGCTATACTCGGTAAAAATAAAGACACAAGGAGCATTTTATGGCAGTGATTCTTTCAAAACCCGAATACGAGGCGTCTACCGCGGCGAGCCGGGACAGGCGTATGGAATGGTGGCGGGAAGCCCGGTTCGGCATGTTCGTCCACTTTGGGCTTTATACCGTGCTGGGCAGGCACGAGTGGGCCATGGCCATCGAGAACTGGCCGGTAGCGGAATACGAAAAACTGGCGGACCAGTTCCAGCCCAAACCGGGGGCTCCCAAAGAGTGGGCGAAGCTGGCCAAAGCCGCGGGGATGAAGTACATGGTCATGACCACCCGCCATCACGAGGGCTTTTCCCTGTGGGACTCAAAGGCCAATCCCTATAACAGCGTTAACTATGGGCCCAAACGGGACATTGTAAAGGAATTCGTGGAAGCCTGCCGGGAAAACGATCTCCGCATCGGCTTCTACTCCTCCCTCATGGACTGGCATCACCCCGACGGCGGAGCGGCGGCTTACGACAGTGCCGCCCGGAAGCGGTTCAACGATTATATCTACGCGCTCAACGAAGAACTCCTTACCCAATACGGCAAGATCGACATCCTCTGGTACGATGTGCCTGAGCCCATGCAGAACTGGGAAGGCTGGAATTCCCTGGAGATAAACCAGCGTCTCAGGGCCATACAGCCGGATCTTATCATCGATAACCGGAGCCGCCTGGACGAGGACTTCGGTACCCCCGAGGAGCACATCACCGCGGAGCAGGACCGGGACTGGGAAGCCTGTATGACCTTTAACGGCCTCTCCTGGGGCTATGTGGACGCCGCCCAGGTGGGGCCTTACAGTTACAACGCCCAGCGTATTTTGAGGATGCTTGCCACCTGCGCCCACGGCGGCGGGAATCTCCTGCTCAACATCGGGCCTGCGCCGGACGGCTCGGTTCCTCCCGAGGCTGTGGAACCTCTCACCACGGTTGGGAAATGGCTTGCCCAATACGGGGAATGTGCCTACGGAAAGGTGGAGCGGATCACCGACACCTGGGGTTACGGCAGCGGGATCTGCGGCGTCAGCATCAAGGGTAACACCGCGTACCTCTGGAACTGGATCTGGCCCAAAAGCGGCGATTTTGCGGTCGGCGGCTTTACCACCAAACTCAAATCCGCCAGGGTGCTGGGCACAGGGGTGAATCTCACGTTCACCCAGGAGAAGTACCGCATTCTCTTCAGCGACGTGCCTAAGGAGCCCCAGGACAAGATCGCCGGTGTGGCGGTAATCGCCCTGGAATTCGAGGAAAAACCCGTATCCCTGCGCTTCCCCGCGCGGCCTCCCCTTAACCTGGGGAAAATCTACCCATAAGAGAGAGGACTACCCCATGAATAAACAAGAATTGCTCACCGGCATAGACCATGTAATCGCCGAAGGCCCGTATCAGGACAGTTGGGATTCCCTCTGCAAATACACTCCGCCCAAATGGTATGCCGGCGCGAAATTCGGCATATTTATCCACTGGGGAGTCTACTCGGTTCCCGCCTTCGGGAACGAGTGGTATCCCCGTAATATGTACATCAAGGGCAGCAGGGAATACGAACACCACGTAAAGACTTGGGGCCCCCAGGACAAATTCGGCTACAAGGACTTTATCCCCCTTTTTAAGGCTGAAAGATTCGACCCTCGTGAATGGATGGAGCTGTTCAAGGAAGCCGGAGCGCGGTATGTGATGCCTGTGGCGGAACACCACGACGGTTTTTCCATGTACCGCCACGGCTTTTCCAGATGGAATGCCGCGGAAATGGGGCCCAAACGGGACGTGCTGGGGGAATTAAAACAGGCCGCCGATGAACTGGGCTTGGTCTTTTCCGTATCCTTCCACCGGGCGGAACACATCTGGTTCTTCAACGGCGGCAAAGCCTATCCCTGCGACGTGACGGACGGCGCATATGAGGATTTCTACGAGAAGCAGCAGGACTACGCCGTTGAAAACAGCCACGACATCTACTCCCTCCCGGGGCCCTCAAAAGAACACTGCGAAGACTGGCTGGTCCGCATCTGCGATCTCGTTGACCGTTACCGGCCACGGATCGTGTGGTTCGACTGGTGGATCCACAATGTGGGCTGGAAGCCCTACCTGAAAAAATTCGCCGCCTACTACTACAACCGCGCCGCCCAATGGGGAGCGGAAGTGGCGATAAACTACAAGTACAACGCGTATGCCTACGGTTCTGCGGTGTACGACATAGAACGCGGCCAGCTTCCGGGCATCAACCCCCGGCTCTGGCAGACCGATACGGCGGTGGCGAAAAATTCCTGGGGTTACACGGAAAACAACGATTTTAAGAACCCTGTGGACATCGTGGGGGATCTTATCGACATTGTCAGCAAGAACGGGGTGCTCCTCCTCAACATAGGCCCCAGGCCCGACGGGACCATAACCGGCGAAGACCGCGGGGTGCTTTTGGACATCGGCGGGTGGCTTAAAAAGAACGGCGAGGGCATCTACGGAACCACCTACTGGCAGTGGTACGGCGAGGGACCTACCCGGGTAATCGACGGCCCCTTCAAGGATACGGATCGGGGGTCTTTTACCGCCAGGGATTTTCGCTTTACCTATAAGGAGGGGACGCTTTACGCCTTTGTGATGAAGTATCCCAAAGACGGCAAGATCATCATCCCCTCGCTAAAAAGATGCAGCGGCACCGGTTCGGGGGATTTCGATATACAATCCGTCCGGGTTCTTGGCTATGACGCGGAGGTGAGTTTTTCCCGGAACACCGAGGCGCTCAGCCTGGAAGTAAAGGGGCTTATCGATACCGAATACCCTGTGGGATTTGCGATTCGCCTGGAATGAGGACGGTTTACAACAGGGCAGCCACGCGGAGAATTTTGGAGATGAAAAAAGTAAACGCCGTTGCCCTGAAGAACAGCCTCTATTCTCTATCCATTATTCACTCTTTCGGCTATACTTTTGTCCAGTAAACTACTTTTGGAGAACAGCATGTCCGATCACATTACAGAATACCAGGGTTCCGCTACCATGGATAAGATCACCTCTCTGGCAAAACGAAGGGGTTTTGTCTTTCAATCTTCTGAAATTTACGGCGGCCAGAACGGCGCCTGGGATTACGGCCCGCTGGGAGTGGAACTCAAGAACCGCATAGCACGGAACTGGTGGAAGGAGATGACCCAGCTCCACGACGACATCGTGGGTCTCGATGCGGCTATTCTCATGCACCCCCGCACCTGGGAGGCTTCCGGTCATGTTGAAAATTTCACGGACCCTCTGGTGGACTGCAGGAAGTGCAAAACCCGTTTCCGGGCAGACCAGATACCGCCTGAAAATCTGGCGGCCAAAAAATGCCCCGACTGCGGAGGAGATCTCACCGATACCCGCAAATTCAACCTCATGTTCAAGACTCACATCGGCGCGGTGGAAGATGAAGCGGGCATCATCTACCTCAGACCCGAAACGGCCCAGGGAATCTACGTCAACTACAAAAACATCATTCAGTCCAACAGGATGAAGATCCCCTTCGGCATAGCCCAGATTGGCAAAGCCTTCCGCAATGAAATTGTCACCAAAAACTTTATCTTCCGCACCTGTGAATTTGAGCAGATGGAGATGCAGTTCTTCGTAAAGCCCGGTACCGATGTGGAATGGTTCAACGAGTGGAAGAAACGCCGCTGGGCCTACTACGAAAAACTCGGCGTCAGGATGGACAGCCTCCGCTGGCACCGGCACGGGCCGGACGAACTGGCCCACTACGCCAAAGACGCGTACGACATCGAATACCTCTTCCCCATGGGCTGGAAGGAACTTGAAGGTGTCCACAACCGTTCAAATTACGATCTTACCCGGCATACCCAGTATTCGGGCAAGGATCTCCAGTACATCGATCAGGAAAACAACAACGAACGCTACATTCCTTTCATAATCGAAACTTCCGCGGGCCTTACCCGCACCCTCCTCATGCTCCTCTGTGACGCATACGACGAGGAAAAGGTGATTTCGGAGAAAAATTCGGGCAGTGCCGAAGGAAATGCAAGCGGAGACACTCCGCACGGAACCGGCGGTTCCGCGGATGACTGGCGCACGGTGCTGCGCTTCCACCCCGCGGTGGCTCCTGTTACCGTGGCCGTGCTTCCCCTCATGAAGAAAGACGGCCTTGCCGAGCTGGCTCAGGATATCCGTTCCGGCCTCAAAGAGGACTTTGCCACGGACTACGACCAGGCCGGCGCCATCGGCCGCCGTTACCGCCGCCAGGACGAAGCGGGCACCCCCTTCTGCGTCACCGTGGACTACGAATCAAAAGAAAACGGCACGGTAACCCTCCGTTTCCGGGATTCCATGGAGCAGATACGGGTGCACAAAGATGAACTGGCAAAGCGATTGTATCAGGAAATAAAGGCTTACAAACGGATAAAGTAGACAATCGCCCGATTGCATCAGGAAATAAAGGCCTACAAACGGATAAAACAGGCAATCGCCCGATTGAATCAGGAAATAAAGGATTACAAACGGATAAAATAGGCAATCGCCCGATTGTATCAGCAGAGAACCCGTCCACCTCATGCCCTTTGTGCCGCCTTTGTACGGAGGTCTTCCCTGGCATATTTTTTAACGTTTAATAACGTATCTTTTTCTTATCCTTCCTCGATTAAACCGGTGCTGGAAAACATGAGTGTTCAGTTTCCCGAAGGCTGGACAGGCATCACAGGCGATAACGGCGCGGGCAAAACTACACTCCTCCTCATGGCTGCCGGCATTGAAAACCCTTCGGCGGGAGACATTCAGGGAAAGGGAGGAATATACTGTCCCCAGCGTACCGATGATCCTCCCGGAGACTGGGAAGAATTTTTCTATTCGGGCGACAGGGACGCGGAACGTCTCATGAACCGGCTTAACATCAATGCCGCCTTTATGGACAGGTGGGACACTCTGAGCCACGGAGAGCGAAAACGGATACAAGTCGGCATAGCCCTCTGGAAAAACCCGCCGCTTCTGGCGCTCGACGAGCCTACCAATCACCTTGACCGGGAAGGGCGGGATCTCATTGCCGCAAATCTTGAAGGATACCGGGGCATTGGACTTCTGGTGAGTCACGACCGGACTCTGCTTGACCGGCTCTGCAAAAGCTGCCTCTTTCTCCGCGGGGGAAACGCTGTCATGCGTCCGGGCGGCATAAGCCAGGGACTTGCCGAGGAAGACCGGGAACGTCTTGCGGGCCGCCGCATGAAACAGAACCTCGCCGCCGAACGCAGCCGCCTGGCAGCCGAGGCCGATAAGCGCCGCCGTACCGCCGAGAGCGCCAAAAACCGTCTCTCCAAAAAACACATCGATCCAAAAGACAAGGATACAAAAGGCAAAATCAATCTGGCAATTATCAGCGGCAAAGACGCTTCGGGAACAAGACTTTACAGGAAGATGCAAAACAGGGTGGAGCGCCTTGACCGGTCGCTGGAAAAAACCCGGGACTTTGGAGAGCAGAAAAAGGGCCTCACGCTTAGGGGAACAAAGGCAAAGATGGATTCACTGTGGCGCAGCCCTCCCGGTGAAATTCCCCTTGGAGAAGACCAGGTTCTGCAATTTCCGGAACTGATCATCCTTCCCGAAAACCGCATCGCACTCACCGGACCGAACGGCGCGGGAAAATCAACTCTAATCCGGCATATACGCGCAGGGCTTCCGCCGCAGCTAAAGACACTCTACATCCCTCAGGAGATCACCGCCGAAGAAAGCGCGGAACTACTCCGGGAAGTTTTGGACGAGAATGAAAAAACAGGGGAGAAATTATCGCGCGCTTTTCCCGTCTCGGCTCATCCCCGGCAAGCCTCCTGCAATCCAGCCTTCCCAGCCCCGGTGAGATACGCAAACTCATGATTGCCCGCGGGGTCTCCGCAGACCCTTCGCTCATCATCATGGATGAACCGACAAATCACCTGGATCTCACTTCGATGCAGCTGCTGGAGGAAATGCTCAGCGAAGTTGAGGCCGCGCTTCTCCTTGTCAGTCATGATGAAGTATTTCTTTCAAAACTTGCAAACCGGGAATGGTCTATAAGCGGCGAAGGGAAACTGGAAATAAAATAAAAAAAAGCATGGCAAGGTGTAACCAGTTTACCTGTTCAACAGCAATTTTACTTTTAGCCACCTCTGGCATGA
>JAISCR010000196.1 GCA_031265435.1 Treponema sp.
CGGCTTTCCCTTAGGCGGGAAGAAAAAATTCTCTCCGGCCCTTCAGGCGAAGCCAGGGAAAAAACCGTGTTTTTGGGCGGCGAAAAGCTGGGCTCAAAGATTGAATTTGAAGACCGGGCCCGGCTTGCCAGGGAAAAGGGCGTCTCCCTGGACGAGGCCGAAAGGCTTCTCCGGGGCGGAGAGGAAAAGCGGTGATGGCCGGGGAAGCATTGTCAGACAACCTGGGCTTCGCCTGGATTGACTCCGAGCGCGGCGGACGTACCGGGTATCCTGAGGTGGTTTACTGCCTGGGGAAAACAGTCGATCAGGCGGAGGCTGTCATCTGCCGCATGAGGGAAAAGGGAATCCCCGTTTTGGGAACCAGGGCTCAGGGGGAACTGGCCGAACGGATCAGGCGGCGCTATCCCGAGGCCATGTACGACGAAACCGCAGGGATCCTCACGGTGGGGGAGTTTTGCGGGCCTGAAGAACGGAAGGGCCTCGTAACGGTCGTGGCCGCCGGAACCTCCGACCTGCCCTTTGCCGCCGAGGCGGCGCGGACCGCGGAATTCTTCGGCAGTAAGACGGCCCTCGTCGCCGATGTGGGTATCGCGGGGATTCACCGGCTCTTTGGCCGGCTTGAGGAGATCCGGAAGGCCAGGGTCATCGTCGCGGCGGCCGGCATGGAAGGGGCCCTGCCGGGGGTCATCGCGGGCCTCGTCCGCGCGCCGGTGATCGCCCTCCCCACCAGCGTGGGTTACGGGGCGTCTTTCGGGGGGCTCTCGGCCCTTTTGGGGATGCTCACTTCCTGCGCGCCCGGCATATCGGTGGTGAATATTGACAACGGCTTCGGCGCGGGTTATCAGGCTAACCTTATCAACCACATAGGCGAAAGAATTTCTTAAGGTTTATGTTCCAACGCGCCTGGCTGACAATAGAAAATTATCATGGTATACTGGATTTGACGCCAAATTAAATTCTCAAGGAAGATACCATGTTTTATTATGGAGTGTCGGCCGCCCTGGAGAAACTGCCGGAATCACAGCCGGTTACGCTTCGGGGATCAATCGGTGAGCTTTGCGCGATTGCTCAAAATACCGGTTATAACGCGCTGGAGCTGCATGTGCGGGACCCCAAACGCTATGATCCAAAAGAGATTCGGGAGACTGCCCGGAGCCATGGTTTGTCTATTTGCGCAACAGCCAACGGGATGGAGTATTCGGTTGGCGGCCTGTCTTTGATTGACCGCGAAAATGACAAACGGGAAGCCGCGGTACAGCGCCTGTTGGAGCATGTTGATTTCGCGGCGGAATTGGACGCCCGGCTGATTGTCGGGATAATGCGGGGGAATATCCCCAGGGGAGAAACAGCGCGGCCTTATATTGAACGGTTTGGTGAGGCCCTTGGCCGCATCTGCGCTTACGCCGGGCAAAAGCGGGTTTCAGTCGTGCTGGAAGCAATAAACCGCTATATCAATAATTATCTCAACACCCTTTCCGAGACTATTGATTTCATTGGTTCTTTGGGCTGCGAAAATCTCTCGCTGCATCTGGATACACACAGTATGGCCATCGAAGAAAAAAATCTAAAAGATGCCGTGCTCTATTGTAGAGGCAAACCGCTGGGATATGTTCATTATTCCGACAATAACCGCCTCTATCCCGGCGGTGGGGCGCTTGATTTTCGGGAATTGACCGGGGCGTTAATGGATATAGGATATACCGGCTATATTACGCTGGAATGTCTGCCCTTTCCCGGCGCGGAAGAAAGCGCGCGCAGGGGACTTTCTTATATGAAGAGTATAGAACAAATTGTGAGCATAGAAAGGCAATGCCGGTAAATTAAACAAGGAGGGTGGTGGTGTATGCATGAAATAAACAATTTAAGCGAAATTCTTCCCATCCTCACCTATTACCAGAAGAGCCTGGATTATAGCGGTATGGAGCTTCATTTTCACAATTACCACGAATTGATCCTTATCCGGGAAGGGCTTATCAATTTCAAGATTGAAGGCGTTGATTATGTGGCCGGGGCAGATTCCCTGGTGGTTATGCGCGCCATGGAGCAGCATAAAGCTTCGGTCAAGAAATTTCCCTACGGCCGCTATGTGTTTACCATCACCAACCAGCTTGCCCTCATGGCCATACGGGAACCGCAGTTACTTTCGCTTCTGGTTCGTCAGCCTGCGGATAAAAACCATGTGATACCCCTCCGCAGGGAATTCGCCGTTAAGCTGGCCGGGTTTTTCGAGCGGATCATTACCGAATGTAAAGAAAAGAAACCTCTCTGGAGCAGTTCCGCGGTTGTTCTTATAACCGAGGCGCTGATTGAACTCTACCGGGAAGATCCCAGGCTGTTTTCCCAAAGCAACGATATCGGCGTCATGCGTACCATTATCAATATCCAGAATTATATCGCCGAACACTACCACGAGAAGATCGTGCTTGACGATTTGGCTGACCGTTATTTTATCAGCAAGTATTATCTTTCAAGAAAATTCAAAGAGATTACGGGATACGGCTTTAAGAATTATCTGATCCTCTACCGTATCCACGAAGCCCAGAAACTGCTCCAGTATACCAACAAGCCGGTGAGCGAAATAAGCTCCGAAATGGGATACGAAAACGCAGACCACTTCATCCGCATCTTTCACGGTACCCAGGGAATATCGCCCCTTCAGTACCGGAAGACCCACCCGCCCCAATGGGAAGAGGGACAGCCTCACGGGGATTGAGAGGGGAAAATACATACCTTAATAGCGTCTGCCATGGGATTTACCGCTGTTTCCATAGCTTCATATAAATCTTCAAGTTTGAAGCGATGCGTAATAAGCTGCCCGAATGGCATCTCTCCCAATAACCAAAGCGCATAGGGGAAGTCAAAACAGTAACCCTGTGCGCCTTTCAAACGAAGCTCTTTTTTTACGTACAACGATGCGTCTATAGTGATGTCCGTTTTTTCAAATATACCCACATCTATTACAAGGCCATTGTTCTTCACCAGTTCCATGGCTTCTTTAAGAGTAGCTTCAGAACCCACACATTCAAACGCGATATCAAAACCTTTATGAGATGATAAATCGCTAATCACTTTATTTAAATCTTCTTTACCGGCGCACACTGACTTTGTTGCTCCGAGGTTTAAAGCCGCCGTTAACCGGAATTCCCTGACATCTGAAATGACGACTTCTTTAGCGCCCATTCTTTTAGAGACAGCCGCAATCATAATTCCTATAGGGCCCGCTCCTATAACAAGCACTTTATCGCCAAGGCCGACTTGAGCCCTCCTGCATGCATGGAGAGCTACCGACAGCGGTTCCGCCAAGGCCCCTTCTTCCCAGGAGATCTCAGGCGGCAATTTAAAGATATGTTCTTCCGTTCCCGTAAAATAATCCGCCATGGCCCCATGACCTTCACGATAGGTAAAGGTAAGGTTCTCGCAAAAATTGTATTCCCCGCGCCTGCAGGATTCGCAGGTCCCGCAATTTATGACCGGTTCTACTACTACGCGATCTCCTTTTTGCATACCAGTAACTTTATCCCCGGTTTCAAGCACCTCTCCGCAAAATTCATGTCCTATCGTTACGGGCAGTTTGACGCTCGGGTGCCTGTTCCGGTAAATGTGCAAATCGCTTCCGCAGATGCAGCTTGCCTTGATTTTGAGCAATACCTCATGCCCTTTGGGATGAATTACTTCTTTTTCCAAAAAGTCTATTTTTAATGCCTCGGGAACTCTGCCCATCCGGTTTATCATCTATACTATTCCCCCTTCATTAAAAATAGTCGCTCCTTCATGCGCGGAATTGACGCATTTCTTGAATATCCGAAGCCATCCGGAAGATGGTTTTTCGACAGGTTTAAATTCTTGTTTTCTTTTTGCAAACTCTTCATCAGATACTTCCGCCATGAGGCTTCGCGCCTGCACATCTATGGTGATTATATCCCCATCCCGAAGCAAGGCAATATTACCTCCGTCATAGGCTTCAGGCGTCACATGGCCTATCGCCATCCCGCCGGTAGCGCCTGAGAATCTCCCATCCGTCACAAGCGCAATCTTTGTTCCCATGCCTTTACCAAGGACGGCTGCCATAAACGTTTCGAGGTGCGGCATACCAGGAGCGCCTTTGGGCCCTTCATAGCGGATCACCACAACATCGCCCGGAGAGATCTCATCCTTGAGCATCGCGTTCCATCCGTCATCCTGGGAATCGTAGACTTTTGCCTTCCCTGTAAACTTGAGAACCGAAGCATCCATGGCCGAGAATTTTACCACCGCGCTCTTTGTGCCGATATTACCGTGAAGAACGGCAAGACCGCCCTGGCTTGAAATGGGATTATTTACAGGGCGTATGACAGAGAGGTTCCGGTTTACCGCCTTTTTTAGTTTTTCTTTTGTGCTCCCGAACATACCCCGGGTATCAGTCTCAAGAAGCCCCGCTTTATCCAGTTCGAGTAAAACCGCCGACAACCCGCCAGCCTCAGAAAAGTCTGCCATGGTGTATGTTTGATGATTCGGATATATGGTACTTATGAGCGGGATTTCGGAAGAAAGTTTGTCAAAAAGTTCGGGAGATATATCGTAATCCGCCTGGGATGCTATGGCCGGTAGATGGAGCAGCGTATTCGTCGAGCCTCCGGTAGCCATTACATAACGGATGACGTTCCTGAAATTGGCCAGTGTCAGCACATCAAGCGGCCGTATCTCCTGTTTTACCAGTTCAACGATCTTCCGCGCCGCCTCTTTAGCCATCCCTTGCCAGGCATCGCTTTGTGCCCGCACAGAGGCGTTTCCATCAGGCGCAAACCCAAGGATCTCCGCAAGCGCGCACATTGTGTTCGCGGTTCCCATGAACGGACAGATTCCCGGGGTGGGACATGCGCGGCGCACAATTTCCTTGTACGTTTCTCTGGTAATGCTGCCTTCACGGTAGGCCGCATACGCCTGTTTCGTATGCGTCAACGTAAGCATCTTACCGTTCAAGTTTCCGGGAAGCATATACCCGCCAGTCAACATTACAGAGGGTATATTGCAGCGCATGATTCCCATAAGCATACCAGGAACCACTTTGTCGCAGCTTGACAGGAGGATCATGCCTTCAAGGCGATTCAATTCCGCCACGGTTTCCACTTCGGATGATACAAGGTCCCTTGACGGGAGAGTATACCGGTCGCCTTCGGTGTTGGAACATATACCATCGCACACGCCGGTAACCGGTAATTCCCTCGGAAGGCCGCCATTCTTGTAAATTTCATCTTTTATAAGAGAAATGACTTCTTTAAACCCGAAGTGCCCCGGATTCATTTCATTCCATGCGTTTACAATTCCGATCACCGGACGCCCGGCATCCTG
>JAISCR010000073.1 GCA_031265435.1 Treponema sp.
CGTCTCCGCCCCCTGCCGGGCGCATCCATGCGCCCTTTTCCTCACATTCGTTCGGCGGGGGCTCCGTTTCAAGCCCCCTGAAGCTTTAATGGTAATAATGACGGGAGCGACGGGGCTTGAACCCGCGATCTCCGGCTTGACAGGCCAGCGTGATAAACCAACTTCACTACGCCCCCAAAGTCTTATTCAATCTAATTAAGGATGTAAAAAATGTCAAGAGCGGATCGCGCATTTTGTCGCGGGGGGTCACACCTTTTTTTAAGAACCGGGAAAAACTCCCAAAAAACGGCCCGGACGGTGACAAAAACAGCCCGGACGGCTTGACTAATCAAAATTTTTTTGGTATTTATGAATACTTCATATATAGAAAAAGGCTGTCGGTATAACGACAGAATGTTTCATATTGAAGGAAATCGGCGGCATAGCTCAGTTGGTAGAGCAAACGGCTCATATCCGTTCGGTCATAGGTCCGAGTCCTATTGCCGCTATAAAGAATTGTTGCCTCCCGGTGCCTTGCATGTGCATTGACAGAATCTCCATTGGAGACTATTCTGAGGTATCGTGGAACGAAAGAAGAGTATACTAATCGTTACCGATGGCGCCAAAGCGACTCAGGCGCTGGCGGAACAATTTGCGACGGCTTTGGACTCTTTTACGGTAAAAATTGCCGGAGCTTCCGGTTTTGAAGGCACGGATCTGCTTCCGGTAGATGCATTTTTCCTGGGTTGTGAAAGTGTCCGGCCCTCATCGTTCAAGTATCTGGAAACCCTGTTTCGGCATATCAATCTTGCAGACCGTTCCTGCGGACTCTTTTCTCCCTCCTCTCAGGAGGCGCTTGACTATCTTTCCTGCCTCGTACAGGATTCTGAGGCTCGGGTTGGAAAACCTTTCCTGGGAAGCAAGGCTACAGATCCTGAGGAAAGCGGGAACTGGGCAAAATCCATATTAAAGTAGGAAAATCATGAACACGGAATTTAACCTTGATGACTACATCCGCAAAATCCCCGATTTCCCCAAGAAAGGGGTTCTTTTTTATGATATCACCAGCATCTTAACAAGTCCGGCAGCTTTCCGTTTTGTTATTGATTCCATGCTGAAGTTTTACGGCAATAAAAAAATAGATGCCGTGGCTGCCATTGAGGCCCGCGGCTTCCTCTTTGCCGCTCCATTTGCCGTGCAGGCGGGCATCCCCCTTATCCTGATCCGCAAGAAGGGTAAACTTCCCGGCAAAACCCTGGGCAAAAAATATTCCCTGGAATATGCCGAGGCGGAGATTGAGATCCATCCCGATGACGTTCCGCAGGGGGGTAAGGTGCTCCTCTTTGATGACCTTGTGGCAACAGGGGGTACGCTGAACGCCGCCCGTGAGCTTATCACCTCCTGCGGCGCCGGGGTTCCCGAAATTTTCGGCGTTGTAGGCCTTCCCTTCCTTAACTACGAAAAGGCCCTGGCTCCCACCCCGGTAAAGACATTGATTCACTACGATTCGGAGTAACCCGGAGGGAGTTCGATTCTCCATCTTTCCAGGGGCTTCATGTTCTGTAACTCCTTATAATATAAGGAATTAGCTCATACCGGCGAAGAGACTTGAACTCTTACATCCTCGCGGACAGTAGATTTTGAGTCTACCGTGTCTACCATTCCACCACGCCGGCAAAGGCACGGCGTCAAGCCGTGTCTAGTAAATAAATTCAGCATGCGTTAGCGCCGCTAAATTCCACCGCACCGGTTGACGTGAGGCTGACTTTAGTCAGCCGTCTGTGCGCCGCCGGCAAGCTGTACCACAATACCAGACTTCAGTTTTTTTTTCAAGGAATCCGCAATACTCCGCAGCTCCTGTTTTCACGGCTGTTTTAAAACTTCAGTTTTGGGAAATTATGCCAAAAAGGCGGTGCCTTCCTGCCTTCCTGCCTCCAGAGCCTCCAGAGCCCTGGGGCGGCCACCGTGCGCCAGAATCACCGGTATACCGTAGGAGATGGCCAGTTCCGCGGCATCAAGCTTGGTTACTATGCCCCCTGTGCCAAAATTATTGGCGCTGCCGATGCTGATGTCCTTCCTCACCAGGGCGATGTCCCTCACTTCCCGAATCAGTTCCGCATCGGGGTACTCCTTGGGATTCCGGTTATAGAGGCCGTCAATATCGCTGAAGAGGACGAGAAGATCGGCGCTCCAGAGTATGGCCGACTGGGCTGCCAGTGTATCGTTTTCACCGATTTTAATTTCTTCAACGGAAACTGTGTCGTTTTCATTTATGACGGGGATGATTCCCTCATCCACCAGGGTAAAGAGGGTGTTTCTCATGTTGAGGGTACGGTTGTGATCGCTGAAATCATCCCGTGTAAGGAGGATCTGGGCTACATGGAAACCCCGGGCCTCAAAAGCCCTGCGCCACGCGCTCATCAGTTCAACCTGCCCCACGGCACAGAGGGCCTGCCGGTAGTGGAGGTCACGTTTACGGGCCCACTTGCCCATGGTGGAAAGTCCCGCCACCTGCGCTCCCGAGGAAACAACGGCTATCTGCTTGCCCTTCTTGAGAAGTCCCGCGGCCTGCTCCGAAAACTCTTCCAGAAAAGTGTTATTCATCCTGCCGTCCGCGTCGGCAAGGGTATTTGAACCGAACTTGAAAACTATCTTCCGGGACTGAGCGATTAAACCGGGTATCATTGGCGCAGCTGCCCTGTACCGCTGATGCGGTATTTGATCGTGGTCAGGGCCTCAGGCCCCATGGGGCCGCGGGCATGGAATTTCTGGGTACTGATTCCCAATTCCGCGCCGAAGCCGAATTCCCCGCCGTCGGTAAAACGGGTGGACGCGTTGACATAGACACAGGCCGCGTCAACTCTGGCGCAGAAATCCTGCGCGTTACGGTGATCGTTGGTAAGGATCGCTTCCGAATGGCGGGTGCCGTAACGATTGATATGATCCACCGCTTCATCAAGGGACGCTACCGTTTTTACCGCCAGAATATAATCCAGGTATTCGGTTTCCCAGTCCGATTCATCGGCACTCTTGAGTTCAAGACCGGCAGGAACCGTGTTTCCGATTGCGGAACGGGAAGCCGCGTCGCAGCGGAGTTCCACCCTGCCCGCAAGGCGCCTTGCCAGAAGGGGCAGCAGTGATTCTGCAATGTCCCGGTGAACGAGCAGCGTTTCTACGGCATTGCAGGCGCCGGGTTTCTGGACTTTTGCGTTTTCAATAATATCCACGGCATTTTCAAGGGCGGCGCCGGAATCGGCAAAGATGTGGCAGTTGCCCTCTCCGGTTTCTATCACCGGAATCCTGGTATTCTGAACCACCCGCTGTATCAGATCCCGCCCTCCCCGGGGAAGAACAACATCGATCCGGCCCCGTGCGCCGAGGATCTCGTCTACTTCATCCCGGCTCCCCGAATCCGCCAGAGCCACGGCTTCCGGAATACCGCTCCCGGCGGCAAGCCCTTCCCTGATGGCGGCCGTAAGGGCACGGTTTGAATTCAGCGCCGAAGAAGAACCGCGGAGCAGGATGGAACAGCCCGCCTTGTAGGCAAGGCCGGTGGCATCCACGGTAACATTTGGCCGGGACTCGTAGATGATCGCCGCTACACCAAGAGGAACACTGATCTGCTCAACCAGAAGACCGTTGGGCAGAGTCCAGCCGCTGCGGAGTTTCCCTACCGGATCTTCCAGCCGGATCACCGTTTCGAGTCCTTCTATAATGCCGTCTATCCGTTTGTCATTAAGCAGAAGCCGGTCAACAAGCGATTCCTTCATGCCGCCGGAACGGGCCTTCTCTACATCCGGAACATTTGCCGCAAGGATCTCCCGCCGCCGTTTGTCAATCATTCCGGCGGCTCCGCCAAGGGCTTCGTCCTTCTGTCTCCGGGTCTGAAGGGCAAGATGTACCTGGGCCTCTTTTAGGGATCTGAAAACGGAATCAAGGGTTGCCATGATTGGGGAGTGTATCACAAAGACAGGGGAGAAAAAAGGGCTCGCCTGAAAACACTTGAGCCAAACATGAGGCGAAGATCCGTATGGCTCAAGAGCCGCAGCAGTGCTTATACTTTTTTCCGCTGCCGCAGGGACAGGGATCGTTGCGTCCCACCTTTGGGCCTGAGCGGATCACCGTATTGGGCGCTACCGTTCCATCGTCATAAAACCAGACCCCGTCAATCTTTTTGAACCTGCCCCGTTCACGGTGAATGTCCCTGAGCCCGTCCTTCGCATACGAAGCTTCAAACTCAACCACTCCCTCGGTATCCGCGTGTCCTCCTTTCTCCGTCGAGACGATTCTGAGTCCCAGCCATTCGGACCGGACGCTCCAGTCCCTGGTGGCCTTATAGTCGATATCCGCCTTGTCCTTCTTGACGGTACTATCCATGATAAAGTCGATCTCGTGCTCCGCATAGGCGGAATACCGGGCTCTCATCAGGGCCTCGGCAGTGGGGGGTTTCTTCTCGCCTTTTATGTAAGGTCTGCAGCACTGTTCGTATTCAAGCCCCGAACCGCAGGGACAGCGTTTCTCCGTACTCATTACAGACTCCCAACAGTCTCAATAAATATCTTTTCATCGGCCGGAATGTTCCGGAAATGAGCCTCTCTGTTCATCGCGTTTTTGAGAGAAGGGGGAAAGGGCACCGGGCCGCAGAGAGGTTCCACCGTTTCGGCAAATTTTGCCGGATGGGCGGTGGAAAGCACCGCCAGGGCGCCGCCGGAAAGCCTGCCTTCGGCACGGAGTTTGTCGGCAGCCCTCCAACCAACGGCGCTGTGGGGGTCGAGAAAGTAGCCTGAACTTTCATGCACAGCCCTGATGGTTTCTCTTGTTTCTTCATCGCTCACATGAACGCCAAGGAGAATCTCCTTCATTTCCGCCCAACTGAAGTGGGCCGCCATACGCTCAAAGTTGCTGGGCGCCCCCACGTCCATGGCATTGGAGAGAGTGGCGCGGGAAAGCCGGGCCTGATAGTTTCCCGATTCCAGATAATCCGGAACAGTTTTGTTGATATTGGTAGCGGCAATAAAGCGTGTGACGGGCGCACCCATCTTCCAGGCGTAGAGCCCCGCGGTAAGATTGCCGAAGTTGCCGCTGGGAACAGACAGGGTAAGGGCCGAAGAGTCTATATGCGGCGGGGCGGCGGCTTTTTGGCGGGGAGTGGCCTCGCCGTCTTCATCCCACTTGCCTTTGGCGGCCTTGCCCGCGGCCGCCGCATAGTAGACCGCCTGGGGAATAAGCCGGGACACATTGATCGAGTTTGCCGAGGAAAGATCGCATTTCCTCCTCAGTTCCGCGTCCCCCAGAGCCGCCTTTACCAGGCGCTGGCAGTCGTCAAAACTCCCATCCACGGCAAAGGCGCTGATATTCTCCCCAAGACCGGCAATCTGTTTCTCCTGCAATGGACTTACCCGGCCCCGTGGGTAGAGGACAGTCACCTCAATACCTTCAATCCCATAGAAACCGTCGGCAACCGCCCCGCCCGTATCCCCGGAAGTAGCAACAAGGATCCTCAAGGGCCTGTCTTCCCCCCGGCGGAGATACGAGAAGCAGCGGGCCATGAAACGCGCACCGAAGTCCTTAAAGGCCGCGGTAGGCCCGTGAAAGAGTTCCAGCACCAGCCTGTCTCCGGCGGGAACCAGGGGAGCGTTGAAGGTATAGGCCGAATGAACTATCTCCTCCAGGGTTCCGTCGGGAATTTCTCCCGCCGTATAGAGCCTTATGGTCTCAAAGGCTACATCACAGAAACCCATGTCTCCCAGAGAAGACCGCACCGCCTTGGGATACAGAGGGATCTCCTCGGGGATGAAGAGCCCGCCATCAGGCGCAAGACCGCCCAGCGCCGCCTGCGCAAAACCCGTTGTTTCATTCCTGTTCCTGGTACTTAGATAACGCATGAGATCACTATAACACATGTAAGTCATAGTGTCAGAGCCTATCCCACAAACTGAAGTTTTGGGAAAGCCTCGTCAGACACTTTTTTACCTCTGGTTTTACCGGCTTTTCTGTGCTATCATAGTATATATGGAAGCCGCCAATTCTGAAAAAAAAATCATACTCGCGGTTGATGATCTTCATACCGTTCTGGAATCGATCAGGATAATCCTCAAGAATGATTATCAGGTAATCACCGCCAAGTCTGCCGCCCAGGCCGAAGAATGCCTGAAACAAATTAAGCCGGATCTGATCCTTCTGGACATTGAAATGCCGGTAATGGATGGATTCGGCTTCCTCCAGAGACTTCGCGCCGATGAGAAAAACGCAGCCATCCCGGTAATATTTGTAACCGCCCATGCCAGCCCGGACATTATCAACAGGGCAATGGAAGCCGGGGTTGACGGCTATGTGATAAAGCCCTTCATCCCCGATGCCCTCAAGCGCCGCATCCGCGGGATACTGGAAAAAAAGTAGCGGCATGAGGAAGAGATTACCACAAAAAGTCGAATAAGTCGAAGAAGTTTTTTAAAGGAATGTGTGTCAAAATGACACGGAACGGTAGAATGAAAATGGCGGCGCCCAAGTGTAAATTATGGGGAATTGGAGGTCGTATGAAAATCCTGTCCGGTATGTGTTTATTGGTATTACTGTTTATCTCTTGCACAAAAAGGGAAATCGCCGAAATACCGGACAACGGAAGCCATGAAAGTGTCCCTTTGTTAGAAAATAGCATTCAGTATGATTCAATTGAAAACGATTCAAAAGATACCGTATCGGATACGCCGACGCCTTCAGTAAAACCAGCCGTTGAGCTGAAATATCCCGGTACGATTGTACCTGAAGATATAAAAAACCTGGGTATTGACAATCTCACGAACATATCTGAACTGCTCGCCTTGTTATCCGACGAACAGATTGTGACAACGGGTAAGATCACAATCGAAAATTCCAACATTGAGAGTTTCAGCGGGATGAATCGTTTTACCCGATTACAAACTCTTATGATCAAAAAGTCCCATATCAACAGCCTCAAGGATTTGACGCTGTCCTTTTCCAATAACTGGCTGTATCTTTGGGATTCAGAGATTGAAACACTTGACGGCCTTGAAAATATTGATAACTTGGTATCATTGAGTCTAGATGGTTCTCATATTGCTGATTTAGGGGAACTGTCTGGTTTATCATCATTGCGATCCTTAGAAGGTATTTCATTAGAGAGATTTTCAGATTGCCGAATGTTTTTGAAAAAATTACCAAAATCAATAAACGATATAAGTTTGCGATTTAATGGAATAAATTCTATAAAAGAGATAGAATACTTAAAAGATGATTATCCTTTATTAAAATATGTCTATGTCAAAGGAAATAATTTTACGGAAGATGATGTGAATAAAGAGCAGCCAAACTGGCGGCCGGTTGAATTAGTTTGGTGGGATGATATGTAATCAACGGCGGTAGAGGGGCCGGCAGCCGAGGCGGCCTTTTTACCGTGGAGACATCGCTGCGGGGCCTGATTGATTCCCTGAGCGACATGAAAGGAGGTTGTTTTAAAAAATGAAGTCAAACTTTGTTGAGTTAGATACTTCTACTATCGTTGAAAGAATTTTGGGGATATATAAAGGCCCTATCCCCAGATACCTGACGCCATGAAAAAAATCATTCTTTTTATCCTTTTCCCTATCCTTATATTGTCACATTGTGCTTCCGAATCGGTGATAATGGTAGGCCCGTTGTTATTCAAAAAGTATTATAAATATCATATAAGAAATGAGATACCCATTATATATTATAATGGTGTCATAGAGGTACTTGCCGAGAAAGGTGATTTGGATATTCCCGAATTTGCACCATATACGATCAATGATACCCTGTTTGTTCTGGATACCAACCCACAGCAGGGTACATATATTGACAACAGTGATGTCGAAGACAATGATTTGGCTGTTGCCCGCTTAAGATTAATTATTTTCACAAAAAACAAAAGCGAAAATTTAAGCTATAGGATTAAGAAGATGGTATTACATACATCCAAATATGTTAAGGATGTTGAAGAATTGGTTTTCGTATGGTCTGATAGCCCTCGTGCCAGGGAAACCGATTCACTTGATTTTATTGACACTTTTATAGTATACACAGAAGAATATAGAAGTGCAACAATAGTCGGGGGATATTTATTATTTCCTCGTCCAAAGGACATGAAAATGTCAATTTACCTTGAAGTAGAAATTAATGAAGACAACAATATAAGCAGCCATAGTTTTGTGTATCATTATAATCTTAAATTGATAAAAGGATGGCTTCAGTTATTAAGCTAATTCCCATGGCAATGTCCTGGCGGCGGCGCGTGGGCTGTTCGGGGAAGAGACAGGGAAAATCAAACTGTTGACTGACAGGGGTTTAACTTGTTGAAATTGATAAAGTGTATTAAAGTCTGTATTGTTTTTGCTTTACTATCGCCGCTTTTAGGCGGCTGCCTTATCTGGAATGTTGTACTATTTAAGGATGAACAGCGCTTTATGAATACCGGTAAAGAAGTAAAGATTAATGACGGTACCCTTGTCATAACCACCACATTTGCCCTTGAAGATCCAAGAAAAGGGGGATACATATCAATATTTGAATTTGAAAACGGCACATGGGTCGGGAAAAAGACGATTAATACAAAAAAATACTTTAAAGAACCATACCAGGCGCCGATGAATGAATGGGATAGTTCAGATACGATTGCGACTATTCCTTTTCCCCCGTTCATGTTTAAGAGAAATCCCGGGTCTGTTTATATTCTAAAAATACATCCCAATGGCGGGTATGAGAAGCAGGGTGTTATCACCAGAAAATATAATCTGTTTGGGAAAGTTAAGTTTGTAAATAACGTGAAATAAACAACCGAACCTCATTAATTGCCAAAATATTTTATCTTCAAGTCATTGATAATGCCTTGTTCATGGAGGGCGATGATCTCCAACGATACCCGGTCCATAAAGCTGTCCTCAGGATGGCCGGCAAAGGCGTACTTTTCAAGCTGAAACAGTCCCCCTGCGGGCGTGAGCTTCAGGGTTGGGTTTTGATAAACCCAATACTCAACAACCGGGGCATCGGCAACAACGGCCTTTACCGTGTTTTCGGCCAGGGCAATACCGGCCATATCGATATTATCAAAGGGAACAAGAAATATTCCCGCATTCCGCAGGTATTCCGCGGTTGCGCTTCCGGCAAGGATGCCGGTTTCTTTTCCCCTGAGATCCATGGGAGAACTTATCTGTTCACCCATGGAGGCGACGGCCATATTGCTGGTAAAGGTGGAGGTGATATAGGCAATAACCGCCATACCGAAGAGCATCCAGATTGAGGCAAGAACATAACCTATCCACCCAAAATTCTGCTGTATCCTGCCGGATTTTGAGGTGATGATCACATCATACAAACTGGCGGTAAACCCCTCGAGCCAGTTTTTGGTAAAACCAGGGTTATGCCGGCGTCGTATGAAGGTAAGCGCCAGGGCGATCCCTATAAACAGTACGAAAAGTCCAATGTACGCGGATAATTGTCCGCTTCGTATAAACTGGTCCCAGAAGGATCCTTTGGCGCCGGAATTGATCATAATCCGCTGTCCCGCGTCATACCATGGATAACTGAACCGCATCCGCTGCGCCCGTTCATGGGTTACGGTGAGGTTTGTCAACACCAGATCAATTTTCCGGCTTTGGAGGGCATTTAACAGGTCTTCAACGGTACGGTAGGGTATATATTCTGTTTCTACTTCTGTTTTTTTAGCGACATTCTCCCAAATATCTATTGCCATGCCGAAGAAGCCGCCGTCTTCATCGGGCATGATAAAGGGAGGACTGATATGTACTCCGGCCCGGATGACGGCTTTCTGTTCCGCCGGAAACAAGGATACGCTTACGCATACCATAAATATGGCAAGGATGCTTTGTTGTTTAATGAATGTATTCATAATACCGCTACTCAAAAAGAAGGGACGCCGGCTCCGGCGCCCGGTGTCCCAAAATAAAAATATTTCAGCTTAGGGATGCTCATATCCTCATAGAATTTGATAAGCTGAACCGAAACAAGATCCGCCAGTTCGTTTTCTTTGCCCAGGGCAAAGGCGTATTTATCGGGATGAAATAATTCGCCCGTAACTTTTACCGGGATACCGGGGTGGGTGCGCGCCCAGTATTCGACCACCGGAGCATCGGCGACCACAGCGAAAATATTTTTTTCCAGGAGCGAATGAGACGCCGGGCCAATGTCATCGAACGCAACGGTGGTAAACCCGGACCGCTGTAAATACTCCTCCGCCGCGCTCCCCCCAAGTACGCCGATCTTTTTCCCGGCAAGATCCGACAGCGCATAGATTTCCGTATTTGCGAGAGATACGGTAGTCATAACGCTGGTAACCGTAGAAGTAATATAGGTAATCAGCGCCACTCCGCAGAGGGTCAACATGGCGGTAATGATGTTATGGAACCACCTGTTTTTTTCACCGTTCCGGCTGAAGTTTTCGGGAATGGAACCGGAAACGGCGGTGGAGATGATGTCACGGAAATTCAGGGAAAAGCCGTCCAGCCAGTTTCGGGGAAAGGCGGGATTCAGGGTGCGGCGGATAATAGTTATGGCCAGAGAAAACAAAATCAACGCGCCGGCCAGCATCAGATATGTATTAAGGCGGCCCGCTTTCCGTATTTCATCCCAGAATGAATTACGGGTGTCCGTGTTTATCATGATCCGCAGCCCGGCATCATACCATGGATAGGTAAACCGCATGAATTGTGCCCGATCATGGGTTACGGTAAGGTTGGTAACCACTACGTCTATTTCGTTGGACTGCAGGGCTTTTAAAAGTTCATCCACGCTGCGATAACCGGTATACCCGGTTTGCAGACTCAGGGCGTTTGAAATCCTGTCCCATAGATCTACGGCCATTCCGGTGTAGGTTCCTGTTTCATCGTTCATCACAAAGGGCGGGCTGATATGTACCCCCGCCCGCACAAAAGCGTCTCCCGTTTGAGCGAAGGCAGACGCCGCCGCACAGAGAAACAAACACAAAAGTAAAAATATCCTATGGTGTAGATCCACAATTTACTCCCGGCTGATGATAATATCCCCGCCCTGTATACTAACGGTATATGGCATTACCGGCGGGGTTCCTTCTTCTATTACGATCATTCCCGGACCTTTTTCGCCGGTTTTTATAAGGCCAAGCGCCAGAGCGTTGTAAGTTCCCCGCAGCAAGTCTTTCCATATTTGAATATGCCCGAATATTTTTACCCTTCCGCCCGGCTTACAGTTTTTTCTTATAAGGCCGATAACATCCGGAACATCATCAGGGGAAAAACCGTCATGATGACGGAACTCTAAGTTGATGCCCAGAAGATCGCCGCCGCCTGTTTCCGCGGCCAGGCCGATAAAAAATTCCTGATTGGCAAAGGTAATTTTTCGTCCCCTGGCCCATTTTCTTTTTACCAGATTTTTGACAGTTCCTCTGCCTTGTATATAGGACATTATAAGACCTCCCGTGAAAAAGCCCTCCTCCGGGTGAGGAATTCGAAACAAGTCGAAGGAGGGCCAGAAATAGTTTGGCTTTTTAACAGCGGTTAAGAAACACTTATCACGATTCCTATTCCTTCACATGGTATGTTTCACCAAGTCTTGTCATGAAGGCCGAAAACTCACCGTCGTTTTGCCATGGTACTTTTACCTGCACCCCCAGTTCTTTATAAAGGTTTGCATACTCGTCATGAGTTTTGATAATTCGCCACATTGTTCCGCCCTCTTTTCCTATGCACGCGGCCAAAGGAAACGCTTTCTTTGCTACTTTTTCCACTATCGCCACCTCTCTCTTTCCGTCTTCCTGTCTCTGTTTGGCTTCATGGTTGAGCATGTAGGCGAGATACCCAAACTGGGCTCCATGCTGAATGCGCTGGTAATCTGATTCCAAACATGCCGCGCCGGCAACTTTAGCGCTGTACTCTCTTTTCGCCCCATCGGGGATTTCGTTTTCAGTATCCAATAACAAGGCATGATTTATTCTGTTGAAAAATGTCACATGGTCCTGGGTGCCTTCAATCAAATGATTCCACCCCGCTGCTTTTTCAAGGCTGTCATGGAGATCGTAATCGCCGGTAAAAAAGCATGATTCCCAGTGAAGTATTCTTTTGACAATTACCATGGCATTTTCTTCATCAGCATTATTGTACCTCAGGTTTAATACGGGACGCTCTCTGCCAAAAGGATTTCTAACGGGTATTATTAAACCCTCCTCATGGATGGCGCTGAATACTTCCGCTCCATAGGTAGTCAGATAAATACCCTGTAAAACATTAGTGCCTTCCCAATGCCCCACAAAGCCTTTTACATCATCGTAGCTGATTCCTTCCGGTATTATGCAATTATCGGCGCCGGCCTTTACGGTCTTTTCCAGAATATCGTGCGGCTTTGCCCCCGCGCCTTGATTAAGGCGCATAATCGTATTTTCCCCCGCCTCCCTGAAGGTCAGCGCGTATTTCCGGCTTTGAGATGTTTGACCTGCGAATTTCTTAAGCATTTCAAAATCAGTTTCGGTAACATAGTTTTTGTAGTCGTCATATTCAGCCATGATTAAATCCTCCATTGCTGTTTTCAGTTCCGGTCAGGTGTAATGTACCCGGCCGGGATTTATTTTCCGATTCGATACAACCTACCGGATCGGGAACTGGTTTTGTTATTTCTGAAAGGTTTATGCCTTCCTGAAAATCCGTTTTCTGTCATCGTGCCGCTGGCGGCCGTATTGAATTCGTCCATTTGTAATTTGATGTTTCCTTTATAACGGCATAATTACCTCCGATCATTTTTAAGTAAACTGCGCTGCACACCCCGCGGCAAAAATCACAGGTTTACCTCGAAACCAAGTGTTTTCTTTGCTTCGAAGCCATTCAGCTTCAGGTATATCCGCGTAATTTTTTTGCCGTCCACAGTTTCATCCTTCAGGATAGGAACCGCGTTCACTCTTATCGCGCCGCCCTTTATTCGCAAACCAGACGCGCCGTTACCGGTGTCCTGCTGCTGCAGGCTGCGGTTCACGCGGACAAGCGTGCCGGTAAAGGCAAACAGGAGATCATCCAGGGATATTCTGTCCAAACTCATCAATGTCCTCCGGTTTTCGGGCAAACGCTACGTGGTAGCTCGTCCTTTGCATACAAAGTTCGTGTTCGCCCAGCATATAGCGTCCTATTGCCGTGTCCTTCCCGATTATCGTTCCCCTGGGGTACCCCGAAAGCAGCTTGTTCAATAATTCAACCTGGACGCGCTGTTTTTCATCGGTGAGCGGATTGTTCGGGTCAATTCCCCCAATCGTTACAATTTTTACGTAACGGGTGTCATTTACGAGGGGTTTTTCTTTCCGGTCTTCCATTATCCGCCTCCTTCTCAGACGATTCCGCATCTTCTTCACGCTCAAGTTCCGTTTTGATGTCGTTCATAAGCATATCGTGTTTTGCGCGCTCCAGCCTTTCTTCCAAATCCTGCTTGTACGGCTCAATTTCTTTAAAGGCCCCCTCTTCCGCCTTGCCTTCGTCAAGCCTCTGGGATTCGTTTAAGCGGGAGAGAATATCCTGCAGTCTCTTTACCTGCCGAACCCGTTTCTTCCGCTCTTCATAAATTTCACGCTCACCGTCCGTCAGGGGTCTGCCGTCCGAATCGATAGGATAATTTTCGTGTACCGTTGGAATAAAATTCTGACTCAACCTGTCAATCACCCTCGATAATCCCTCCGCGACAGGGTCGCTTTCGAATTCAATTTCAAAATCAATCTTGGAACATAGTCCGCTCCGATCGCCTTCCGGCGCCACAACTTTTGTATAAATCTCAACCCGATCACCCTGCGCTTCAATTTCCTGCACTTCGGCAGAAAATTGAATTTTGCCCTTTGACACCCTCATGTTGCTCAAGGGAATTATCGAAAGGAGCGGAACCTCCAGGCCTATCTTTTCCGTGCAAAGCATGTCCAACTCGTCGTGCCGCATCTGGTCGTAAACCAACTGCAGCGTTTTAAGCTGTACCACGGGATAACCGTCCGAGTCATGGCCCTTGTCGTCGCTGAATTTAATGATAGTGTCGACCATATTCTGGCTCATTCTCGCATTCGCTTCGATAATCGACTCGAGCGACGAATAAATCAATTGCCGCAGGTTAACCCGCGAACTTCCTTCCGCACTCATAAAATACTCCTGTAGGACACAAATAATTTTTAGCGCAAACCACGCGAACTCCGCGTTCGATTCACCGCGAACCGGAGATTCGCCCGTGGTTTGCACTCCCATTCATGGAAAATGCCGCTGTTACCGCTTCATCAACAAATCGTTGTATTTTGCGCGTTCTTCGGCCAGCGCCTCTTCCTGCTGCCTGAAGGTCTTGAAATTTTCGATTGCCTGTTTCAGGTAATTCTGCGCGGTTCCCGCATCGCCTTCTGCCAGCGCCACAAGTTTGTCGCCTGCGGGATCTAACTTGGCATTTTTCATGTCGAAGGCAGCGGTAAATGCGGGAATGCTATCGGTATTCGCCGCCCCTTCGACGGTAAGTTTCGCATCGGAGGACGCCCGCGAGAACGTGTCGTCCAAAGATTCAAGCAGGCCGCTGTATTTTTCCTGGTCGGCGTCAGCGGTCTTTTCATCCCCGCCCTGTGCCGTGTTCATCTTTTGCTGAATCGGCTGCCGTTGGGCGTTGGCGATGCTGTTGATGCTGTCCCGCAGTCCCTTAAGGCTTGCCTCATACTTTTCGGAAGCGGCCTTGCAAGCCGTTCCCAGGCGCTGTTGATTCGCGTAGGATTCGCTGAGAGCGGTGCGCTTTGCCTTTGAAGCGGCGTCAACTTCTTTGCCGTTTCCGTCAACCATTTTGCTTTCCAGCAAAACCGGGGCCGCCGATGCCGCCATGATGTCCATGACACGCGCCAAACCTTCGGGGTAGCCGTGGTTTGTCGCCCGCACGTCAACATGGTATTTGGCGGAATTGTCCGAACTGCGGGTATTGCTTTGATGAACAGAAACACTTCCGGTTATGCTGATTTTTACCGGCCCGAAACCCGCGCTGAGGGAGAACTTGGCCCCTGCGTCAAGGGAGGCTTCTGATTTTTCACATTCCTTCACTTCCATATCAAACAGAATGTTTACTTCGTCGATTTGAAGATTCGGAATCGGGACGATTGCCAGCATCGGCACTTCCATCCGCATCTCGTTCCGCACCGGATTTCCCAGCGGGTCCTGGTCGCTTCTTTCAAATTTGAACAGAACCGTCCGCGCCGACTGGTCGGGATTAAACCCTACCGTATTGATAAAATCCGCCGTGCTCCGCGCCAGTGTGATGCTCGCGTCCGCCGCCGCCGTAAGAGGCCCGCCGATAAGCTTGCCCATGTCAAGACCCGCAAATTGCGCTCCGATAGCCATAATATTCTCCTATTGAACAAACGCCTTCCCCGCTAAACGCGACGCGCCTGTGGCGGGGTTTTGGCGATTACTTATTAATAAATTGTCTTAAGCATGAAGACCCGCAATTCCAGCGCGCCATGAAGTGTTGATAATTTTGTCCAGGAAGGAGCTTTCGAATTCAGACGCTGCAAATCCCAGGGCAATAATCGTACAAAGCGCGTCCGCTGTTTCTTTCGTTAAAAACGCCATAACAATGCTCCTTAAAAAATCCGCCTCTTCCCGTTAAGGGCGCGATACGCCCGCAACAACGGGAATGAGGCGTTCGCTGCTGTTTCTCAGTCCTTCTCCGCCGTGAATGTTTCCCATTCCTTTGCGGCGTCCCTGTTCGCTTCCACGACGCCGTTAGGCTGAGCCGACAGATACTTGCCGTGGCAGGACTTTAACGCGATGCCGCCGGCAAGATATTCGACCGTCCACTTTTCCCACGCATCTAACTTAACGGCCTTCCATTCAACCCGGCCGTTTGGTATGGCGGTCAGGTACTTTCCGTGAGAAGACTTGAGCGCAACCTTGCCCTCGCCGGCCTTTTCCACATTGACCGTCTCCCACTCCCGTTTCCAGGCGCGGCTCCAGTCGACCCGTCCGTCAGGCCATGCGGAAAGGTACTTGCCGTGGCAGGACTTGAAAAACATCTTGCCCTGCAATTCACGAGCGCCGCCTGAAAACGCGCCTGCCACGCCGTCCAGCGGGTTATCACCGGACAACGAGTCCGTCATGCCGCCCATTGAATTCTTCAAACTATCCATTGCATCCATACATTTCTCCTTAAAAAAATTTTTGCGAACGTTTTCACTTTTCTGCCTTTCTGACTAAAGCCTCTTTTCAACCTCCTTTTTGAAGGCTTCAAACAGTTCAGGCTGCCTTGCCCACAAAAGGGGGCAATCCTTCCAACCCACAACCATCTTGTGGGTACCGACTCTGCCGAGCGGAATTTGGTGCTGCTTGCACAAAAACGCCGCCAGTTCCACCGCCGCGTCGAGCGTTTCCAGGGTAAAGTTCCCTTTGTTGTCGATAACGCAGAGTTCTATCCCCAGCGAGGCGTTGTTGGGGGAGTTACCGGCAGGATCGGACGCGTACTTGCCGAACACTTCCCGCGCCCAATCGGTGTAAATCTTTCCGCTCCCGGGATCCGGCTGGGATGACCCGCAGTGGTACGCCACTTCGTCATCCGGAATGAACCGGAACGCCGTGCCGTCCAGATCGACACAGTACTGAGCGGAGGCGTAACGTCCCTCTTTGGGACAGCCGTTCTCGAAATACGACCACACAGCCTTTGCTCTCTGCCCGCCTACCCCCACCCAATGCAGGATAAGCGCCCGTTTTTCCGCAAGCTTCTTGCCCGGACGTGAATACTGATTCACCGTCAAAAGTTTTTCCTGTATCTTCATAACAAAGTAATACAACATTATATTGACCTCTCGGATTTGCCCTGGACCGCTTTTGCAGGCTTGTTCCCCTTTATATAATGACGCTCCGCCCCCCGGGGGAAATTGATGTGATTGCTGATCCCGCGGCAGACGCATGGTATGCTTTTTCATACACCTTGGGATTCGGTATAAAACCCAGACGCCGATGAAGAATCCGGGAACAAACTTCGGGGCGTTGTTTTTTAGTAAAAAATTTTAAAAAAAAGGAAAAAAGCGCTTGACAGGCTCAATGTAATGTTGTAATATATTGACCGTATTTTCATGAAATATGAGGCAGAATTTTCCTCTTATAAAAACTGGCTCGACGGACAGGAAAAATCAAAAACCACAAAAGAAAAAAATCTGCGGGATGTGGAAAAGTTCCGCGCTTTTTGCAGACAAAATCTGGAAACCATAACGAAACAGCATGTTCAGGACTATAAAGAATATCTTATCGCCAATAAATATAAACCGGCGAGCATCAATTCCTATCTCATTTCGTTAAACAATTTTCTAAAATTCGCGAACCAGGATTCACTGCGGGTAAAAACGTTGAAAATCCAGGGCAGAGCCAGCCTGAACAATGTTTTAACCGAACTAGAATACGCAGTGTTGTTGGAAGCCGCGAAAAACCGGAAAAACAAACGGCTTTACTATCTGATACGAACGATCACTTCCGGCGGCATAAGAATCGGCGAACTGCAGTACATTACGACCGATATGTTGGAAAACGGGAAAACCTTTGTTCATATTAAAGGCAAGACGCGGGAAATTATCATTCCGCAGCAACTCTGCCGGGAATTGTGGGAGTACTGCAAAGAACGGCAGATTAACGGCGTTATTTTTCACGGGAGAAATAACAATACCCTTATTGACAAAGCCTATATCTGGCGGGAAATGAAGGCCCTCGCAAAAGAAGCGGGCGTTCCGGAAGCAAAGGTGTACGCGCACAATTTTCGCCATTTTTTTGCCAAGCAGTTTATGGCCGAGTATCACGACATTGTGGATTTGGCCGATATTCTCGGTCACACATCAATCGAAACCACTCGCATCTATACCCGGACCAGCAGACAGGAAAAACAAGAGCGGATTAACGCTCTCAATTTATAGGGCTCAGGCGGCCTGTTCTGTCACGGCTGCCTGGCTATATTGCTGAAACCTGCCGGGGTATAAATTTTTGCCGGGATTCCAGCCGGAGGCGCATGGGTTTACCCGCGCCAGTAGTCCGGGGAGAGCAGGATCAGCGCTGTCCAGAGTTCCAGCCGGCCGGCGATCATGGCGAAGGAATAGATCCATTTGAGGTGATCCGGAAATTGGCCGAAGTTGTGGCCGGGGCCAAGGGCGCCAAAACCGGTTCCCAGGTTGCTCAGCGCCGCCACCGCTGCGTTAAACGCGGAAAAGACATCCAGCCCGGACAGGGACCCCGCCAGGCTGACCAGGAAAACCACCGCGGCGTAGAGGAAAACGAAGCTGGTTACGCTGTAAACCACATCCTTGCGGCCCACTTTTTTGTTTAGATGGATGCTGAACACCCCCCGTGGATAGAGGACGCGCCGCATTTCGCTGCCGCTCTGTTTCCAGAGCGCCACGTGGCGAATCACCTTAATGCCCCCGGCGGTGGACGCGGAACAGCCCCCCACGAACATGAGGCAGAAGACGACGGCCTGGGAAAAGGCGGGCCACCCGGTGTAGTCGGCGGCACTCTGTCCGGTGGTGGAGAGGATCGACGCGGTCTGGAAAGCGCCGTAACGGAGGGCGGATCCCGCCGAGCCGTAGTGGGGGATCAGACTTATGGTGAGCGCCGTCGCTGCGACAAAAAAGACCAGCAGATACGCGCGGCCCTCGGTGTTGTCGAAGGCTTCGGCAAACTGTCCCTTGGCAAGCCTGTGGTAAATGTTGAAGTTCAGCCCCGCCAGGAGCATGAAGATCATCGACACCGTTTCGATAAAGACCGAATTGTAGGACGCAATGCCATTGTTTCTGACGCTGACTCCGCCGGAGGCCATGGTAGTAAGACTGTGGCACACTGCGTCCAGGATATCCATGCCTCCCAGAACGAACAACAGAAAGAGCAGCGCCGTGAGTATGCAGTAGGTGAGCCAGAGAATCCTGGCGGTGTCCGCGATCCGGGGGGTAAAGCGCTCCTGGTCTGCCACGGGGGCTTCCGCCTTGATCATCTGGAAGCCGCCGACTCCCAGCAGGGGCATGAGCGCCACCGTGAGGAGGACTATCCCCATGCCGCCGATCCAGTGGCTCATGCTCCGCCAGAGGAGGAGGGATTTGGGGAGGGCTTCGACATCGGCGATGGTGGTGGCGCCGGTGGTGGTAAAGCCGCAGGCGCTTTCAAAAAACGCGTCGGTAAAACTGATGCCGGAGCCCGCCGCGCCCGCGGAAAGGTAGAAGGGCAGGGCTCCCAGGAGGCTCATAAGAACCCAGGCGAGGAACACCAGCAGAAAACCGTCCCGGCTCCTTATGCGGGGGACATTTTTCCGCAGCGAAAAAAGAACCGGCAGGGCCGCGGCGATTACTGTTCCTGCGGGGATACCGAGGGCGCCTATCATGGGGCGTTCCGAAAGGATCACGGCCAGGGCAAGGGGTATCAGCATTACTGCGGCTACCATGCCCAGAAGGACTATCAGTATGCCCGGCAGGGCGGGAGTTTTCACAGACGGGCGCCGTCCGGGAAGGAGCCGAAGAATTTTTCAATCTCCGTTTCGCTGTCGTATTTGGCGATCAGGATGATTCGGTCGCCGCTCTTAAAAATATAGTCCCCCCGGGGAATAAAGGAGCTGTCCCCCCGGTTTACCAGCATGACCAGTCCGCCGCCGGAAAGGTTCAGTTCGGCGATTCCCCGGTCCGCCGCGGGGGTGCCGCTGCCCAGCTTGATTTCAAAAACATTGATGTCCCCGCCGCCCAGACGGTGCACCGCGGTAATGCCCTTGCCCATGAG
>JAISCR010000101.1 GCA_031265435.1 Treponema sp.
GCATGCAGGCAGCCATAAGAAGACTTTTTCCCCGGCAAATTCCTGTTTTCAACCGGTTTGATAGTAACTTCTACTTTTTTATTCTGAAAAGAAAGAGGGAGATTAAATATTTCTTTTAGTAAAGTACTGTCTATGGTTTCTTGAACGTATTCCATTACTCCGTCCCCTTTACTATTCAAGTATATATCATTTTGTTCATTTTGTCGCGTAGACAGCCAATTTCTTAAACCAGCGTCCGCGCTATACGCACAATATCCGCGAAAACCCCGCCTGCGGTAACCTGGGCTCCAGCTCCGGGGCCCTTGATCACCATGGGGAGGCGTGAATAACGGGCTGAGGTAATCACCACAATGTTGTCGGAGTCCACCAGTGAGCGGAAAGGGCTGCCGGACGCTTCTTCCCGGAGGGAGAGGCTTGCCTTGCCCTCTTCGATAACCGCCACATAGCGGAGGGATCTACCTGCCGCGGCGGCGGCCGAGCGGCGTTTTTCAAATGTCTCATCGGATTTTTCAAGTTCTTTGAAAAATGTCTCCACATCCTCAGCCTCAAAACACGCGGGGGGCAGGATCGGTTCTATGGTTACCGCGGGGAATTCAAGGTTCATGCCGCATTCCCTGGCAAGGATAAGGGCCTTGCGGGCCGCGTCCATGGCGTTAAGGTCGTCCCTGGGATCAGGTTCCGTGTAGCCCGCGGTCTTTGCCTCCCTGACCAGGGCCGAGAAGGTCTTGCTTCCGTCGTAGTTGTTGAAGATGAAGCTTAAAGTTCCGGAAAGAACCGCCTCGATGCGCAGTACCTTGTCTCCGGAGAGGGAAAGATCCCGGAGGGTGGAGATGACGGGGAGGCCTGCGCAGACCGTGGTTTCATAGAGGTAGGGGATGCCCCGGTCACGGGAAAAACCGGTGAGAAGCCTGTAATAATCCAGGGAGCCTGCATTGGCCCGTTTGTTGGGGGTAACAACGGGAATCGAAGAGCGGAGTATATCCCCATATACGGAGGAAACACTATCACTGGCGGTGCAGTCGCAGAAACAGGTATTTGGCATGTTGAGGGACTTCATCTTTTCGATAAAGAGTTCCAGGTTAAAGTCCTGAACAAGAGGATCTGTTCCGGACCGGAGGGCTGTTCCCGGTTTTGAATCATGTAACAGATTCTTCACTTCGGCAGGATCGAGCCCTCCTGCGGAGAAGGCCATCCGCTTTGAATTGGCAGCCGCGACAAGGTTTATGCGGATCATGTGGTTTTCCGCGAGAACCTCCTGCTGTCCGGCAAGCTGTTCCAGCAGGGTGCCGCCGATGAGGCCTGTCCCCACAAGAAAGAGATTCACCGAGCGTACGCCGGAGAGGAAGAAAGCCTCATGAATCGAATTAATGGCCTTTGCCTCATCCTGCTGGGTTACCACCGCGGAAATGTTAAGCTCCGAAGAACCCTGGGCGATTGCCACCACATTGACCCCGTTGCGGCCCAGCGCGTGGAAGACCTTGCCCGAAATACCGGAACTCCGTTTCATTCGGGAGCCCACCACCGCAATAATAGAAAGCCCTCCCTCGATGACCGGCGGATCTATGGAAGTCGCCGCTATCTCCCTGCTGAATTCCTCGTTGATTGAATCTTTGGCCGCGGGCGCGTCCCTGGGGATGACGGCAAAGCATATCGAATACTCGCTGGAACTCTGGGTAATAAGGATGATGTTGATGCCCCGCCGCGCCAGGGCGCCAAAAAGCCGGGAGGAGAAACCCGCAACCCCGACCATGCCGGATCCCTGAACCCGTACCAGAGCCACGTCCTGCATGGAACTGATGCCCCGGATCGCATAGTCTCCCTGGACGGCCTCCCGGCGTATCCAGGTGCCGGGCCCCGAAGCGTTGAAGGTATTCCGTATCCGGATCGGTATGCCCTTCTCCAGGGCCGGCTTGATCGTGGGGGTAAAAAGCACCTTGGCGCCAAAATGGGACAGTTCCATGGCCTCCACATAGGAAATCTCTTCAATGGTAAAGGCGTTTTTTACCAGCCGGGGATCTGCGGTAAGAATTCCATCCACATCCGTCCAGATCTCCACGATTTCAACCGCCAGGGCCGCTCCGAAGATTGCGGCGCTGAGATCGGAGCCTCCCCGGCCCAGAGTGGTGGTGACACCTCCTTCGGTGGAACCGATAAAGCCGGTAACAACCTTGATCCGCCCTCCCCTGCCGCTTTTCAGGTGGCTTCGGATATTGGAAAAACTTATCTCCTGGAGGCAGCGGGCATTTCCAAAATTGCTGTCCGTCCTCAAAAGGTTCCGGGAATCTACAAAGTCCGCGTCTATACCTTCCGCAAGGAGGATTCGGGTTATAAGAGAAGCGGAAAGCCTCTCCCCAAAACTCATTACCGAATCGAGAATCCGCTTTGAAAGTTCACCCAGAAGGGCTATCCCGTCAAAATACTGGGTAAGTTCCCCAATACACTTGTCCAGGTCCGCAAGGGCGGTTTCCATATCGGAACCCTTGAGAAAAGCCGCCGCCATATCGGCATGGCGCTCCCTCAGTTCCCTCACTCTGAGGCCGTAGGAGACATCCCCCCCCTCGGCCAGGCGGGCCTGACTTATAAGGCTGTCGGTAACACCGGACAAGGCGGAAACCACTACTATCCCGTCCTTTTCCCGGTGATCCGGATCATTGAGGATCGAAATTATGTTCCATACTGCCTCGGGACTGCCAACCGAGGTTCCGCCGAATTTCAAAACGAGCATTCATTTCCCCCACTGCTATACAAAAGAGTTACAATTTGGAGACGGTTCCAAAATGCCTGATTTTGAAACCGGTTCATGGTACTATAATTTATTCTGTTTTTATAGTAGGGTTGGTATTATTAAACGATACTATTTTGACTGGGCCGCCAGCGCCATACCGCATAAAAGTACAGGAGAAGCCCCCTTCGCCAATCCCTCTTCCATTCACCGGGAGGGTAAGGCCGCCCGCGAAGCTCTGGAAGAAGCCCGTAAACGCTGCGCAAAGGTACTGGAAGTAGCGGCAAAAAACCTCTTTTTTACCTCCGGAGGAACCGAATCCAACGCAATTGTCTTATTTTCAACGCTGCTCCGGCCCGGAGGGGGGGGGATTTGCTATTCCGCGGTGGAACATCCCGCGGTACGGGAAAATTGTCTGGTTCTGGAACGGATGGGAAAGCAGGTCTGGTCAATTCCGGCGGATAGAGACGGCAGAATAGGCAGGAAAAGTCTTGAAAAGGCCATTGAAAAACATGGCTTCCCCAGGATGGCCGCAATTATGGGGGTAAATAATGAAACCGGTGCCATAATGGATCTGAAAGGCCTCGGGGAGGTGCTGCGGAAAAGCGACGGCCCGCGTGTTCACTTTCATGCGGATCTGGTGCAGGCCGCGGGGAAGATACCCCTGGATCTTGAGGGCTGGGATCTCGATTCGGCGGCGTTCAGCGCCCACAAGCTGGGCGGGACCCGCGGTATAGGGCTTCTCTATCTTAAAAAACCGCTGGATGTTCTCGTTTTGGGCGGGGGACAGGAAGGAGGAATACGTCCCGGAACGGAAAACACCGCGGGCGCCCTGGATTTTGCCGCCGCGCTTGAGGCTCACGCGAAAACGCGGAATCAAAGGGATGCCGCCGCGGCGGCGGAAAAACGCTTTATGAAGCTTATCTCGGCACTCAGATCAATCGAACGCTGTACCCTTATTCCCGAAGACAGGCTCCCCCTGGATCCCCGTTTCTCACCGTGGATACTGCAGACGGCTTTCAGGGACATTCCCGGAGAGGTGATGGCCCGGGCTCTGGACGATTCCGGTTTTGCGGTTTCCACCGGCTCGGCCTGTTCGGCAGCCTCACCCGAACGGCCTGTATTGGCCGCCATGGGCCTTGATCCCAGACTCCGGCTGGAAGGCATCCGCATATCCCAGGGCTGGTCTACCACGGATGAGGAGATTGAAAACCTTATATACACAATTCACGAAGTGCTTCAATATCTATGATAGTCAACGAAGCAACCTACCTCCTGAAGCCCGGGGAATTGACTCTGAAAGGCGGAAACCGGGAAGGGTTTGAAAGGATACTGAGGAGAAACCTCATTCTTCTGCTTTCCGCGGCTCTTGGAAGGAAGAATTTCAGGCTTGAAAACACCAACGGCAGGTACTATGTATTCTGCAACGAAGAAGAAGCCGAAATTACGGAAAAGATCCTGGACAGATTCTTCGGCATTGCGGGCTGGGCAAAGGCCAGAAAAACCGGAAAAACACCCGAAGAAGTGCTGGCGGCCTGCGCGGCGGAAGGCAGGGAACTATCCCTCCGGGGAATACGATCCTTCAAGATCGAGGCGCGGAGAACGGACAAGAGCTTCCCCTTAAGTTCCTACGAGATCTGCTGCCGGGCGGGAGACAGGGTACGGGAAACCGTGCCGTGCCTGGAGGTCAGGGTAAAAAATCCTGAGGCGGTCATCGGCGTGGAGATTCGGGAGAAGGCCTTTATCTACGGGGATGCCCGCCGGGGACTGGGGGGGCTGCCCGTAGGGACTGCCGGCAGAGGTCTCCTGCTTCTCTCCGGGGGCATCGATTCTCCTGTTGCCGGCTGGATGATGGCAGGCCGCGGCATGGGTATCGACGCGGTCTATTTTCACGCATACCCTTACACCTCGGAAGAGGCCCGTCAAAAGGTTATTACACTTGCCGAAATCGTGGGATCCTATACGCTGGGGATACGGCTGCATTGTATCGGTTTTACAAAAGTACAGGTCAGGATAAAGGAAAGGGCTCCCCCGGCCTGGAGCACCGTGATGCTCCGCATGGCCATGATGGAATGTGCCGAACGGATTGCCCGGAGAAACCGCTGCCGCTGCCTTATCACCGGAGAGAGCCTCTCACAGGTGGCAAGCCAAACCATAGAAAACCTCACCTGCACCCAGAGCAGGCTGAAACTGCCGGTTCTCCGTCCTCTTATCGGCATGGACAAGGACAGGATCATACGCATGGCGGAGAGCATCAATACCTATGAGACCTCGATTCTCCCCTATGCGGACTGCTGCAGCGTCTTCAGTCCGGCCCACCCCATACTGCGGGGAAACACGGACGAGGCAAAGTGTCTCTACGAGGGTCTTCAACTGGAGAATCTGCTGGATGAGGCGCTGAAAGAAGACAAAATCGAAAAATGCGGCGCTTTATCAGCGAATGAAAAATAACGGAAAGAAGGTTTCCGGATTGCCTGCTCCTAAACCGTAGCGGCTTCTTCTTTTGTTTTAACGAAAGCGGCCATGCGGAAGTCATCGCCCTTGATGTGATTGAGCAGCCACGCGCCGACAGCGTCGGTAACCTCCCCTACCAGTTCCCTGTTGGGCCCTTCGTCCCGCAGCCGCCGGGTCAAGATTCCCACGGTATTCTTGAACTCGTCATGGATACGCTTGTGAACATAATAATCCGGATAATCGTACTTTGTTTGAAGTTTTTCCTCATCCCCAAAATGCATGATCGTATAGCCTGTAAGGAAATCCAGGGTTTTGAAGATCTCCTCTTCACCTTTCCCTTCGGAGGAAGCCTCGATAAGATCATTCAGGGCGGAAATAAGCTGTTTATGCTGGTTGTCGATCTTTTGATGTCCGGTTTCAAGACTGCTATCCCATGTATAAGCCATTTTTCACTCCTTCTGACGCGGCCGCATAACCGCGCGCGTTAATCGGACAGGAACACAATTCCCGCTTACCCCCCAAGAACCCGTTCCAAAATCTTTGTTCATTCCAGAGGCGGAAAGTAGCCTGTCCTGTCTCTGCCGGATCTTTCCATCAAATAGACTTCCGTTTCCACGGGAAGGTACGCTCTGCCGAAATCAGAAGGAAGTCTGGATTGATACCCTATAATATATGTTCCATTGGGTTTTACGGCAATACCCTGAATCATCTCCCGGATACCTTCCGGCCTGTAGAGGGGAAGAATCCGGCCTCCGGTTTCGGCGCAGAGGTAGCGCAGTTCCCCGGGTGCGGGTCTGTTTCCCAACAGTACGGCATCGAAAATGATCCCGTTATTTGAAAGATAGGCGGCCAGTTCCGAAAGACTGTACTGTTCAAATGCCAACTCTCCCATCTCTCCTGAACTGATGAATACAACGGCCCGTTTCTTTGCCCCGCTTAAAAGCCCTGTGGCGGCCAGCCGCAGCCCCATATCAAAACGCCAGCGGGGATCGTAGGAGGCCCCGTTCCCCCTGACGGCATTCCCGGGGGGCTCGGTCCGTTCCTGAACCGGCTGGATTCCTGCCGAAATCAGGGAAACGATGCGGCTCCCGTCTGAAAGTCCTCCCTGAATATCATTCACCGCGCTTGGAAGATCGTCCCGGAAGGGCAGCATGGCCGGGGAACGCTCCAGCAGAATTGAAACATCCGCATTGGAAAGACGATCCGGCGGGGTGTAGAAGGTTTGGGCCGGGACGGCAACTCCCTCTTCGCTGAGGAGGAAATTGACCGCATCAAGCCCTACGATGGGACGGCGGAGCCTGTCCTGAACCTGAATTTCCACCGTTACCTGGGGGAAGTTTTCGGCAGAGACGCGCTGAATCTGGACAAAGAGCCCGGAGGCCATATCGTCCATACGGGTAAGAACCGACACTTCTCCGCCCTGGAAATTTGCCGCCAGAATATTGCCGTTTCCGTCCATGTCCGCCCCGGTAATCCGGGCGCCCTCTCCGCCGACCATGCCGAGAACCCTCATCAGGGCGGAATCGGTATCAATAAGGAGGATACGGTTTGCGTCTACCGCCAGCAGACGCCCGTCGGAAAGGAAACGGAGGCTTTCGGGCCCCAAAAGTCCTTCCACATCAAGATTCCCTTCGTAGGATCCGTTACTGTCAAAAATGTATATCCGTCCGGCAGCCTGGTCGGCCACATAGATCCTGCCCTCTTTACAGGCAATCCCCGTGGGAGAACGGAAACCGCCGAAAAACGGCGTCCTGCCGCTTATGTTGAGGATAAAGAGGCCGTCAGGATCGAACTTTGATACACGCATATTGCCGTAATCCACCACCCAGAGGTAGCCTTCGTCATCCACAGCCAGGTTCTGCGGCCCCAGAAGATTACCGTCTCCCCGGCCTCTGGAACCGATGTAAGCCTGCCATTCACCCCGCTGGTTAAGAACACTGATCCTGCCTCCGCGGAGTTCGGAAAGGTAGAATCTCCCCCCCTGGCCCCTTACAAGGTCGTAGGGCCGGTCAAAACCGTTGAGGGGACCGCGCAGCCGGGCGCGGACAAGACCGTTCACATCAATCCTGACAACTTCGTTGGAGCCGCAGGCTACCACCCATACGGAACCATCGGCCAGGGGCAGCACGGCGCTGGGCTGTCTGAAAAAGATGTTTCCCCCATAAGTTCCCGGATAACGGCCCGATTCCACATAGGGAATGTCGTCATCGGCTACGGGAAGGAGGTTCCGGCTGTTGCTTATCGTTTCTATACGGCTGCCCAGAAGCAGGGCTTCAGGGGAAAAACGGTCAAAAATTCTGGCCGCGGCCTGCCACTGCCTCAGCGCGGCCCCGTCCATACCGGAACGGTAGTAGGCCCGGCCCAGCCAGTCCAGTATCCGCCCTTCCCCGGGACGGTAGGAAAGGGCTCTTTCAAAGGACAGTATGGCTTCATTAAAGGCATAACGGTTATAGGCAAGAACTCCCAGCCGGAATTCATCCGCCGCACGGAGGGCGTCCATATCCGCAGAACCGCCCTCCTGCGCGTGGAGTAAGGGCAGAAAAGCAAGGAGGAGGCAGATAAATGCCCCTTTAGGGAACTTCATCCTCCGCCTCCGGTAAGAATCTTCATGTGCTCACGGATCTCCGGTTCGGCAGGAGCCAATTCCAGGGCCCGGCGTATCCAGGTACGGGCTTCCAGGAGTTCTCCGTTCTTGAAGTAGGCCCAGCCCAGAGAATCGAGGTATACAGGGCTCTGGGGCTTGCGGTCTACCGCCTTCTTGCAGAAACGGAGCCCCCGCAAAAGGTCAATCTCACGATCCGCAAGGATATAACCCAGACCGTTCATCGCGGTTGTATTGTTTTCATCAATATCAAGGGCTTTTTCGTAGAGTTCTACGGCGCTTTTATAGTTTTTCTGGGTCCAGGAGGCGTAGGCCAGGGTATTGTAGAGTTGGGGAGACTCAAAGCCGGAATTCTGCAGCCGCTTCAGCTCAAATTCGGCCATCTTGGAACGTTTTGTGATCACGTAGATGTAGGCCAGTGTCATACGGCACTGGTAAACCCGCAGCACATCCTGCCCCCCGACAACAACCTGTTCCAGATAGAGCAGGGCATCGTCGTAGCGGGCGAGTTTGGTAAAACAGAGCCCCAAATAGTAAGCCAATTCGGTATTCTCTTCCGGGCTGAATTTGCCGGTATCTATCGACATAAATTCCTGAAGTGCCGGTTCCCAGCGCCTCATGTTGAAAAGCCGGATGCCATTCTGAAGGAAACTGTCCTTCCCGGGAGCCCGCCTGCCTCCCGGTTCTTTCCCGGCCATATCAGCGGCCCTTCCCCGTGGAAACGGCGGAAGCCGTAACCGGATGGATGTATACCGGGCTGAGGGAAACCAGATTACGGAAAACCGCGTCCGAGTCGGAACCCGGCTCCGGCCGGGCGCCAATATCGCCCAAAACGACAAAACAGAATTGATCTCCTGCGGGGGCAGTGAATTTCCGCACGGTATCATGGTAGATCCGTTTTGAAAGAAAGGTAATCTCCATACCCCCCGGCCCCTCCGGATTGTTGGGAATATTCACATTGAGAAAGGTATCGGGGAGGATTTCCCGCCGCAGTGCATCGAGGTTTTCCGCGGCCCAGGAAGAGGCCATGTCAAAATGCATGTCCCCGTCCCCATCCCGGAAGAGAGAGAGGGCGATGGAAGGGATACCGTGAAGTCCCCCATGCCGGGCCGCCGCGGCAGTCCCGGAAAAGACAAGATCCGTCCCCAGATTGGCGCCCCGGTTGATCCCCGAAACAAGGAGATCCGGTTTTACCGGCAGGGTCTCCAATACCGCAAGCATCGCACAGTCCGCCGGATTCCCCGAACATGACCAGATATCCTCTCCCAGACTCTTAAGCTGAAGGGGCTTGTGTATATAGGATATGGAATGGGAAACCCCGGAGCGGTCTCCATCGGGGGCGAGGATCAGTATCCGATCTCTCCCCTTTTTTCTGAGAGCATCGGCAAACAGCCTGAGCCCGGGACTGTCGATTCCATCATCGTTGGTCAAAAGGATATTCATGCGCAAGCCGTCTCCTGGCGGCGTATATAACCACTTTCCGGCCCGCTACACCGTGCCGGCGAGCGGCGGGCAATGCCTCGTGGCCTCCCGGGACGCATAAGCTTTATGCCGCGGGCAGCAGGCGGCAGCCGGTAGAAAATTTAACCTCGTAGATCACCGGATGGAAACCGAAGATCCTCTCATAATCTTCAAGCCGCTTTTTGTATTCCCCCACGGCGCTTTCTTTGATGATCGTGTAGGTACAACCTCCAAAGCCCTGACCCGTCATCCGTGAACAGAGAATCCCGTCAATCTCCTGGGCCCGCTTAACCAGCCAGTCAATCTCGGGACAGGAAACCTCGTAGAGATCCCGAAGACTCTCGTGGGAATGAAAAATAATCCGTGAAAGAGCGGCAAGATCGGCGCTTTTCAGAGCTTCCTCGGCATCGAGAACCCGGCGTATCTCCTGAACAATGTGCATGCTCCTGCGGCGTATCTCTTCGGGCAGGTTGCCCATCGATTCCACAAGGTCGGCGCTGGCATAGGAACGGAAACTGGCCCCTTCCTTCTTTTTGGAGATGATCTCAAGACCTTTTTTTATATCCTCTATCCGCTGTACCAGCTCTTCATCCACACCCATCCGGGGAACTCGGGAATCCATGATGAGGATCTTGTATTTTGAAAGGGGAGACTTGAATTTCCGCAGTTCCCGGCTTGCCTCATCTACGATGAGAAACTGATCCTTCCTTGCCGAAAAGGACACCATGTAGTCTACGGGCCCTGCTTTCTTGCCGAAAAAAACCTCCCTGGAAGCGACGAGCCGGGTCAGGAGATCCCGTTCCGGAACGGCCGCCTTGAGAAAGCCCCTCAGGGCCATGGCGGCGGCTACTTCGATGGCGCTGGAAGAAGCCAGCCCCACCTGCTGGGGAATATCCCCCATCACGGTAAAGTTAAGGCCCTTCACCGGATAACCCAGTTCCGCAAAGAGGTGGATCGCAACCTTGATATAATTGGCCCAGCGGTCTTCCCGCTTGTATTTAAGATTTACCAGGGTAGTACGCTTGCGTTCCCCCAGATCCGCGGCAAAAAAACGGATCGAATTGTCCCTGCGCAGACTCACCGCTACCCGGATATGACGGTCAATGGCGGCCGAGAGAAACAGACCTGCTCCGGGCTCACCATGCTCACCCAGAAAATGAATTCTTCCGGGCGCTTCGGCAATGAAAACGGGTTCGGATCGGTCTTCGTCTAACTCGTATTCCTTACGGTGGAGGGGACCGATATCCAGCATTAGCAACCTCTCTTAATCTATGAATGATATGCCAATCTTACCTTAAATTTTCATTTTGTTCAAGAAAAAATAGTATACAAATGTGGAGTATTTGGGCTTTTTATATGAAAAATTTTATAAATTTGCGGTAAGTTTTTCGATTCTGGAACAAAAATCGCTGGTAAAGTCCTCGATGTTCCGTATCTCTCCCTTGTTGATCCTGAAGCCTATTGCCCCCGGATGCCCTCCCCCGTTGTGTATACCGAATTCCTGAAGCACCTCCCGGAGATCCAGAGATGTGAAATGGCAGCTTCTCCGCAGGCGGAACTGAACAAGATCCGAGAGCCCCGGATCGTCATAGTAACCCACAAGGCCGAGTTTTCCGCAATCCTCAGCCAGTTTATCCGCCACGGACTTTGCCACATTGACAAGCACCTCGTTGCCGTAATGCTTAAAGAGTTTTTCCGATTCATCTTCCCCGATGCTGATACTCCCGATTGAGGGAAAGGTCTTTAGATGTTTCTTCATATCGTTGAAGCAATGGGTTTCCTGCTCGGAAAGACTCTGGATGACCTTGAAAATATCCTCCATGGAACTCATGTTCCGGCTGCCTTTGATGGTTGTTTTGGCAAGAAGATGGTGGAATATCTCGCTGAAAATACTGTAATACCAGCGTTCCCTGCTGGTTTTGAGGTAGCGGCCCATCTGGGAATCCCCCACAATACCGGTAAGGATTGCCAGGGCTATGTTCCGGGAAAAAAAATCGCTTTCCCCGGCTCTGCCTGAGCGCTTAAGCCGAATGACTACCTTGAGGCTCAGGTAGCCTATGAGTTCGCAGGTACTGGAGGCTTGGGATACGAGACAGTAACCGGGATCTCCTGAATACCAGGAATCCGCTCCCAGGTGGTGATCCAGTTCTATCTTCCGTATTCCGGGATCCTGAAGGAGCTCGTCGATCTGCGTATTCTTCAGGATCATGTCGGGTTTGGGGGTATCAAGGATTACCACCGCGGAAAAATCCGTTCCGGGAGGAGTGCTTTTGTCCTGCACAAGATTGATATCGTTGTAGCGGCAAATTGCCAGAAGGTAATCAAACTGTTCAATCACCGGGCAGGGCAGATAGATCGTTACATACTTCTGGAATTTACTGAGCAAAAGCGCGGCGGCCACCAGGGAAGCCAGGCAGTCCGCATCAGGATCCTTATGACCGAGAAGGAGAAAGGAAGTGCCCCTGTTAACCTCGTTGATGATATTAGCGGTGATCCGGTTTTTTTCCGCAATCGTCCTGATTTCCGCCTTGATTGCCATTTTCCTTCTCCTGCATGAATATAATACTATAATTCATAATTAAAAACAAATTTATTCTTTCTGCCTGATGAAGTTGGTCCACTCCCGTTTTACATCCTGGGGCAGGGGGATTTCGGCCCTGGCTTTTTCAAGGGCTTTCATGAGCCATGCCATGTTACGCCCCATGGTTTTCATGATACACTGCCCCTCCAGATCCCGGGCAAATTCATCGGTATTGTTTCCGTGAATCACGGCCCAGTACACCGAAGGAACGATTATTGCCTGGCTGAGATTGAGATAATTGTTAAGCTGATGAAAGGTATCTATACCCCCGGAACGGCGCAGGGATGCTACGGTGGCGGCGGCTTTATACTTGAGATTGATGCCGGGGAAGAAAAGCCTGTCCAAAAAGGACTTAAAGCTGCCGGCTATGCTGCCGTAATACACGGGAGAGCCAATGATAAGCCCGTCGGCGGCGTTTACTTTGTCCCGGCTTTCGTTGACAAGATCCTTGTCGATAGCGCATGTGCCACTCCGGCGGCACTTTCCGCAATCGATACAGCCCTGAATATTCAGCTGCCCTACGTTGATAAGCTCTGTTTCAATGCCTTCCGCGGCCAATTCTTCCGCCATGAGGCTGATGCCCTTGTGGACAACGCCGTCTCCGTGGGGACTTCCGTTAAACGCAATAACTTTCATATTATTCTCCTTATCCTCAAGTTCTTCACAAGGTTTTAAAATAGCACAACATCGGCTTGACATAACAGAGGCAGACCGCTAAGGTCTGCACAGGAGACCATGATGCGGCAGACAAATAGCGTAAAAAGTAACAGAAAGGCCATTTTCAGCCTTACGCTGACAGCGCTTTTTGCGGCCCTTACGGCCGCGGGAACCTTTATTTCCATTCCCCTGCCTTTTTCGCCGGTGCCCATCGTATTGCAGAACCTTTTTGCCGTGCTTTCCGGGCTTGTATTGGGGCCGCTTTCCGGTTCCGGAGCGGTTGCCCTCTATCTTGCTGCCGGGGCAATCGGTTTTCCGGTTTTTGCGGGAGCGAGCGGCGGCTTTGTGCACCTTATAGGCCCCACCGGGGGTTTCCTCTTCGGCTATCTTCTCGCGGCTTTTACCTCAGGTCTCATTGCCGGAAAGCCCCGTACAGGCAAAAAGAGTCCTCTTTGGAGGATTATACTTGCCTCGGCGGCCGGTTTGCTGATCGTCTATGTACCCGGAGTGATCCGGTTAAAGTTTGCCCTGGATTCAGGCTGGGCCGGCGCCCTGGCTGCCGGTTTCTTTCCCTTTCTCATCGGAGACCTGATCAAGGCGGCGGCCGCAGTGATCATAGCGGCGAGGCTGAGGCCCCTTCTCGCGGAGCGTTTCGGTGAGGCCGGGGAGACTGTCTGAAGAGCGAATGTCTGATACCGGGGCGGGCTTGACCGGAATTCCCCTTTTTTCCGTAAAAAACCTCTCCATGAATTTCCTCTCGTCAGGAGAAGGGACTGTTTTCCGGGCCCTGCGAAACATCAGTCTGGAAATTTATGAGGGGGAATGTCTCCTGATTGCCGGTTCCAACGGTTCAGGAAAGACGGTTTTAATGAAAATCCTTGCCGGGCTGCTGGATCCCTCAGGCGGAGAAGTGCTTTTCCGGGGGAAGAGGCTTGGGGACGCGGGAAGAGAACTCCGCCGCAGTGTGGGACTCGTGTTTCAGGATGCCGATTCCCAGATTCTTGGAGAGACGCTTGAAGAGGATGTTGCCTTTGGACCGAAAAACCTGGGTTTTAGCCGGGAAGAAACAGCGGAAAAAACCGAAACAGCCCTGAGAATGCTTGGCCTCTGGGAGAAACGCCATGCCCAGCCGCGGCGTCTTTCCGGAGGGGAAAAGAGGCGTCTCGCGGCGGCCGGGATCCTCGCCATGGGCTGCGGCCTGATGATCCTCGATGAACCCTTTGCGAATCTCGATTGGCCGGGAGTAATGCAGGTTCTAAAGATAATTAAAACTCTTAAAGAGAAGGGAAAAACAGTAGTTCTGCTTACCCACGAACTTGAAAAGGCGCTGGCCTTTGCCGACAGGCTGATCATACTCCACGCGGGGGAACTACGGGCAGAAGGAAAACCGGAAAAGGTGCTGGAAAGGCTGGAAAGCGCCTGGGGAGTGCGCGATCCCCGCCAAAACTATGCCGGTGTGGCGGACTGCACATGGCTTCCCCCATGAAAAACCGAAACGGAAACTGCCTCCCCCCTCCCCCGTATTCATACAGACCCGGCAGCGGTTTCCTCTACAATATTCCCGCCGCACTGAAACTGCTTTTTCTGCTTCTTTTATCGTTTTTTGCCTATATATCCATACCCGGCCTTATTGCCGCGGTTCTTCTTGTTTCGGCCGGGGCACTGAGCGTCCGCGTCAAACCATGGGAACTGCTCCGGGGTTCGAGGCCTCTTCTCGTGCTGGTACTCCTCATTCTGGTTTTCCGCAGTGTCAACACGGGCGAATGGGCCTTTGACAGGGAAGGTTTTTTTGGCGGAAGCCGGGAAGCCCTCGCCGTCATTACCGCGTATGCGGCAGGGGCCCTGCTCTTCTTTACCACAACCCAGACCCGGATACGGGATTCTCTGGGAGGGGGAAAGATCAGCCTTGCCGTTTCGCTGATGCTGGGCTTTATTCCCCGGTTTTTTGAAATCTGGGAAAATACCAGCCTTGCCTGCGAAGCCCGCGGGGCCAAAAAAGGCCCGGGCCGGATCCTTCTGCTTGTACCGCTGGTAACGGAACGGATGCTGGAAAAGGCCGCCGAAACAGCGGACGCGCTGGAAGTCAGGGGCTTGAGGATTTAAGGAATAAAATCCACAAAATTATCAATTTTTGTGGTTTACAATCCACGAAAATCGATTAAATTATATATATGATAGACAGGATGCTGGGCCAAAAAATCACCGGGCGGCTGGGGACGGGCAGGGCTATTGTCCTTTTGGGCGCCCGGCGGACAGGCAAGACTACCCTGCTCAAAGAGCTTGTCCGGGCCCGGACGGTTCCGGGAGATACACTGTGGCTCAACGCTGATGAGGCGGACGTTCAGGCCCTTTTTGAACACATTTCCGCTGCCCGGCTCCGGCATATTTTCGGAACCCGGCGGACCATCGTGATTGATGAGGCCCAGCGCATCAGGGACATCGGCCTGAAACTGAAACTGATTACCGATGATATGCCGGAGGTACAATTGATCGCCACCGGAAGTTCATCCTTCAGCCTGGCAAACCAGATAAACGAATCCCTCACCGGGAGAAAGTGGGAGTTTTTCCTGTACCCCCTTTCTTTTGCCGAAATGGTTAACCATCTTGGCCTGCTGGAAGAAAAACGCATCCTGCCCCACCGCCTGATATATGGGTATTATCCCGAAGTAGTAAGCAATCCGGGGGAGGAACGGGAAATACTCCGGGAGCTTTCCAGCAGTTATCTGTACAGGGACGTTCTGATGTGGGAAGGGATAAAAAAACCGGACAAGCTGGTGAAACTCCTCCAGGCGCTGGCCTTGCAGATTGGTTCCCAGGTTTCGTATACGGAACTGGGGCAGCTCTGCGGCCTGGATGTAAAAACCGTGGAAAAATATATTTTGCTGCTGGAACAGTGTTTTGTCATTTTCCGTCTTGGATCATTCAGCCGGAATATGCGGAATGAACTGAAATTCAGCAAAAAAATTTATTTTTATGACAATGGAATCCGCAACTCGGTGATCGCCGATTTTTCGCTGCCTGAAACCCGCAGGGACATTGGCGCCCTCTGGGAAAATTTTCTGGTTTCCGAGCGGAAAAAAAAGCTGGAATATGAGGGCTTATGGAAAAACTGCTGGTTCTGGCGTACCACAAGCCAACAGGAAATAGACTACATTGAAGAGGGTGATGCGTGTGTCGAGGCCTGGGAATTCAAATGGAATCCCCGTTCTATATGCCGGGCTCCTAAATCCTTTGCGGCCCATTATCCCCAAAGCGCTTTCAGTGTGGTGAGCCCGGAGAACATTGAAGATTTTCTTCTGACGAAAGCCTGATTCAATAATATCATATCAGAAAGAACGCATGAATGACTGACGCAACGTCATAAACTTAAGAATGACCTGTCACATCTCCTTGCTATAACCCGCTTTTTCCTCTACCCTGCTCACAGGAGATTCCCATGGAGCAGCAGACAGCCCCTTCATCTTCTCATATCCCCTGGCATCCCGCCTTTGTCCAGGCCCTCAAACTGGAACTGGAACAATACAAAGATGCCCTCGAGTTCCAGAGCGAATACCAGCTTAATGCGGAACCTCTGGAAATAGACCTCGTTATCGTCAAAAAGGAGGCGGGCCTGGTCATCGAAAAGAACATCGCTCAGGTTTTCAAAGGAGTGAATTTATTGGAGTTTAAAAGTCCGGAAGATTATTTCTCGGTCTACGACTTCTACAAGGTTCTCAGCTACGCCTACCTGTATGCCGCGCTGAACAAGACCAATACCAGGGATATGACCGTCAGCGTTATAGAAACCCGCCATCCCCGGGATCTGTTTGCATATCTTGAAGGGGAGAACTGTGCGGTATCCGAGACATCTGCGGGGGTGTATGTTGTTTCAGGGTATCCGGTGGCCATTCAGGTGATAGAGAGCAAGAAACTGCCGCTTGAGGAAAATCTGTGGCTTAAGGGGCTGCAGCAATTCTCCATTTAGCCAAGAACAGACACGAACGTTTGCTTCGATATTCCGCAATGCACCCTGAAATCTCTCCTTCGTTTGCCGGAAAGAAGAATTTTTAACCACAAGGTCGAAAAAGTCGAAAAAGTAAAGGGAAAAGAACGGTTTTCTCTTAAAAACTTCTTCGACTTCTTCGACTTCTTGTGATAATCTCTTCCTCTTTCCTTCGAGTGGTTTGTGGTTATTTTAAATGGAGAATTGCTGAAGGGGCTGAGTAACGACTTGAGTGCTGAGACGGCAGGTACTATACTGGAAGAGAGTCGAAAGCGGGAACGGGAGGCGGAACTGGGTGCGTATGTATACGCGATATTGAGTGCGAACAAAGAAACCATACAGGAGGCATTAAAAATGGCAGACGGAGCATTACCCTTTGATGAACTGATGGAAGAACTCGGTCTGACTGCCAAGTGGGAGAAACGCGGCGAGGCCATAGGCGAGGCTAGGGGTGAAGCCAGGGGTGAAAAAAATGCCTGGCAAAAGGCCATAGGATTATTGAAACAAGGTTACACGCTGGAGCAGCTTGAACGGATGAGTCCGGGTGGTTCTCCGAATCCTGCTTCGTAAAGTTTGGCCCTTTAAGTTTATGATGTTGTGACTGTATATATTTTTGACCCTCATTTCGCAATTTATAAAAACATTGCTGATTCGATTATGCACGATATTAACACAATAATTTTCAAATAATTTGTCTATATATCCACAGCCTGGCAAACCAGATAAACGAATCCCTCACCGGGAGAAAACGGTTTTATGCACGAAGCGCAACAAATTGCTAGGCCATTTTGGGACCGCTGTCCTCATCAGGTTCAGGTGTTTGCGGGTTTTCTTGCCCTAATTGCCTAAATCTCTGTGAAATGACCTGCGTAATGTCGTTTAAAATCTGTTTCTGAACCCTTACCAGTGTTTTTACATTCGCCTGGGGGTTGATTTTGGTTGCAAAGAGGGCAGGAGAGTCAATTTCAAGGGCGTTGGCTATCCGTTCAAGCATTTCAGGGGTGGGAAACTTCTTTTCGGTTTCAATCAAGGCTATATAGTTGGTCGATGTATTCACTCTCTCGGCCAGTTGCGCCTGAGTAATCCCTAAAATACTCCGTTGCTCCTTCATATTGAAAGACAATACCGATCTTAGTTTTGTCATACTTCCAACTTACGGTTACTTGAGCTTGTTCCAAAAAATGAAGTTTTGGAACAACTTCACTTGTTTTGTATTCTTAAGTTTCAATAAAGAGTTGACAATTTACTTAAGATAAAGTAATAAAATATACTATAAGGAAATTTTTCATTCATAGAGAATGATAAAGCGTAATCCGGCAGTTATCTGTAAGGAAATCGGGTATTCTCCTCATCGGACTCTTGGGCAACGGTATGCAGATGGTAGGCATGAATGTATACTGGCAGTATGTAGCGAAGGGGGTAATCATGCTGGCAACTATAGGATTCGATACATTCCAGATGAGACGCCGCACGGCCCATCTGCA
>JAISCR010000132.1 GCA_031265435.1 Treponema sp.
GCGGTTACACCGGCCAACTCTTTTCCTGTCATCGCCTTAATCCTTTCAGAAACAGCCGATACTATCTTTTCCAGAGGTACATCATACCAGGAAGACCCTTCGCGTACAATTACATCTAATTCCAGGTCATGGCGTATTTCAGCAGGAAGCCTCTTTTTATCACCATAAGCATACATTGAATAGATAGAATAAATCGCATCTTGCAGTTCAATAAACGATCTCATCGTTCTTGTCGGCATGCTTGACTTATAAGCGCTTCCTGTAAAATGAATGGTTATTTTCTTTAACGGTTTCGATATCGTTACACCGTTTTTGAGAATATTCTCGTCGGATAAAAAACCAAGGACCGTGCTAAATAAAACTTCAGTGTTCCGAATAGTAAGCGCACCCTCAGCCATATTCTTCTCCTCCTCATTTTATCTTTCCTTTTTTGGGCGCATCAGGCCCGCAGGGCCTGACCGGGCTTTCCGCTCCAATTCCTCGACCCCCCGTGGGGGTCTGCGGTATTTCCGCTCCAATCCCTTGCGCATCCCCGGGGAGAGGGCTTTCCTCCATTACCCAACAACAAATATCCTTTTGTCTTTTCCATCGCTTTGAGTTGTGATATATCCTAATTTTTCAGCAAAGTCAAAAAAATATTTTTTGTCTATCGGTTCAACTGATTTTCCTAATCCATACTTTTCTCCCCAATCCTTTGTTATATCCATAAGGAAAATATCGGATTGCATAATGCCGGGATTGTCCCGTATACCAGCAATAAAAACATTTGCGAGCTTCTCAAAATACGGATCGCGTTTTACAAATTCTTCATACTCGGCAAAAAGCGCTGGATCGGATACGTTATTATTCTTTAGAACATTTACACTGCGGCGGTATTCGTATCGAGCTTTTGAAAAATCACCACTCGCTACGGCTTGCCGTGCGCATTTGAGGTGAAAGCCCGAAACAAAATTAACTTCTTCTCTACCCATCGTTTATCCATCTCCCCCTCCGTCATCACTCCCCGCCCCGCATCCGGGGCCGGGTTGAAGGCGGTAACACCGCCGTTGAACGATACAAGTGTAATGGGACCCCCTTCAGGCCGCCGGAAGGGGGTCCCTAAACGGAACACCCTTCTAAATTTGTCACAGTGGCAAATTTGTCATCAAATTTTTCAAACATACCGGCGAAGCGGAAGGGGGTGAATCCGATTCAACCCCTTCTGGCGGGGACGACATCCTCCCTCAAAACGAAAAAGCTGATATACCACTAACCTATATCAGCTCTGGCGGTACTCAAATATTAACCTTGGGTTAATATTTGAGGGCGTCTATTCAACCTACTCCCTGGGCGTTTTTTGATTACTGTTGGAAAATGGGGAGGAAACGGTTTCACCCCAGTCTTCCGGCGGAGGCTGCGTCCCTCCCACCCAGTCAAAAGCGAACAGGTCTTTCACAACCGCCCGGACCCGGCCTATTTCTTGAAAATCTTGGGCATCACACGGCAATTCCTTGTTTCCCTTTGTCCCTATCCATTGTCAGGATGGCAAGGTCTTTAATATCGCTTCCATAGAGGATAGTCGATGTTCAATCGCTGAAAGACGGGCATCAACAGTCGTCATCCATTGCGGACCGACCTTAATGGCAGAATCAGCTGCCTTACTCAGAGATTTTTCCCCAAGGCCCAAGTAGAGCCAGTTCAGACTGATAGCAAAATACACCGAAGCCTTAAGCATCAGTTCCTTGGACGGTTCACGATTACCATTTTCGATATCACTGATGATTGTGCCAGAAATGCCCAGCGCTTCAGCAAATTCTTTCTTGGTTAGCTTTTGATCATAGCGTATTTGCGAAAACCGCTCATTTACATCCTTATCCACTAGAACCTCAATAATTTGAGAATATTTCAAACTTATCGCTTGACAAATATACAATATGCGAATATGTTAAACATATCGACAGTCAGAACTGTTATCTTGACCGCCTAAAAAAAGATTGAAGGGGCCGGAGAACCAACCAAAACCCCTTCAATCCCATCCTAACCTCCCCCTTTTGGGGGGAAAGGAGCCAACTATGGCACGGAAACTAAGCCGCGCACGGAGGAAAGCAATGGGTATCACCATCACTCCCCGGAAGGGCTGCTGGATTAAGTATCAGCTTAATCTCCGCAAGATCCCTTACAAAACGATCGCCCAAAGGGCAGGCGTCTCGGAAAACATGATAGCACAGTTTATCACGGGCCGCAAGAATTCGGACAAGGTCCGGCGGGCCCTGGCGGAAACCCTGGGCTATCCCTCCTTCGAAGCCCTGATTGCCGCCAGCCGGGGGCACGACGGGGGCACGGCATGAATCCGCTTAGACGTATCCAAAGAATGGAGGAGTTTCGGGCCTCCCCGGATTTTCAGAAGCTTCTGGCTATGCAAGAACATCCAACTTTCAGGGAGACATGCGGATTCATTAAGCATGAAGTAGCCCGTATTTTACCGCATATTTACCCGGACTTGTATAATGGGCCAATAGCAGGCGGTTTCATCCACATATCTCGGTTTGATGACTCTCATTACATTCTTAAGCCGGACCTCTTTAATCCTGTTGCGGATATCTATGCTCTAAAGGTCCTTCATAAACTCGACGTTGATGTTCCCTGCTACACCATGGGCGATATTGTCAATGAAAAGCTGAATGTTATTTCGGCCGATTCCCTGGAGCAGTACGGCAAGAGCCACAAAAACCAGATTCTTGAATGGCTGGCTGTAGGGCAATATGACAACACGTTTGCCAACGAGGACTTGATTGAGCGGGTAAAAAGAGCTGCCAGCCGGGGGCACGACGGGGGCGGAGAATGAACAATCAGATTATCCCCTTCATGTTTGAGAACAAGTCTGTCCGCATGGCGGTCATTGACGACCAGGAGTGGTGGGTAGGTAAAGATGTTGCCGAATCGCTTGGGTTCAAAGATGCCGTCAACGCCATAAAGCAGCATTGCAAGGGGGTGGTGAAACACCACCCCCTTCAGACCGCAGGCGGGAAACAGCAAGTCCGCATCATCAATGAAGGTGATGTCTTCCGGCTGATTACCCACAGCAATCTCCCAGAAGCCCAGCGCTTTGAAAAGTGGCTTTTCGAAGTAGTCCTCCCCCAAATCCGCAGGACGGGCGGCTGTTCTACCGTCGGGCAAACGGCCGATCTTACTGCCGTCAACACGTTCATCAAAGAAAGCGTACCGCGTATCAAACTGCTTACCAGCGAGAATGCACGTTTGCACCAGATGAACCGTCTTTACGAGAAAGCGGAACGTTTGCGGGAGCAGCTTGCGCGGAAAAACACGCCGCTTACCGAAAGCGAAAAGCGGCAGATTTTGGATTGCGCCGCACGGTGGTCTGTCGCCGAGATAGCGCGTTTTACAAACCGTTCCGAAACGGCAATCAGGCGGGTAATAAAAAGGGGCGAGGTATGACCGAAAAACAGATGCGGGCCCTTGAAGAAAAATTCGCAAGAGGCGAGAGCATCGATATGCCGTTTGGGCGTGGTAAAAGAATTGTTTCCAGACATCTTTTTGTAGACGAATACGGCAACTGGTTTTACGACGACTACATAAGGATAGGCGTTGCGGTCATTACCCGAACCGGATTGTGCGCCACAGGGGAGACGATAGAAGAAGCCTTGAAAAATGTTATCCCGATCCAACGGAAAAACAACGCCTACCAAAAAGCATTTGTGGCTTGGCTCGACGCCGGGCGTCACGGGGACTGCCCCGATTTTGCCACATTCGATACCGCCATGAGCAAAGGGGGAGAGGCAGCGGTTTTAACACATGCTGATGACGAACCCTCCGAGTCCTTCGGGGGGCCGCTGGAAGGTCCGGCGGGGCATGACGGAGGCGGAGAATGAACCTGATCATAAGCCCCACGGATTTTCTGTGTAACGGCGTTATGTTTTGCCGGAACCCCGATACCGGCCGGTGTTACCGGCTGGCCGAGCCCTCCGGCTGCCACAGCCGGGCGGCGCGCAAGGGTCTGCTGGTAAGCAAGCGGGTAACCCTGGCCTATTACAACGAATGTCTTGAGGAATGCAGGGCGCAACTGGCAGCGGCAGATGCCCTGGGGAGGATCGCATGATAGCCACCGGTAAAGAACTTGTTGCGTTCCGCGATTACTTTGCCGCGCTGAAAGATCTGGAACGGGCGTTCCAGTTTGCCGGGGAGCAGATTGAATTTCGCCTGGGGCTCCATGAGGGGGTAGATCATTATGTTGAAATTCTCCGTCAGGGGAAACCGGTCGGCATAAAGTTCATCGAAGGCGACAGTGTTGCGCAGGCGATTAAGGATGTTGCCGGGAAGGTGCCCCTGTGATCGCTTCCTGGAGGGAATTGTTTGACGCGGTGGAACAGATGCGGCACAGCCAGAAAAAATACTACCTCGCCAAAACCCTGGAGAACCAGCGGGAAGCCAAAAAGTACGAGGCGGTAGTGGACGCCTGCATCGAAGCAAAACGCGCCGAATGGGAGCGGCGCAATCAGCCTGAATTGGAGGTTACCCATGAGTAACGAGTACATGACCGACAGCCAGGGCCGGCAGGTACCGGCGGAACTGGTGAAGGAGATCGACAAGCTGCGGGACCAGACGGTCCGCCGTATCGCCGATGAAGCCCTCAAGATGAAAGAAGTTCTGGACGCCTTCAAACAGCGTATCCGGGACGACATTTACACCTTCGTGGAACTTTCCGCCAACCAGTACGGCAAAACCTGGGGAGGGAAGAAGGGGAA
>JAISCR010000081.1 GCA_031265435.1 Treponema sp.
TTTCAATCGGTACTATAAGACGGTATATCATGAATAAGACAATACCCTATTTAAAAATAGGCAATAGGGTCAGGTTTAGAGAATCAGATATTGAGAAATGGTTATCGAAAAAGAAAAAATAGTAATTATTCAGTCGTAGCGAGATTTGACTTTTCTTGTTCTTTAATGTTTTAACAAATGGGACGACCACGCCTAAATGGTGAGCCGGGTTGAGCCTTCATCTCTCCCGCGCGAGCGGGTTCTTGGGAGTTTCATACCCCTCTTTCCACACCCCGAACAATGTTTCGTAGAACCCGCGCTGTGTGGCTGTCAATTCCTCCGCCGTATCGCCCGGTATGAATCATCTGGAGAGCCGTCCGGTATCCATTTCCCGGTCACATTTTTCGAAATTTGTACTTTACAAAACAGAAAAAACCGGTTAATAATAGTCTCAGGTAGATTATTTTTTAAATCAAGTAATATCATTTTGGTTAATTTTTAACCTCAATGGGGAGAAACGTGAAACGAGCCATTCTTGCGGACATTGCCGCTTCCGCCGGGGTAACTCCGGCAACGGTGAGTTATTATTTTTCGGGGCGTAAAAAAATCTCCGCTCCGGTAGTGGAGAAGATCACCGAGGCCGCGAAGAAATTGAATTATACCCCAATCCATGCCGCCTCCACGGGAAGGCCGAAACGGATTATCAATATGTGCGTCAGTATGGAAAATGGAGATCTTTCAGGGGACGTTTATTACCTGGGGCTTATGAACGGGATCATGAACTGTCTGGTGGAAGAGGGCTACCAGTTGATGTTCAGCCGTCTGGTATACGGTGATACTGAGTCCCACAGTCACTTTCTCAAAAGTCTGGAACTGGTGGACGGGGTCATCCTCTGCAATCCCCGGCAGGATCACCGCTTTGAGGATGAATTCCAGGAGCGGAATATTCCCTTTGTAATCCTGGGGGCTTCGGAAAAAAAGGATTCGGTTTTTTATGTCGACGTCGATATGCGGGGCATTGGTTTTCAGGGGGCCGATTATTTTCTCGCCGGAGGGCACCGGAATATCCTCTACCTTAACATGCCCGAAACCATGACCCAGAGCCAGCACCGTCTTGAAGGTTTTCGCATGGCCTATGTCCGGCGGGGGCTTGTTTTTAACGAATCGGATCATTTCTACGCCCCTGTAGGTATGGAAGACGCCTTTGAACTGGTAAAGAAGCTCCTGAGCGAAGACCGGCATTATACCGCCGCGGTTACCGCCAACGAACTCCTGGGCCAGGGGGTGGTCCGGGCGGCACGGGAGCTCAGGATCAATATACCCGCAAAGCTTGAGGTTTTGAGTATGGGAGGCTCGGTACTGGGGACTTGTACGGTTCCCGCGCTGACCATTATTGATTTTAACAGCCGCCGGCATGGTTATGAGGCGGCCAAGTTACTGCTCGAAATACTCCACCGGAAGCGGGTTACCCCCTTTCATCTGATCCTGCCGGGAAGCCTCGTTGAACGGGGATCTACCAGGGCTTGTTACAGGCATTAATGGATCCGTAGAGATCCGATTAAATTTTTTGTTTGGAGGATTTATTATGAAAAGGACATGTATTTTAATCCTGAGTCTGTTGCTTGTTCTTTCTATGGCGGCATGGGCCGGCGGCGGCAGGCAGGGAAGCGCCGGCGGCGCCAAGCCTACTCTTACCTGGATGGCGTCTCAGGGCTGGACCTGGCCGGGGGATGAGGAACTCATTAAAAAATTTAAGGAAACCACGGGGATTACTGTTGATCTCCAGGTCATTCCCGCCGCTCAGCACCACGATCTCATTAAGGCCCGGCTCAGTTCCGGGGAAGGGCCGGATATCTTCATGGTTCAAACCAACGAATTCGCGCTCAGGACCGCTACCATTGATCCTGAAAGATACCTCCTTGATATGAGCGGCGAAAGCTGGATCAACGTAATGCCCAAGAGCAGGCTCCCGGCGGTGTCCTACAACGGCAAGGTGTACGGCCTCATGCTCTGGTACAATTCCCCGGAGTTCATCTACGTGTACAACAAGACACTGTTCAATGAGCTGGGGATTGCCAAGGCTCCGGAGACCTTTGCCGAGATGGACGCGGCCTGCCAAAAGATCCTGGATGCGGGGATTGTTCCTATCTACGAGTATGCGGCCGACGGCTGGCACCACCAGCTCCCGTTTTTTCAGATTGGCCCCCGGTACGAGCAGAGGAATCCCGGGCTCTACAAAGGCCTTAATGACAACACCGTCAAATTCGCCGATGTCGCCGATTTCGAGACGGTGCTGAACCAGATCAACAGCTTTGCCCAAAAGGGATATTACGGAAGGTACTATATGTCCAACACCGGTGCTGACCAGAACGAGGCTTTCGCCACCCGGCAGGCGGCTATCGTTGTCGCCCCTTCCGCGACTATTTCCCAGATCCGCGCCGAGTATCCCGAATTTAAAGATGAAATGGGTATCACGCTTCTCCGTTTCCTGGATAACAATACCTTCCCCACCAATCCTTCCGGGCCCGCCATGTTTGCCTGCGCCCAGACCAAATATCCTGATGAGGTAAAGGAATTTTTCCGGTTTTACACCGCCGCTGAAAATCTCCAGATTAAACTGGACGGAACCCCTGAATGGACCAACATCGACGTAACCGTACCGGTAAGACAGCACTGGACCAAAGAGGAAGAAGCCTTTATGGCGGGGATCACCGACCGGCAGAAGGACATTCAGGCGGTACTCCAGACGGGAACCAAATATACCAACGATCAGTGGATGGAATTCGGCGCCGACATGGCTTCCATGTTTCTGGGGAGGATGACCGCCAAACAGGTGCTCCAGGCTACGGATGAGCGCCGGGCAAATATCGCCAGAAGCCAGAGCGATCCGGCCTGGCGGTGATTAAACCAGGGAAGGAGGCGGGAAGCATGATGGTACGCGCGGGCAAAGAAATCCGGATGTATCCCCTGAGGTTTGTATTCCCTGTTTTGGGGCTCTACATCCTGTTTTTTCTTCTGCCGGGACTTTCGGGGATCTGGTATTCTTTTACCGATTGGAGTACCTTCCACGAGGACGTTAATTTTGTCGGCCTCAGGAACTACATCCAGATCTTTACATCCAGCAACGATTATTCCCGGTACATCGGGAACACCGTGCGTTTTACCGTCATTTCCAACATGGTTAAGATCATCCCCGCTTTCTTCCTGGCCCTTATGTTCAACCACGCCATGAAGGGCCGCAATGTTTACCGGGCTATACTCTACTTTCCATCGGCCCTGCCTTACCTGGTCACCGGCCTCATTTTCCGCTCGATCCTGCATCCGGGGAACGGCCTTCTCAACAAGCTCCTTGGCTCAATCGGCCTGGGATTCTTGCAGCAGGAGTGGCTGGCCGACCCCGGCATCGTTTGGAGTTCCATCTTTGCCGTAGACGCCTGGCGGGGCATTGGTTATGTAATGACCATATTCCTCGCGGGGCTCCAGGCTATCCCGGCGGAACTCTACGAATCGGCGGATATCGACGGGGCGGGGTTTTGGCGTAAGCTGCTCCATGTGACGGTTCCCATGGTAATCCCTTCATTTACCATTAACCTTACCTTCGGCCTGGCTTACGGCCTCAAGGTATTCGATGTGATCTATGTGCTTACCAACGGAGGCCCCGGCCGCGAAACCGAGGTTCTGGGGACTGCGGTGTTCCGGGAATTTTCAAACGGAAACTACGCCATAAGCTCCACCCTGAATACCCTGCTTTTTGTGTTCATGGCAATTCTGGCATGCTTTATTGTAACCAGACTGAATAAAAGGACGGTGGAATTATGAAAACAAACAGATTCACCGGTCCGGTTCAGGCGGCTCTCCGCCAGATCCTTGCCCTCGTTCTATCGGCTGCGGTAATAGTTCCCATGTATATGGTGCTGGTCAATTCCTTCAAGTCCAGGCGCGAGGGGAATCTTATGCGTATGACCCTGCCTCTTGAATGGCATGTGGAAAACTACGCGACGGTCATTGAGCAGGGGAAGCTCGCTTCCTCTTTTTTCAACAGCTGCCTCTACGCCTTTGCCGGATCGGGAGGGGTGGTGTTCATAGCCGCCCTGGGAACCTGGGTGCTGGCAAGGCGTACCGACCGCATGGCCAAAGGGATCTACCTCTTCCTCATCGTGGGCCTCTTCCTTCCGGTGAACTTCGTGACACTCATCAAAATAATGAGCGCCATTGGCCTCTACGGGACCCGCGTGGGCATGATCCTCTATTACCTGGGAGACAACGCGGCTTTTTCGGTCTTTGTAAGTTACTTTTACTTCGGTAACATACCGAGGGAACTTGATGAAGCGGCGGTTATCGACGGGGTAGGGCCCTTCAGGACTTTCGTCAGCGTCATCTTCCCCCTTTTAAAGCCTATCTGCGTCACCGTTTTTGTTCTTACCTTTATCGTAATCTGGAGTGATTTTACCACTCCCCTCTACCTTATCAACAAGACCAGCCAGTGGCCTATGAACCTGGCTATTTACAATTTTTTCGGCCGTTATTCCCAGCAGTGGAATCTGGTTTTCGCGGATATTGTGCTTACGGCGCTGCCGGTGTTTTTCATCTATTTGATTTGCCAAAAACAAATTGTTTCGGGCCTCACCTCAGGGGCTGTCAAGGGGTAATATGCTTTACAAAGAAAACTGGGACTCTGTCAAGGAACGGTGGCGGCAATACTGGAAGCGGGCCAATACCGGGCTCCCTCTCATATACCTGGTGGCGGAAAAGCCGGATAAACAGCCTCTCCCGCGGGAGCTTGAAATCCGCGACACCTTTGACCGTTACCGCGACGCTTCACGCATGACCGCCAGGTTCAGGCATTACTGCGAAAACCACCTCTTCCTGGCGGATAGTTTCCCCAACATCAGCGCCGACTTCGGCCCCGGATCCGCGGCGGCCTACCTGGGGAGCGAGATTGTTTTTCACCATGACACGGTGTGGTTCGAGCCCTGCGTAAAAGACTGGGCCGCGCATCCGGAACTCCGTTTCGATCCTGAAAATAAATGGTGGAAAGAGCATTTCACGCTGGTCAAAGACATACAGGCCCTGGCGGGGAACGATTTCTATGTGGGAATTCCCGATCTTATGGAAAACATCGATGTTCTGGCCTCTTTGCGGGGAACCCAGGACACGGTCTTTGACATGATAGATGAGGCGGAAGAGATTCACCGCCGTATCGCCCAGGTGAATAAGGCCTATTTTGACTACTACGATCGGTTTTACGACATTGTGAAAAACGACGCCGACAACGGTTCCTGTTATACGGTGTTCCAGATTTGGGGTCAGGGCCGGACTATCAAAATCCAGTGCGATTTTTCCGCCCTTATGTCGCCTCAGAATTTTCGGGACTTTATCCGGCAGCCCCTGTGGGAACAGGCGTCACGGGTGGACAATGTACTTTACCACCTGGACGGCCCCGACGCTATCAAGCATGTGGATGCCCTTATGGAGATTGAAGAAATCGACTCCCTCCAGTGGACTTCCGGGGATCACGGCCCCGACGGGACTCTGCCGGATTGGGATGTCATTTACGACAAGGTCCGCCGGGCGGGGAAATCCCTGTGGGTCAGGGTCTACTCCGGCGGCTTCGACGATTGGATCTGCGGGGCCGAACGGATTGTAAAAAAATACGGGTCCCGGGGGCTTTTTTTAATGTTCCCTCAGATGTCCCTTGAAGAAGCCGAAAAGCTCCTGGACTACGGCGAAAAAAACTGGAAGGATATTGAAGGTTCTTTCAGGTAAATGAACATCACCGTAAGGCAAAAGGCCGTCTGCATTGAAAGCCCTGTGGAGGGGATCATCCGGGTCTATTTTGGATCCGAAAATCCGGGCAGGGTTTCTCCTGTGGGCATTGCGCCTCCCGCTTCGCCGTATCCGGCTAAAATAAAGGACAGCCCCGGTATCTGCCTCGTTGACGCGGGTTCGCTCAGATTAAAACTGAACAAAAGCGATGGCTCTTTTGTCTGGGAAACAGATGATGGTAAGGCGCTTGTTTCCCAACCCTTCCCGGAGCTGACGGCGAAAACCGTTTACCGTTACCGTTCCGGCGCCGGCCCCATACGTACCGTTAAAACCGTAGACGGGGAACGGAATTTTTCCGACCATCTTATTCCTGTAGAAGACCGCAGCGCCTGGCGGGCAAAAGTCTTTTTTGATTTTTCCCCTGACGAAAGCATCCACGGCCTGGGGCAGGCGGAGGAAGGGATCTACGATTACCGGCACAGAACCCAGTACCTTTACCAGCATAACATGCGCATCCCCGTACCTTTTTTCCTTTCGGACAGGGGCTACGGCGTGCTCTTTGACTGCGGCTGCCTTATGACCTTCAACGGCGGCGCGGAGAAGCCGTATCTTTTTTTCGATACCCTGGATACCCTGGACTTTTACGTTATCGCGGGGAAAAGTCCCGACCGTATTATCACGGGAATGAGGGCCCTTACCGGCAGGGCGCCGCTGCTCCCTAAATGGGCCTTCGGTTACATACAGTCCCGGGAAGCCTACAACACCCAGGATGAATTGGTGGAAACCGCCCGGGAATACCGCCGCCGCCGTATCCCTTTGGACTGCGTTGTTCAGGACTGGAACACCTGGGAACCGGGCAAGTGGGGTAACAAGAGGCTGGATAAAAGCCGCTACCCCGACATCGCCGGGGCCAACCGGGAACTTCACGGTATGAACGTCCATTCCATGGTTTCCCTGTGGCCCAACACCCGGGCCGGCGAAGATCATGACGAACTGGAAACCGCAGGCTGCCTTCTTGAGGACAAGGCCACTTACAATGCCTTTGACGAGGATGCCCGGAAGCTCTTCTGGAAACAGACCGGGCGGGAGCTTTTCTCCGGCGGCTTTGACAGCTGGTGGTGCGATTCTACCGAACCCTTTTCCGGCATCGATTGGTCCGGTTCGGTCCTGAAGGAGCCCTGGGAACGTTATTCCCTGGTAGGGGAGGAACACAAAAAGTACCTGGACCCGGCATTGGCCAACTGTTATGCCCTGGAACACGCCAAAGGGATGTACGAAAACCAGCGCTCCGAAACAAACGAAAAGCGGGTCCTTAACCTGACCCGTTCCGGCTGGGCAGGTTCCCAGCGTTACGGCGCCGTGCTTTGGTCCGGAGACATCAGCGCCGGATGGGATGTACTTAAAAAACAGATACCCGAAGGGCTCAACCTCTGCATGAGCGGCCTTCCCTGGTGGACCTTCGACATAGGCGGTTTTTTTACGGTTCGGGAGAAATGGCGTAACCGTGGCTGCGGTATGCATAATAATCCCGAACCCTTCTGGTTCTGGCAGGGGGATTTTGAGGAAGGCGTCAAAGACCCAGGCTACCGGGAGCTTTACCTCAGGTGGCTCCAACTTGGCTGTTTCCTCCCGCTCTTCCGTTCCCACGGCACCGACACCCCCAGGGAGATATGGAATTTCGGTGAAAAGGGCGAGGTTTTTTATGATGCCATAGAGAGCTTTATCCGTCTGCGTTACCGCCTTATGCCTTACATCTACTCCCTGGCGGCTATGGTGTCATTTGATGACTACACCATGCTGCGGGGCCTTCTCTTCGATTTTGGCAATGACAAAAGGGCCCGCGCCATGGCCGGGGAATTCATGTTCGGTCCCGCCTTCCTGGTCTGCCCGGTTACCAGACCCTTTCGTTTCGGCCCCGGCGCCGTTCGCATTGATGAAGAAAAAGAAGCCTGGCCCTGTTATTTGCCTGAAAACACTTTGTGGTACGACTTCTGGACCGGGGAAACCCATGAAGGCGGAGGGGAAGCTACCGTCCCTGTCCCGCCGGACAGAATGCCTCTCTTTATACGGGCAGGCTCCATTGTGCCCATGGAAACGGCGCCTCTTGAGTATGCGGGTCAGGTTACCGGGGAACCCCTGGAAATACGGGTCTACCCCGGTGCGGACGGCGTCTTCAGCCTCTATGAGGATTCCGGGGACGGCTATGATTACGAAAAAGGAACGTACAACCGCGTCAAACTGGAATGGAACGACCGCTCCAAAGTCCTGACCATAGGCCCCGCCGGGCACAGTTTTCCCCAGTCCATACTGAACCGTCATTGCCTCATCCGCGTAGGAAAGGCCCTGCGGGAAATCTCATATACCGGGAAGCCCCTGCGGATTGAGATGGGCTAAAATTGATTTGGGTTAAAACAGAAGATACAAGTGAGTATACCGAAATATCCAAGAGAAACTTCAATCCGGGGCAGAAAACCGCTATATTGGCAGCGCCCTTTGGGCCCAGAGAGTGTTGATGAATACCCGGGAAGCGCCTTTGGCGGTGCTGTATTCGTCATTGACGCCGGCCGAGAGGATAAGCGTACGGTTGGATTTGGCGACGAGGTGCTCTTCCATGCCGGCTTTAATCTGTTCAAAAAAATAGGGGCCGTTCCGTATAAGCCCACCGCAGATCACCACCCGGTCCGGGTCAACTATGTTTACCGCCATGGAAATCGCCATGCCTATATACATGGCCGCCGTATTGATGATTTTAAGCGCCGGGCCGTCCCCGGCGTTTGCGGCGTCAAAGACCATCCGCGCGTCGATGTTTGCCGCGTTTCCCCCGCAAAGTTCCGTCATCATTGAACTGCCGTGGTGGGCGATAATTGTCTGCGCCTGGCGGGTAATGGCCTCCCCGGAGGCAACCGATTCCAGGCAGCCGATGTTTCCGCATTTGCAGAGGGGGCCGTCCCTGTCAACGACGCAATGCCCCAGTTCGCCGCTGATTCCGCCGGCGCCGTCATAGAGTTCTTCCCCGGTGATAATGGCGGCGCCTATGCCATAACCCAGATTCACGCAAAACGTAGTATGCACATCATCAACACCGGGAATATAACTTTCGTTGACTGCCAGCGCCTGGGTCGAGTTCTTTACCAGAACGGGGTAGGGCGTCCCTTCCTGCAGCCAGTCCTGCAGGGGAATATCCTTCCAGCCGAAATCAGGCGCAATGATAACCTTCCCCGTTTCCCGTTCTATGAGTCCCGGCATGGCGATTCCCGCGCCTAAAATACAGGCGGCGTCAATGTGGTGCTGTTCCACAAATTGGAGTATGAGCTTCTGTACATGGCCGATAAATTCCCGTTCGGGAAAAGGGTCTCCCGTGGGTTCCTGCATACAGGCGATCTGCCCCCCCGCCGCGTTATTTACCACAATACGGATTGTACCGCGGCCTATGTCGGCGCCTATATAGAAAAACCGCCCCGGTTCTATCTCCAGAATTTCAGGCTGTTTTCCCACCCCAAATTCGCCCTTACCCATGGACCGCACGATCTTTTTTTTGAACAAATCATCCACGATTGCCATGACCGTGGGAATACTCAAATCCATCCGCTTGGCGATGGCCGCTCGGTTAATCGGCCCTTCCCGTATCAGGCAGCGGAATACATTGTACTTGTTGGTCTGGGCGATCTGGGACTGATTCAGCTTTTTGTCGTAAGGCATGGAATAAGATTAGCCGCATCGCGGGGTTCAGTCAATTTAGCCCTTTTAACTTAGAGCCTGCCCCAAAACTTCAGTTTCCGGAACAAGCTCAAAAGTCTAAGGATCCGCGCAATGGCGCAACGCGACCACCGTACGTATGTAGTTCTTCATTGACTTTACTATCCTCCCCGGTATAATAAGAGCCATCCGGGCATGGTTCGAAACTCTTGAGATTTTGGAACAGCCTCATACATAACATTTTTAGCGGAGAAAACCGGTGAATTTTGAAGCGGAACTGGAAAAGTTGCTGGCTCAGGAACGGGAGCCGCTGTCCGCATCCGCCCCGGCGGAACTTGCGGCGGCGGAGATGGAGCTTTTCACGGAGATGAATAAAAAGAACGCCGATCTTTCCCTGCAGGTTGAAGAGATCTACGATCTGGTAAAAGAAGGGGACACCCGTGTCCTGCAGGAGGCTTTGGAGACCGAAAAAAACCGGGCCGGGCAGCTGGCGGCGGCAGCGGTGGGGCTTTGCGATATTTTGGAGGATTTCTGCGCCTATGCCCGGCAAAGCGGCAGCGGAGATCTGGAATACCAGGCGCGTTTGCTGTGGAAGAACTCAGGCACGGTGCTGGAAGGCTGCGGGATCACCCGTCTGGGTGAGGAAGGGGAGTGCCTGGATCCGGCTATTCACAGGGTTCAGGCGGCTGTCCCATCGGAGCTTCCCAGGGAACAGGTGACGCAGGTGCTTCAGAGCGGTTACCGGTATCTGGGAGCCGTTGCGCGCCGGGCTGTTGTTGTGGTTAGCTCAGGAAACTCTGTTTCCGAGCCTGAACAGGAGGGATGCGATATTGAGTAGAATCGTTGGTATTGACCTTGGAACATCAACATCGGAAATAGCCTGCATTTTTGACGGGACGCCGAAACTCATTCCCAATACGCGGGGCCATCTCGTGACGCCCTCGGTGGTACACATCGGGGAAGACGGCGGTATCGTGGTAGGTGAGGATGCGGCGGAATACCTGTTTACCCGGCCTGACTGTACTTTTATGGAGATCAAGCGGCTCACCGGCAGCGGCGAGCGTCTGCGTGCCCACGGGAAGGAATATTCCCCGGAAGAAATACAGGCTATGCTGCTGCGATATCTGGTGAGCTGTGCGGAAACATCTCTAAACGAAACCATTGACCGTGCCGTTATTACGGTGCCGGCTTACTTTACCGATGTTCAGCGCCGGGCTACCACAAAGGCCGGGGAGCTTGCGGGCCTGCGGGTGGAACGGATCATTAACGAGCCTACGGCGGCGGCCCTGGATTACGGCCTGTCGAATCTCCGGGAATGTAAAAACGTACTGGTCTATGATTTGGGCGGCGGTACGCTGGACATTACGGTGCTCGAATTGTTCGAGGGGGTGATAGACGTAAAGGCCAGCCGGGGTAATAACCGCCTTGGGGGCAAGGACTTTGATGAAATCATCATGCACAAGCTGATGGAGGCGGAATTATCATCTGATATTTTATCAGGTGATATCTCATCAGGTGATATTTTATCACAGGAATCCCCTCTGAGCGATAAACGGGCCCTCATGCGGCTGAAAAAAGCGGCGGAGGACTGTAAGATCTCCCTGAGTTCCCATGAGGAGTACCGCTTCTCTCTCCCCTTCCTGTTCAGCGCCGGGGACGGGAAGCCCGTTTCCATTGAAAGAACCGTTACCAGGACGGAATTCGATGCGTGGGTGCGGGAAAAGGTGGTTTCCACAAAGGAACCTATGATGACGGCCCTCCAGGACGCGAAACTTTCCCCCGAGGATCTCAATGTCATCCTCCTCGTAGGCGGTTCCACCCGGATTCCCTGTGTGAAGGCCCTTGTTGCCGAAACGCTTTCGGCTATCCCCCAGTCCCTGGTAGATCCGGACTTGACGGTGGCCCGGGGCGCGGCCATTCAGGCAGGGCTTCTTGAAGGGAGCCTGAGCGAAGCGGATCTGGTTTTAACCGACGTTTGTCCCTATACCCTGGGAATTGCCGCGCTGCACAGGGGCGTTTATGACGACAGGATGATATTCGACCCTATTATCCCCCGGAATACCACGATCCCCACAGAGCGGTCGAAACTGTATCATCCTGCCGTCGATTACCAGACTACCGCGCGGATAGAAGCGTATCAGGGGGATTCCTCCAATCCCGAAAACAACGAGCGCCTGGGGGATGTCCTGCTTACCGGGATTCCCCCGGCCAGGCATGGGAAGGAGCCGATAGAGGTAACTTTTAGCTACGACATCAACGGCATTTTGCAGGTAAAGGCCGCCGTTGTTTCCACGGGCAGAGCAGTTTCCGCGGAGATCAGCACCACCGGAGTAAAGGCCATGCCTGTTCTTGATCTCCGCAAATGGGAAAAGGCCGAAGGGGCGAAACGCTGCCGCCCGCTTATCCGCAAGGCGGAAAAAGCAATTGCCAGAGGCGATGACCTGTCCGATGATCTGCAGATTCTGATCGATCAGCTTAAGGAAGCGCTGTTACTGAAAAATGAGGAACAGGCCGAAGAGATCCGTGCGTTGCTGCTGGGTGTTCTGGAAGAGTTGACATGACCGGGGAGACGGAGATGTGGTACCGCAGGCGATATTACCGCCTGGCCCTTTTAGCGGCGCTGCGGCGTGATCTCAGCGTTGCGGCGCTTTACGCCTCTTATGCCCTTGCGTTCAATGCGGAACATGCCGGCGCGGCGAAACTCCTGGAACTCTGCCTGGATGAATTGGGAGAAGCCGCCTGCGGTAACAATGCTCCGGATGGACTTGAAATGGTTCGCGTATTGGCGGGACAAAAGAAATGGAGCGCCGCGGAAAAGGCCGCTCAGGCCCTCCCGCGCCAGAGTGTGCGCGTCCTGAACATCCGGGCCTGTCTGTTTGCCGCTGAGAAACGTTACGCTCAGGCAGCGGATTGTTTCGCCAAAGCCCTGACGATGGATCACGGTAACGTTCTTGCCGCGGAGGGCTTTGCGGGAACCGCATTGCGGCGGAACTTCCCGCAAAACTTTCTGCATAAATGGCGCCGGGGGAAATAATGGGGCCCATAAGGGATTATTACGAAGTATTAGGCATCGAACGAACGGCCGCGCCGGAGGAGATAAAGCGTTCATATTTCGGCAAGGTGCGGCAATATCCGCCCGAGCGCTTTCCCGAAGAATTCAAGGAACTGCGCGCCGCCTACGACACCCTTTCCGATAAAGAAAAACGCGCCGAATACGACGAAAACGGCGCACTGCCGGAATCAATACTTTCCCTGCTCTATCAGGGGCGCACGGCCAACGGTCTGGGCCATCACGCCAAGGCCGCCGAATTCTATAAAAAAATTCTGCGTCTTCATCCTGAATTGGACAAAGTCCGCAAGGAATACGCATGGACACTGGAAGACGACGGCAAAACCGGCAAGGCTACGGAAGTCTGGGAATACCTCTGCAAACAGTGCCCCACAAACGCCGGCTACGCACTCGCCCTGGCCGAATCGTACGGTCACCGGCTCTGGTACAAGAAGGCGCTTGCCCAATACCGGCGGGCGCTGGAACTTGACAAGAATGATTCCGGGTCCTGGTTATCCCTCATCAAATACCATATCGAAGACATGGATGAAAGGAACGAAGCCGAAGCGGTTTGCCGGGAGGCCCTGGACACGGTCGGGGAGGCGGGCAGCATCTATCTGTATATCTGTGCCTTCGAGCTTTTTGAGACTGCGGATGCCGCTCTCGCCGAACAGAGTCTGAAAAACGTCCTCCGCAAGGCGAAAGAAATGCATCCGGAAACCACAACCGGAGCTTTCTCTCTTGATGAAGATGATTTTAAAACAATAGTATTTGGATTGCTCAGCCGCGTTGAAGGCCAGGAATCGATACACCTCTACCCCTATATTAAAGAGTTGGCGGCTCTGCTGCCCCGCATAAACGATGATCAGCGTGAGCATCTGGCCTGGGTGGAACGGAACTACCAGATCACAACGATTGAAGAAAAAGGCTTTGGCGCGCTGTTTCACGACATTTTGATTATACAGAACAACGAGGATGATTCCCGGGATGCGCGAAACCACATGAACGGCATGGAATATATTATACTTGCGGAAAAAAACAAGTATTACCCCCAGCTTTTACGCCTTAAAAAAGAATATCCCAATCTCTACGATTTGCATAAAAATTTTTTTGATGAAGCGCTCACTACCGGAAACCCGGAAAAGCTGATGAATCAACGTACAAAAGCCCTCGCCAGACAGAATCTGCAGCCTGCAGGCTACACAGACGGCGAGGAAGATGAATGGGCCCCGCCCGTAGAAACAGTACGCCGGGAGTCCCCCAAAGTTGGACGCAACGATCCCTGTCCCTGCGGGAGCGGGAAAAAATACAAAAAGTGCTGCGGAGCGTGAATTCTCAAGCCGGGTGAACGAAGCTTCCCTCCTGAACCCTCAAGCCGGTGAAGCTCCGGTTTGTTCCCGTTCACCCGGATTTATCGCTGCTTCAAGCTCTTAATATACTTCTGATACTGAGGCAGCCACTTGCGTTCGGCTTTGAGCATGTCGTCGGCCAGCTTCCACACTTCCGGGGGTGTGCACACCGCGCCGGTTAAAGGGTCAAGAAGCATGGCCTGCTTGAGCTTCGCCGGGTCGCCTTCGAGGGCGGCTTCCACCGAAAGACGCTGTACAGCGATGCTGGCATTGCAGATGGCGGCGCAGGGCGCGGGCAGATCTCCCACGATGGGTATGGAAATACCGTTGCCGTCGGCATAACCGGGAACTTCCACCACGCAATCCGGGGGCAGGTTGCCTATGGAGCCCTTGTTTATCACGTTAAAATGGCCCCGGTAAATGCGGCCGGTTTCGAGTCCTTCGATGATGTGGGAACCGTGCTCCGAAGAACGGTTTTTTGCCGTGTACTTCAGGGCTTTCATCTTCTGATACTCTTTGGCTTCCTGTTCAAACTTTGCGCGGGCTTCCCGGCATATCCTGAGGTAACCGCCGCTCTCACCATGAATCCAGGAGGAATAATCGATCCACTGGTCAATCTCATCGGGCCGCTTCCTGTACCAGGAAAGGTATTCGGAAAGGTGGCCGTTGCTCTCGGTGCTGTAATAACCGATCTTGTCCAGGACGTCGATGCGGATCTTTTCTTCCTTGCTGAACCGGGGATGTTTTTTAAAACCGGCCAACAGTTTGTCCCGCATGTCCTTGCCCTTGTGCTTTACCTGGATATACCAGGTCTGGTGGTTGATCCCCGCACAGATAATGTCCACTTCCGACTGGGGAAGACCCAGTACCTCGGCTATTTGGCCGTGACCGTGCTGCACACCGTGGCACAATCCCAGAGTCTGAACACCGCCGTAGGTATTGGCCGCCCAGGTGTTCATGGCGTTGGGGTTGGAATAGTTGAGGAAGAGGGCATCCGGCGCCGCCACGGCTTTGATGTCCCTGCAGATTCCCATAATGACCGGGATACTGCGCTGTCCGTACATAATACCCCCCGCGCAGATCGTGTCCCCTACGCACTGGTTCACGCCGTACTTCATGGGGATTTCCACATCCAGGGCAAAGGCGTCCAGGCCGCCTACCCGGGCGACAGACACCACATACCCGGCTCCTTCTATAGCCTTCTTTTGATCCGTGGTTTTGCTGAGCTTAACCTTACCCAGTTTGTTTTCCGTAATGTCCCGGTTCAGGACATTGTAGATCATGTCCAGATTGGAAGGATCAATGTCTTCAAGGCAGATTTCAGTCTCCTGCAACTCCGGCACCGTGAGAATGTCTGCGACCAGCCTGCGGGTAAAGCCCACGCTTCCCGCCCCGATGAATGCGATTTTCATAAAAAACTCCTTTGAACTTGTTCCAGAATTATAATCCTACCGGATCACCGGATTTTGGAACAGCCTCCTTTACGTGAAAAACTTATCCTTTAACACTGCCAACCACCAGACCGGTGGTGAAATATTTCTGCAGGAAAGGGTATACAATCAATATGGGCACAAGACCAAGGAACAATTGAGCCGCCCTGCCTGTCTGTTCATTCATCCGCCTGAGCAGTTCGTAATAATTCGATCCGGACTGCCGTAACATTTCCCTGAAATTAACCAAGAGGGTTTGAAGATAGGTTTGCAGGGGGTAGTTTTCGGGGGAATGCATGAACAACGCTCCGGTAAACCAGTCGTTCCAGTGGTACACAAATGCGAACAGGCCTACCGTGGCCAGAGCCGGCTTTAAAACCGGCAGATAAATTGAAAAAAGCGTCCTGAAGTGGCCCGCGCCGTCGATCATGGCCGCTTCTTCAAGTTCGGCGGGCAAACTCCGCATAAAGTTCATCAGAATAACCATGGAATACACCGGAACAGACAACGGCAATACCAAAGCCCAGATGGTGTTCATTAACCCCAGCTGGGAAACAAGAATATAGTAGGGGATCAACCCGCCGCCAAAAAGCATGGTAAAAATATAAAAGCCCGTGTAAAAATTTCTCGCCTTAAAGCGGCTGCTGGGTTTGGAGAGAGGGTAGGCCGTTGTTACCATCATAAACAGGTTGATGGATACGCCCAGGACACATCGCAGTATGGAAACCTGAAAGGCGCGCAGAAATTTGCCGTTTTTAATGGCGAAGTCATAAGACATGGTTGTAAAACCTTTGGGCCAGAAATACACCTTGCCCGAGGCCGCAAAAGACGGCGAACTGAAAGACACCGCCAGGGTATTTAACAGGGGTAAAAAACAGGACAGGCAAATCGCGATGACAAAAATATAATTGAAAAAATTAAATATCTTCTGCCCCTTTGTTCTGAAAATCATAATCCCACCCCCTAAAACACCTTGTAATTCGCCACTTTGTCGGCAATGAACAGAGAGAGCGAAATGAGTATGCAGGCGACAATAGATTTGAACAGACCCACGGCAGTACCGATAGAGTATTTGCCGTTCTGAAGCCCCAGCCGGTATACAAAGGTATCGATAATATCCCCGGAAACATACACCGAGGGAGAATACAGGTTGTACACCTGGTCGAAACCGGCGTTCAGCACATTTCCCAGAGCCAGCACCGTCATCAGGATGATGATGGGACCCAGGCTGGGCAGCGTGATGTGGAGAATCTGCCTGAACCGGCCCGCGCCGTCGATAACGGCAGACTCGTAGAGCCCGGGGTCAATGGAGGTGATGGTTGCAAGGTACACCACAGTACCGAAACCAAAGGTTTTCCAGACATCACTCATGATAATGGTCCAGCGAAAGACCTGCGGATTTGACAAAAACTGAACCGGCTTGATACCAAAGAGGCCGAGAAACAGATTGAGGGGCCCGTCGGCAGCCAGGATATTAAACAAAATGCCGGCCATTATGACCCAGGATATGAAGTTGGGAACATACACAATAGTCTGGAACAGCCTTTTGTTAAAATTAGAGGGAATTTCGTTCAGGAGCAAAGCAAAAACCACGGAAGAAAAAGTACCGATGGCGATCTTGAATATGGATATAAAAAGGGTATTAAAAATCGTGTTCCGAAACTGTGCCTGGGAAAAAACCATTCTGAAATTTTCAAAACCTATCCAGGGAGATTTAAAAAAACCCAGGCCGGGGTTGTAATCTTCAAAGGCCATGATAAGACCGTAAATAGGCATATAGGAAAAGATAAACGTCAGAATGACACCGGGAACAAGCAGTATATGTAAAGGCAATTCCCTTTTAAAGCGTTCAAGCATCCGCATCCTCCACAGAAAAAGAAACAGGCGGCGCATACACGCCGCCTGTATTTCAAAAAGCGCTTACTTGTTGTAGTCCCGGTTCACGGCGTCTTCCATGATTTGGCCGCCATTGGCATACCAGTCGGCTATAATCTTCTCGTAGGAATCCACCGGTTCCTGGCCCAGAATGATCTTGGTAAAACCCTGTACCACCACATCGAAGGCGTTCACTGTCTTTTCGAAGTCTACCGGGGGAGCGCCCCACATGTCGGTCCTGACGATAAAATCGTTGTCCAACAGGAATTTGCTGCGGTCATAAGCACAGCCGTCAAAACCCTGCTGCAGATACGCGCCAAGGCCTCCCGAATCCCGGTTGGTCAGCCAGGCGATGGAATCACCGTACTTCTTCTTCATGCCGGAGGTGAACAACTCACTCGTATCCCCGGTTTTCAAGGCATGGAGCACATGCACAAACTGGATCATATCAGCACTGGGGTCGATGATCTCGAAAGGCTGCGGCACATGTTCCCGCTGGCCGTCGGTATAGGCGCGGAATTCCTCTTCGGTAAGCACGGTGTCGGGGTCGAACATGATTTTGTCCGTATAACTTAAGAGTTTCATAACCGCCTCAGGGTTCGCGCAGTTCTTGTTGACCACAAACAAGGCACTGTTGGGGAAGCCCACCTGGCCCATTACTTGAGATCCGTCCACGGTGGGGAACGGAAGAGGAATCATATACGCATTGTCGCTATCCTGAGAAGCCACAAGGTTCGGCCCCGCATGCCAGCCCTGCCACTGCCAGTAAGGTTCCATGCCGGTTTTGCCGTTCACGATGTCTTCAAGCATTTTGTTGTAATCCGTGCTGGCAAAGTCGGGACTCAAAATACCTTCTTTAAACCATTTGGCCCAATGGGTAAGGGCGATTTTTGTTTCAGGATGGGAAATTCCCGCCTTGATACGTCCCGAAGCGTCCTTATACCAGAAATCGTTATTGGCGGCAGGATTGCTCAGGTAAACATTGAACATGGGGCCGGTCATAAAAAGTTCTTCCAGAGTGTTGCTGGTGGCAATGCCATAACCACCGTACTTGTCCATAAAGGTTTTGGCCAATTTCTCAAAATCCGCTACGGTCTTTATCTGGGGCTGGCCCGCCGCTTCGTACCAATCCTTGCGTACCCACAAATCCCGGGGCTGGTCTATGACGCCGTAATAATAATTCGGTACGCCGTAGAGTCTGCCGTTTTCCATGGCGGTCTTGATCGTATCGGGATCCGTCTTTTCATAGTCCCGGACACGCTGGGAAGTGTACTTTTGGTACGCTTCGGTAATGTCCAACAAAAGACCAGCCTGCATCAACTGGCGGAACTGGTTATAGTTGCACCGGAAAACATCAGGCAGGGTTCCGGACGCGACAGCCATATTCAGTTTGGTGTCGTATTCGGCCTGGCTGCCCGCAACATTCCAGTCGTAGGTAACATTGATGTTCAGCTTCTCTTTCCAGGCCCTTGTCCAGGGGTTGTTGGTGTAGCTATCACCACCCTCATAAACAATATCGTTACCTTCCAGCTTGACGGCGGTAAGATGTACCGTGGCAGCGTAGGGTTGCAACCAATCCCCCGCGGGTACGGGCTGGGCTTCCCGGGATCCGGCCGCGTTCGCGGCGGCGGAAGACTTGCCGCCGCATGATACCATCGAAATGACGGTAAACACGGCGAGCAGCAGTAAAATAAACCGACTGCAATGAATTTTCATGGTTCACTCCTCGTTTCAAAAAAATAAAACCCGGACATACGTCCGTTTGTTTGACTTGAAGCAAATGTATCGAGATGGAATATGTCGTTTATCTGATGTATTAAAAACCGGGGGGGGGGGGGGGGGGGGG
>JAISCR010000090.1 GCA_031265435.1 Treponema sp.
CCGCGGTATAGCCCAGACCAAGCCGGTTGGGCCAAATACTTGAGAGGTCAATATCAAAGCCCAGCGCCCCGCCTCCTCCTGTGTCGAAGCGTTCATTGCCGTCCGCCGCCTTGTTCCCCGGCCCCGCGGGGATAAAGGCAAAGCCGCCGGGCCTGAGCGAAAAGTCCAGGGCCAAGGCGGAAGCCCCAAGGCTCAATATAAAAACAGCGAAAACTAACTTTTTGAACATAGTAAAAACTCCTTATGTGTCAACTTTAATTCAGGACGCGACAACTCCACCCCTTACCCTCCACCCCCTTCCTTCCCTCCCCATTTCATGCTATACTTGAAAGTACGGAGGTATGAACCATGACCATAGAACAAACCGTAGAAATCCCGGCTGACCACCGGCTTTATATTGATGTGCCGCCGTATATACCGGAGGGGAAGGCGACAATTATCTTTTCGATTGCTCCGACAAACAGCGATGGGGCTTCCCAAAACCCCGGAACATGGCGATCCTTCCGGGGAATATTCAAGGGTTCCGGCGGTACGGTATCCGATTTTCTTAAACGTATGCGGGCCGACAGAGAATTGGAAGATGAAATTGATCGACGCCGCCAGACCCGCAAAGGCGGCTGACAGATGGATAATCATGTTCTTGACGCTTGTGCTTTGCTGACTTTTCTTAATGATGAAGAGGGCGTTGAAATAATGGCGGAAATTTTCCAGAAGGCCGAAGACGGTCAAATAGCTGTTTATATGAGTATCATCAATTTGCTTGAGGTTTATTATGATCGTCTCCGAACAAGCAAAAACGACAGAATCGATGAATTCCTTGAATTTATCCGTGTCGCGCCAATAACGGTAATAAATTCCATTTCCGATTTTGTTTACCATGAAGCCGCCCGTTTAAAAGCTTTCAATGCGATTTCTCTTGCCGATGCGATTGGCGTTGCTACCGCCAAAGAAATTTCCGCTCAATTTGTAACCTCCGATCATTCCGAACTTGAAATTGTTGAGCAACAAGAACCCGTTTCCTTCTTGTGGCTTCCACCAAAACCGAAGAAATAACCCTTCACCCTTTCTTCTGACTTCCTACTGTCCCCCCAATCCCACCAGCGCCGGGTGCCGTTTGCTGTAGACCCGGCTAAAGTCCCAGCCGGCGCTGAAACCCAGACCGTCCCAGAAGGTCCCACCTCTAAGGCCGCTGTCCGTAACGTCCGCGCCGTGCTTGTTCCCGGTGGCGGGGGTCGGGGATAGCGCTGCTACCCCAGGGTAGGGGGCGTTGTAATTGTTGTCGCTAAAAATAAGCATGGTGTCTGCCGCGTAGTTACCGCTGGGTGTCCCCACTGCCACGCCGTAGACCCTGCCAATGTTTCTGGTTCCCGAACCCTTTGCCGTAACAGAGGCCCCCAGTGCCGCGCAGTTTTGCAGCGTTGGCGTACCGTTGCTAGTCTGGGCCACGATGCCCCCGGCGTAGAGCGTACCTGTTCCGTTGGACCGGGCCGTTACCGTACCCGCGCTAAAGCAGCGTTCTATGATTGCCCCATTGCCGGTGGGAACCCCTGCGAGGCCTCCCGCGTGTACCCACCCGGCTCCGGCGGTCTTGTCCGCCAGCACATTGCCCAGGGTGTAGCTGTCGCGAATAGTGGGATTGGCCCCGTTCCCCACGAGGCCGCCTGTATAAAAATTCTCCGTGCCATCGGTGCTGGTTGCCTGAACCGAACCCGCAGCGTAACAGCGGGAAATAACGGCACTGTTAGTCGCGCTGCCAACAAGGCCTCCGGTGTATTGGGCAGCCGAACCGGTGGAGAAAACATCGGTAAGGGCATAGCAGCCTTCGATGGTGGAACCATTCAAGCCCCCCGCAAAGCCGCCAATGTTTATTGTCCGGGTAGAATGTGCGGACACGCTCCCCGCCAGGGAACGGCAGTTGGTAAAGCTGCTGTAAGAACCTATAGACCCGGCGAAACCGCCTACGGAGAAGATGCCCGAACCCAAAGTACGCAGCGCCGTAATGTCGCCATTCTCATAGAGACAGTTCTCCGCCTTTACCGGGCATCCGCTGGCGCCCACTATGTAGCCGAAGACCCCGCCGATATTCATCTGTCCGTCGCCCCGGCTTTGTATAAGCAAAGTTCCCCTGGCAATGGAATTGCTGACCGTGGGACTTATCTCGCTGGTGGTCCTGTAGTAACCCGCGATACCGCCGACATAGGTCGTCGTACTTGCCCCGAAAGTATCGGGAATAACTATCCTTCCGTTGAACTCGCAGTTTTCAATGCTCGTACTGTCGTTGTTACCGATAATGCCGCCGCAGTAATTGTAGCCGCCGGAAGCGCCCTTGTTCATAGTTACCGTACCCGAAGCGGTGATGTTGTCAATCAACGAAGGGTTTTCGCAGTTGCCCGCCGCGCCCCCCACGTATATGGTAGAACTTGTATTGGCGGTAACGGTTACATCGCCGCTTGCCCGGCACCGGGAAATGGCGTAACCCAGGACGCTGCCTGTGGTATTGAATCCTCCCGCAATTCCCCCGCCGTACAACGGCCCCGCCATGCTGCCCCCGCTTGTAACTTCTACCGCAAGGACAGCCGAACAATCTCGTATGCCGCTTGAGGCGTGGATGAAACTTGCTATTCCTCCGGCAGTCATCATGAAAGAGGAGCTGGTTTCACTGGCGACACGGAGAGTTCCTGCCCCCTCCGCCCGGCAGTTGTCTATTGTGGAATTCTCCAGATAGCCTACAATGCCTCCCACGCTTTTCCCGTAGCTGTAAGTCGTGGAAAAACCCAGAACACAGCCTGAGGGGACTTCTACTATCAGATTGAGCAGTTTGCTGCTGTCGGCAAAACCCGCCACAGCGCCCATATATCCGATGGAACCCGACAGCACATTGGTACTGGCAACGGTCACTTTCAAGTCCCGAATCTCCGCCCCGCTGGTATATCCAAAGAGGCCCGTGTAAGTTGCCACAGCCGGTTTAAAACCGCTTATCGTATGACCATTGCCATAGAATTTGCCTTTGAAAGCGGTTGCTAAACTGATTCCTTTAGGCGACCATGTTCCGGTCAGGGGAATGTCGTTTACCAGCACATATTTTTTGTTGGCGTTGGCATCGCCGGTTTTCATTTCCGCAAGTTCCGTCTGTGTGCCAATCTCCTCCGCCGGATAGGTATTGCTCACCCACATCCCCGAATCCGTAACCCCCGGCGTCCCGAAGTTCCATATCTTGAAGCTGGTGTCCAACTGGCTGGTGACGCTGTGTACCCGCACCGTAATGTCGTAGCGCCGTCCGCCTGTTACCGGCGTCCCGTTCTGCACACCCGAAACATCCTGCCGGGGCACGCCGGTAATTACCGCGCTTGCCGTCCCGCCCCCTGCTTTCGCGTTTTCTACCGTAAGGCTTGCCCCACCGCTGCCTTCTACCGTATAAAAGGCTTCCGCCCGCTCAAAGTCCGTTGTGGGATTTTTCCAGTTTACCGTGATAGTGTTTGCGTCAGGATTATATGCCGCGTCCCAGTCCTTCACCGCGCTCAGATTGTCTTCGTAATAGTAAATCCGCGCCCCGGTAAACCAGCCGCTTACATTCCCCACAGCGTCCCGGTAACGCAGATTCAGATCCCGCACTTTGTTTGTACTGCTTATGACGTTTGATAAATCCAGCCCTGTTACCGCATTCAACGCGGGATCGACGTTCACCGCCTTCCACACGGCGTCTCCTGTGGGAGTTACCGCGTCAAGGCTTGTATCAAGAGGATACGCGGTTTCGCCGTCATCCGTAATCTGATACTGCCATTCAAGATCCGCTGCGTTGTCCATAGTCCAGGGCTTATCCAGGGAAGCCCGGTTTAGCCCAATGCCAAAGCCGCCGTTGTCCGCCACGCCGGAAAAATTTGCGGTAAAACTCAATAACTTGTTGTTCTTTCCGTAGTTGTACTGCGTGAGGCCCCCGGCGGAAGCGGCCTGACCCGCGGAACCTGTAGCGTTTATAACCGCGTTCCCCGAAGGAGGCTCGTTGTCCAGAACCACCGCCACAAAGCGGCCGTCCGCATAAGCTCTCTCCCAGGTTTCCGGGCCAAAGTCTCCCTCGTCAGAGAAATCATCGGGTGTACCTGTATCCCGGTAGGGCAGCACAATGAGCCGGATAATTCCCGGCTGGGGATCGGAAGTCCACTTGTAGGTGATTTGGTGATACGTCACATTTACGCCGTTGTTGCTGTTTTGCCGGTATATGTACCCCGCCGATCCGTTTTGGTCTTCCATAGTCTCTGTCTCTGTGGTACAGTCTCTTTCCCCCGGAGGGCTCATCACCGTGTCCCCCGCAAGGTTGGCGTAGCGCAATTCCGCCACTTTGAACATAGTCGGATCATCGTTCATTTCCGTTAGATTGCTTTTTGCCACGGCAAAGTACAGGGTAACTTCGTATTGTCCCAAATCGTTTTTCCGCAGCCGCCGGTCCCGGCTCATGTCCGCGCCGGTGTAGAAGAACTTATCGACGCTGGGAGATTTTCCGGGCTGATGAATGGCCCAGATATTCTCCGCGGTGTAGACGTTCTTTACTTCCTGATTGTTGGTCCGGTAATAAAAAGTCACCGGGCTTGTCATTCCGTTGTCGTTGGGACTCAGGACATTCACACCCACGGTAACGGTGATCATAATATTTCCCGGCGGCAGGCCGGTAAGCGATCCGGTATCCGCCGGGTTTATGATGATAAGGTTGGAGCTTCCCTCATAGACAGGGTCTTTGAAAAACCTCATGGCCCCCTCCGCCTGGCCTGTCAGGTCGCCTTTTTCGTCTACGCCGGGAGTGTTCTCCTCATCATCGTAGGGTTTGCTTGATTCCTCGATGGTCTGGCCGTTTATTTCAATAAATCCTTCGCCAAACTTCACCGTCTCTTTGTTAAGGGGAGCGGCGAACCATATCTTTATCTGCTGCCCCCTGGAATAGGAAATACCGGAGTTGATAAGCGGCGGAGCGGCCAGGATAATCCGGGGCCTGTCCTCGCACCAGGGAACGAGCGTTACCGCCTCGTTAATGTTGATCGTTACCGAAGCCTGACCTTCGGTCTTGCCGTCCGCGCTGCCGGAAACAATCAGCGCTTCTTCCGCCGAAAGCCGCGCTGCCACTTCAAAATCGGCCTGATCCGTGCCGTGCAGATCACTGGTACGGTACGCCCGCCACCCCGCGAATCCGTAGGCTGCGGACACGGTAAAGTCCACAGTAAAGGGAAAGCCCTGCCGGACGCTCTCCGAAGGCAAGGTCCCAAACTGCGGGCTGCGGCCCCAGTCTCCCGGATAAGACACTTCCACCGTCAGCCGCGCCGCGTTAGCGTAGGCCACCGCGTCATCAATCGCCCTTTCCAGGTCAATTTCCGGCTTGTTAGAGAGAAGATCGCAGGCAGCAACCGCCAGGCAGACCCCCGCCGCGATAACGCTAAAACAAATCCCCCGAAAAACATCCATCCCTTTCATCATCACTCTCCCCATAAAATTTCCCTTTCCCTCCCAACTCCTCACCATCTAAAAACCCTTTGCGCCGAAGGCGCAAAGCTACCTCGACGCCGTTATCGCAATGTCGCCGTCAACAAAATTCGCGATTATCTGGACGCTGCCGCCATTGATCTGGTAGCCTATCATCCTGCCATCGGAGGTGTTCACATCGGTCACAAGCTCCGCGCCGGACATTCTTTCGATCTGGGCAACAAGGTTTTCAAAGGCCGGTCTTCCGCCGTTGATAAGGCCCACGTGGTATGTTCCCTGATACAGGGCCGCCGCGGTTACATCGGCGCCGGGAGGCTGGCGCAGACCCGAAAGGCCGTATCTGCCCCATTCGGCATCCGAAGGCCAGGGAACCGTTTGAGAGCTTCCCGAATAATTGCGTTCCGGGGCCGTACTTGTACCGCCGGAGCCGCCGATAGAACTACCGCCGGAAGAATTGCCGCCGGCATAGCCACCGCCCTGCTGGAAAATACCCGAAATACCCTCACGCACACCGTCCCGGGCCCCGCTTTGTACGGAACCGCACCCCCCAAGGGTAAATAATACCGCCGTCAAAAGAACGGCAAAGCCAAACAACACCTCATGTCTTCTGTTCACAATGTACTCCTTTAGAATTTAAGAGCCAGGCCCGCCTTGATGAGGAAGGGATAACCCGTTTCAACAAGAGCGCCGATATTCTTGGTAAAGTAAAAATGAGCACCTACTTGGCCGCCCATGGTAAAACCGCCGTAATTGGCCTCGGCATACCACCATCCTGTGGGACCATCGTAACTTTCTTTAAAATACCGGTACCCGATAAAAGCTCCCGTATACAGATCCAGCCAGCTTATATCGAAGTTCCAGTGCCAGTTTGCCCGGCCGCCAAAAAACATATAGGTCCAGGTATAGGAATAGGTGGAATACCCATAATCCCATTCGTACTGATAAAAGGCGAAAAGACCGCCCACAGAAATAGGTACGCTTACGGGAAGCGCGTATTCCACACTGGCGCTGAGGGGCGGAATCTTCAAACTGGTACCGCTCCCGGAATACCCATAGGCGCCGGCATAACCGACCGCGACATCGATCAAAAAGTCCCTTCCTTCCACCGGAGGCGGGTAGCTCATCAGATCAAAGGCAAACACCCCGCCCGACACGATTCCCAGAATCGCCATTACTAAAACCGCTTTCTTCATAAAACCTCTCCTTAACTTTTGCTTCCCATGCCAACGCACAGGTTAATGCCCTCAATATTTCCCCTCCCCCGCGCATACACCCTTCACCCTCCACCCTTGCGGCTTCGCCGCAAATCACCCCTTCTTCTTCCCCTTCCCCTGATCCCGCCCGGTCCGCAGGGCTAACCCCGGCGGTTTTTTAACCGAGTTTTCCGCTTCCAGGGCTGTCTCAAAATACGTAAGCAGCAAACCGCGGTTTTCGACGGACAAACGCCGAAAAATCCGCTCCGCCTTTTTCCTCTTTATCATCTTTGTCCCCATTTTATATATTTAATGGTAATTATTTATCAAAAAATGAATAATGTCAAGAACAACCTGGGGACATCTATTTACTCACTGGTTTTTTAATAGTAGATTATTGGTATCGGGCGGGAGATCTATCAGGAGATAGAACAGGAGATAGAAACGTAAATAGATGCGTAACCGGTTTAAAAGTATCCGCAAAGAACTCAGGCTTAACCAGACTGAATTTGCCAGGCTCATCGGTATCAGGCAAACCGCCCTTTCGATGATCGAGGTTGGAACAACCCCTCTTACGGACAAAAACATCAAGCTGATCTGCGCCACCTTCAATGTGAACGAACAGTGGCTCAGAACCGGCAAGGGTGAGATGTTCGGGTCCTCCCGGTATGTAAAAGAACTGCTCGATATTTTTGAGCGCCTCTCGCCGGACACCCAGGATTTTCTCATGGAAATGGCGAGGAACCTCCTGAAAAACCAGGAAAAGAAGCGTTCTGAATCGTGAATCTGATGAGCGAAAAATTTCATAACCTTAGAGATTTTCGCCGGAATTCGGAAGTCCGTAATCACCCATGGGGTGATTTTTCCCGCCAATAAAGGGTGATTTTGGGGTGATTCAGGGTGTTTGGAGGAAAAGGAAATGAAGAAGAAATTAACGGCCGGAGCGTTCTGTCTGGTTTTCGCGTTCCTTGCGGCGGGATGCGGGGAGGAGGACGGGTTGAGCCCCGGAAACCCCGTAACTTTAACCATGTGGCACAATTACGGCGGCGTCCTCCAGGAGACCATGGACGAGCTTATCGACGAGTTCAACGGTTCCCTGGGCCGGGAGCGGGGAGTGATCATCAGCGTTACCTCCATCTCCGCTTCCAGGGAACTGAACGAGCAGCTTGCGAAGATTGCCGCCGGCGACCCCGGCGCTCCCCGGATGCCGGATCTGGCGGTTATGTATCCGGCCATGGCGCTCGTCCTCTCAAAGGCAAGGCTGCTGGCTCCGCTGGATTCTCTTTTTACCGGGCAGGAACTTTCGGCATATCTCCCCCAATTTATAGAAGAAGGGCGGCTTCCCGACGGTAAGCTCTACGTTTTTCCGGTGGCAAAAAGTACCGAGGCGCTCTTTGTGAACAAGGTGTTTTTTGACCGCTTTTCCGCCGCCGCCGGGGTGGGTATCGAAAGCCTTTCCACCTTTGAGGGTCTGGTTTCCGCCGCCGCGCGCTATTACCAGTGGACCGACAGCCAGACCCCGGACATTCCGGGGGACGGAAAAACTTTTTTCACCGCCGACTCCTGGTTCAATATCGCCCTGGCGGGCATGGCCCAGCTCGGCGAAGATTTTGCCGGCAGCGGCAGGCTGAACACCTCAGGCGGGGCCTTTAAGCGAATTTGGGATGTCTCGGTGCTGCCGGCCCTCGCGGGCGTGTACGCGGTGTCGGATAATTATTCCAGCGACCTTGCCAGAACCGCCGAGATCGTCTGTTCTATTGGTTCCACGGCGGGGGTGTTGTTCTATGGGGATACGGTAACATACCCGGACAATACCAGGGAAAAGGCGGAATACCTCATCCTGCCCTATCCGGTGTTTTCCGGCGGCGCCAGGGTGGCCATCCAGCGGGGGGCGGGTATGGCGGCCGCTAAATCCACGCCCCAAAAAGAAGCCGCGGCGGCG
>JAISCR010000157.1 GCA_031265435.1 Treponema sp.
ACGGCGGATATTACCCTCTATGCCAAATGGAGTACGGTTACGTACACCGTCACCTTTGATACCAACGGCGGAAGCGCCGCCCCGGAAGCCCAGACTGTGGCGGAGGGCAGTAAGGCAACGGAGCCTGCGGCCCCAACGAAAGCGGACTATATCTTCGGCGGATGGTTCAGGGAAGCGGGGCTCATCAACCTGTGGAACTTTGCCACGGACACGGTAACGGCGGACATTACGTTCTACGCCAGGTGGATACCCTTACCCTTTAAGATGGTCAATGTGCCTGTGCCCGGAGTAGGGCTTACCTTCCCCACGGGAGAATATGATAACGGAACCGCCACGGTAGCCGCCGCCTACGAGATAGGGGAGACGGAAGTAACCTACGAGTTGTGGTACACGGTACGGGAATGGGCGGAAATCAATAAGGATTATACCTTCTACGATGATTATTCTCCTTGGTATGATATCCCGGGATGGGAGGGCAGTTCACCGCCAGGTGGAATTGGAAACACCCCGCCGACCGGGAACAAACAGGAGCCGGTAACGATGGTAACGTGGTTTGACGCGGCGGTATGGCTTAACGCGCTGACGGAGTGGGTAAACGCGAATACCGGGAGCAGCCTTGAGCCGGTGTATTACGACGGCACTTCAGTGGCGAAGGACAGCAGCCCTTCATCAAATTTTGTGAGAGAGGAAACGGCGACAGGATTCCGGCTACCAACGAGTAACGAGTGGGAACTGACGGCGCGGTGGCGGGGGAACGATACGGCCAATACGGTCAGCAACGCAACATTTACCGCCGCCCCATGGTTTACCAAAGGGAATTCGGCCAGCGGGGCGACGGCAGCTTACACTGATTCCACAGAAACCGATAGGGTGGCGTGGTATAACGGTAATGCGTCAGGCAAGACACAACGGGTAGGGCAGAAGGCCGCCAACACTCTTGGTTTGTACGGCATGAGCGGGAATGTGGAGGAGTGGTGTGACGACTGGGACCCGTATAATATCGGTACCTTCCGTATTAAACGGGGCGGTAGCTGGAACTCCTCCGCGGACGACCTGCGAGTGGGCTTGGTGAACCCCGACTACCCTACCAGCCAGCTCAACGGGAACGGCATCCGCCCTGCGAGGAATGCTCAATGACCGTAGGTCATTGAGTGCGTAACCTTTTGGTTTTTTTTGACCGGGCCCCGAAAGGGGCCGGGTCTTGCCTTTGTGAAAAACCGGACGGTAAGACGGAAGGGCGGAATACGATACCCATAAAAAACTTCTTCGACTTCTTCGACTTTTTGTGGTAATCTCTTCCTCTTTCGTTCGAGTGGTTGCCAGGTAGAACCGGGTGGTTATTTCAAATGGAGAATTCCTGTGCGGCAGGGAGAGGTCATTCCCTTTTACGAGAAAATGGGGTATAATATAAAAAGGAGCAGATAATGGGAGTTACACAACCGTTTACCATAGACCCCAATGACCCGCCTACGTTCGAGAAGGTGTGGGCGGCTCTGCAGGCCCTGGGGGAGAGGCTTGACCGTTCGGCCAGGGAAGCCGACCGGCGGCAGGAAGAGATTGATCGGCGGTGGCAGAAAGAAGCCGAACAACGGCGGGAAGAAGCCGAACAACGGCAGAAAGAAGCTGCCCAGCGGCGGGAAGAAGCCGAACAACGGCAGAAAGAGGCCGACCGGCGACGGGAAAAAATTGACCGGCAAATAGACGAAACCAACCGGCAAATGAAAGAAACCGACAGAAGGGTCGGCGAGCTGACTAACCGCTTTGGCGATATGGTTGAGTATATGGTCGTGCCCAATCTTGTGTCAAAATTCAAAGCCCTTAATTTTACGTTCGAGCAGTCCGCGAAAGATGTTGTCATCCGGGATGAGAAACACGGCATCTTTACCGAAATTGATGTTTTTCTCCAAAACGGCGACAAGGTCATGGTGGTCGAAATTAAGGCTACTCCCCGGGAAAAAGATATTGACGAGCATATTGAGCGTATGGAACTTTTGAGGAAATACGCCGATTTGCGTAACGATTCCCGAAAATACCGCGGCGCGATTGCGGGGGCGGTTTTTGCCGATTCAATCAGAAACTATGCCCTGAAACACGGTTTTTACGTTGTTGTTCCTTCGGGCGATACGTTTGATATTATTGAACCGGAAGGAAACTATCACGTTAAAGAATGGTAGTTGAGCCGCTGCATCGCCAGTATATCACATTCCGCTTTTACTTCCGGTAGCAAATTGTTTCACCGTAGTCCGGTATGGAGCTGCCGATAGCCACACCCCGGCCCTTCGCCTCAAGGAGCCTGAAGATACCGGTCGATCTACTTTAATATTTGCCGTAGGTTTGGGCCGTTTCGATCATGGCAAACAAATTTTCTTCCGGCGTATCCCTCCCGCACTGATCCCCTGTGGAAAGGATGAAACCGCCGCCTTCCGCCGCATCGTCGATGGCCTTCTTGCTTGCGTCAATGACGGTTTGTACGGAACCGTTGAGCATTACATTCGATGTGTGGAGGTTTCCTTTAAGGACCAGCTTCCCGCCGTATAAGGTTTTCAATTCCTTCAAATCGCAGTCGCCCATGGGAGGTATTTCCAGAGGATCGATGACGGTCAGATCCGTCTCTTCGGCGAGGATCTTTACCAGTTCTTTTTCCGGGCCGCAGGAATGTACATGGGTCGGCATACCGGCATCTTTGCAAAGGCGCGTTATTTTTTGGGCTATGGGCAGCCCGAGGAGACGGAAAGTTTCTACGGTCTGGTGGATCAGCGTTCCCGACCCGCCGACACAAATAAAGTCCGGTTTATCCTCAAGAGATAAAAGACGGTTCAATTTCTTTTCGAAAAAATCAAGCAACGTATCCCGCCGTTCAATAAACGGCACGGGATCGTCGTGGAAACCGTATATGTCGTCTTCGGTATGTACCAGTTTTGTGGTTCCACAGAATACGCCCACCAGTCCGTAACCGCCCATCTCGCGTTTAGCCAGGCGTAACAGTTCAGCTCCCCTGGGCCATTCCTTAACACCCGCAACCGGTTCAAAAGAAGCCGGTTCTTTGGGCAGACCGATTTTGAGCGGATCCACTCCGTGGCTCGGCGGATTGTCCCGGTAAAAGACGGTAACCTGGTCATCCCAGAATCGTTTCCCATTGGCGGTCCGGCAGTCCTGGGTAACAATTCGATCCTGGTTTTGATAGACAATGAACGTTTCTCTTTTATCGCCGTTGCCGTTTTGAACGGCAATATCGTCAAAATCTATCGGGACATAACCGTCCATGAGCGAATCAAAGCCAAAATGCTTAACACAATTAATATATGCCAGCCAGATAGGGGGATTCTGATACAGGTAAAGTTGCCAGAAGGGCTTACCGGTTAGTTTTGCGGGAATCATATTGGAAGTATCCGGCGCCACCGGAACATGATCGGGGATTTCCCGGTTCAAGACCTTTGTCAAACGTTCTCTGGAATTCATTGGTATCTCCTTATTCTTTATAATGCCGGTATTTCTCCAGCGCGGCAACAGCAGCTTCGATCACATCAAGGCTTACCTCGTAGTCTACATTTTGTTTCCCCCTTGAATAAACATACGACCGCTTTAGATACGGCAGCAATGGAAACTCCCGCCATTTAGTAATATGGTAAATATTCATTGTGTCCCTTTTTTTATTTGATGATCAGCCTTTTACCGCGCCGCTCATAATGCCTCTGACAAATTGTTTTTGCAGGGAAATATACAGAATCAGAATCGGTATGACTATCATTGTCATGCCGGCGAACAGAAACGTGGCTTTAACGCTTCTGGATAAAAACACCGGGGGTACGGAGCATGTTCTTTTACCGGTTTTCCGGGTATACTGCCCTGCAATGACCCCGATCAGTCCTGAACTGCTCCGCCGCAACATTGAAAAATCCTTCGCCTTAGCCTCTGCCCTTTTTCCAGGGGAAGAATGGTTTATGAAAGGATCGAATATTTGGGTAGCTCGGAGTCGTCTACCGGAAGAATACCGGGAGACGGAAAAATGGGAACGGGAAATGTCCCAGGTACTGATTTTGACCGGACGGGGGAGCGTGGCGTACTTTTTGCCGGAACAGGAAAAGAAGGGGGAAACAGGGACAATGTGCGCCGATTTGGTGCTTGATGGGGAAAAGGAATTCGGGGTCGTTTTCTTCGAGGGCAGCCTCAATAATCCCGATTAGGTCTTCTTTTGTTTCAACATCATCGGTAAGATCCTAATTTTCAAAGGTTACTTTTTCTTCGTCCATGTTACCATAATCTACAATTTGTCAAGGTAACGCAGAGGTGGCAGTCACCAAATTTTCAGAAGCCAATCACAGTGATACGAGACACCCCTCACCCTCCACCCTCCTTATTGTGTATCTTCTTACCTACGTTGCAATTCCCAGTTCCCGGACTTTTTTTAAGCCTTCTTCACGGAGCAGGTACTTTTGAATTTTTCCGCTGGGGGTGAGGGGATAGTTGTCCGTAAAGAAGACGTATGTGGGGATCTTGAAGCGGCTGATTTGTCCGCGGCAGTAGTCCCGTACATCTTCTTCGTTTATCCGGACATCCTTGTGGAGTATGATAAAGGCTCCCACTTCTTCACCGTATTTTTCGCTGGCAATGCCGACGACCTGTACGTCTTTGACACCGGGCATGGTGTAGAGGAAGTCTTCAATTTCTTTGGGGTACACGTTTTCTCCGCCCCGGATGATCATATCTTTGATACGGCCTGTAACCCGGAAGTTGCCGTTTGTGTCTTTTACGCCCAGATCTCCTGAATGGAGCCAGCCGTCTTTGTCGATGCACCTGGCGGTTTCTTCGGGCATTTTGTAGTAGCCCTTCATGCTGTTGTAGCCGCGGCAGCAGAATTCACCGTGTACCCCATCGGGGCACTCTTCTCCGGTTTCGGGATTGCGGATTGTTACTTCCACTCCCGGCAGGGCCCGGCCGACGGTTTCTACCTTTACTTCAAGCGGGTCATCGTAGCGGGTCTGGGTCATCACGGGGGAAGATTCGGTAAGGCCGTAGCAGATGGTGATTTCCGGCATGTGCATGTCCGTCATGACCTGCTTCATGGTTTCGATGGGGCAGGGGGATCCCGCCATGATTCCTGTGCGGAGGCTGGAAAAATCGAACATCTTGAACATGGGGTGGTTGAGTTCCGCGATGAACATGGTAGGCACTCCATAAACGGCCGTACATTTTTCCTTTTGAAGAGTCGCCAGTACCAGCAGGGGATCGAACCATTCCAGCATCGCGGCGCAGGAACCGTGGGTGATCACCGCCATGATTCCCAGCACAAGGCCGAAGCAATGGAAGAGGGGGACGGGCAGACACACAATGTCCTTTTCGGTAAAGCGCTGGTTATCCCCGATGCCCTTGCCGTTGTTGATGATGTTCCGGTGGCTGAGCATTACCCCTTTGGGGAAGCCGGTAGTGCCGCTGGTGTACTGCATGTTTACCACATCGTTGACATTCAGGGAAGTTTCAATGTCCCGCAGTTCTTCATCGCCTGTGTGCCGGCCCAGGAGCAGCATTTCGCTCAGCGAGTACATGCCCCGGTGTTTCTGTTGTCCGATATAGACCACATGGCGCAGGCAGGGAAACCGTTCCGAATGGAGGTGTCCCCGGGGGGCTGTCTTGAGTTCCGGCACCAGTTCATACACCATGGAAACATAATCCGAATCCCGCCAGCCGTCATTGAGGAAGAGGCAGTCGAGATCGCTCTGCTTCATGAGGTAATCAAGTTCATGAAGTTTGTAGCCGGTATTTACCGTTACCAGAACCATTCCCACCCTGGCGCTTGCAAAGAGGAGGGTAAGCCAGTCCGGTACGTTGGTGGCCCAAATTCCCACATGGGCGCCTTTTTTAAGGCCGATAGCCAGAAGCGCCTTTGCCATCTCGTCTACCCGTTTGTCAAATTCGGCATAGGTAAAACGGAGATTCCGGTCGGCATAGACAAGGAATTCCCGCTCTCCCTGAATCCGGGCCTTTTCCCGGAGCAGGGCTCCCAGGGTGATTTCAATATATTCCATTCTTTATCCTCCGTCTCCTCATTCTTATGCCGGGGTGTATATCACGGCCAGGATTTTGGCAGACGAAGGGCCGCCGGCAAGTACCCGATGGGGGACAATGGAATCGTAGTAGATTGAATCTCCTGTTTCCAGGTCGTAGCCGTCCTTGCCGTAATCAATATGAATCGTGCCGGAAAGGACATAGATAAACTCTTCTCCCTCGTGGCTGGATTTGTCCTGCTCCGCGCTGCTTTCAATGTCCACAATAAAGGGTTCCATATGGCGGCCGCCCTTGTCCGCGGCCATGGCCTTGAAGGTAAGGCCCTGATGCCCTTCGGTCTCTCCCGATTGCCCCGGAAGACCGGTAATAAAGCGGCTTACTTCTCCGGCCCGGCCCTGCAGGGTAATGACCGGCCCCAGTTCTTCATGATCGTCAAGAAGAGTCCCCAGACGTACCCCAAGGGCTCTGGACAATTTGAGCAGGGGCGCCAGATCGGGAATATGGCCCTCTTCCTCAATGCGCCGGATCAATTCTATTGAAAGTCCGCTCCGTTCCGCCAGGGTTTCACGGGAAACCGAATATGTCTTGCAGAGTTCGGTGATTCGTTCACCGGGTGTACGTTTGGCGTTCATCATTCCTCCATACCGATATAACGATTGATAACATTGAGGCTTTTTTGAGTAGAATTGTCAATAATCACATTCGGGTTAAAACTTGACCAAAAAAAGCCTATTATCGTATTATTTAAAAATGAAATATAGTCTGCCTGAAAAAAGAAAAAATCCCCGTTACAGTACCCTCGCCCATGTCCGGCTCCCCGGCGTGATGGACGGCGAACACCTCCTCAAAGACATTTCCGTGACGGACTGTTGCGTGGAATGTACAACCGCAACGGATATCAAGCCCAATAGCGCCTTTCAGCTTGAAGTTATACCGGAAGCCGGTTCGGGGATAGGACCTTTCAGCCTTTCGGTGGAATCTGCATGGATACGGCCTGTCGGATATTCCACGGATATTGTGTTTGCCATAACCGCATCCCCTAAAGGCAAGTACTTTCAGCGTTATGTAGATTATCTCGCCTGGAAACAGGCGTAATAAAGATTGTGGACAGGGAAAACCTGAATGGCCGGATCTACCAGGCGGTTCAGGGTTTTGAAGATCATCTTCAATATGAATTGGGTTCCTCTCTTTCTGAACAGTGGGGAGATCTTTACCATGCACAAACCGCCGAAGGCAGCGGGGAGCCGGGAAAAGAAATTTTCTGGCAGATCAACGAGTGGCTTGAACCTTTCAGACTGCATTTCACTTCCATCTCCGAAGCCTCAGGCGCGCTGCGGGAGATACAGCGGAACTGGGCACTTCTTCCCCTTGCCTCATACCGCCGCGCAGCCCTGATCCAGTCGAAACTCCCTCCGGTTGCCTCGATGTCAAAGCCCCGTCCCTTTCCCTGGCAGCTTCCGGAAACTCCGCTGGGCGCCTTCAGTCTTCTGGATGAGAATACTCTTATCGCATCGGCTTCCTGCGGCAGTCCGTTTCCCTCAGGACGCATCAACTTTGTCGAGGACAGGGAAGGGCCTCCCAGCCGGGCATACCTCAAACTTTGGGAAGCCCTTACACGGCTTAGGAAATGGCCCCGGCCCGGGGAACGCTGCCTTGACGCGGGAGCCAGTCCCGGCGGCTGGACATGGGCTTTGGCCCGGCTTGGCGCGGAGGTGATTGCCGTTGACCGCAGTCCGCTTGAGGAACGGGTTGCCGTTTTGCCGCGCGTTCAATATATCAGGCATGACGCATTTACCATGAAGCCCGAAGATTTAGGCCCCATGGATTGGGTTTTTTCCGATGTTATCTCCTACCCGGAGAGGCTCTATGACTGGGTTGAAAAGTGGCTTGCATCGGGGCTCTGTTCCCGTTTTGTCTGTACGATAAAGTGGCAGGGAGACAGGGAAAGCCTTGGGGAATACTTTGCCGTAAGCCGCCGCTTTGCCGCGCTGCCGGGGAGCAGTGTGCTGCACCTTTTTCATAATAAACATGAACTGTGCTGGATGCTCCCCCGGAAACTATAGAACATCCTCTCAATCTGTGGCATATTTGCGTAATGAACACGAATCCTGTAAACACGCGGAAAGTGGTTTCCGCTTACCTTAAATCTACTCCGCCCGAAAAGGTGAATACCGCTTTTTTGGCCTATCTCTGTAATCTCAGCGAAACCGCGGCCCAGGTTCCGGAAGCGGCCCGTTACATAGTCCGGGAACTGGAAAACCAGCGGAAACGGGTCAAGCTTATTGCCAGTGAAAACTACTGTTCCATGGCGGTGCAGCTTGCCATGGGGAATCTTCTTACGGACAAGTATGCCGAAGGAGTACCGCAGCACCGTTTCTATGCGGGGAACGAAAATGTTGACGCTATCGAGTCTCTGGCTATTGAAGAAGCCTGTAAACTCTTCGGCGCGGAGCATGCCAATGTGCAGCCGCACTGCGGCGCGGATGCCAATATTCTCGCCTATTGGGCGATTCTCTCCACCCGTGTAGAGGCGCCGGCCCTGGAACGCTTCGGTGAGACGAATCTCTACAAGCTCACCGATGCCCAATGGAAGGAACTGAAGGCGGCCTTTGGAAACCAGAAGCTTCTCGGTCTTGACTACTATTCAGGCGGCCACCTGACCCACGGTTACAGGCACAATATTTCCGGCCGCATGTTTGATGTTTACGGCTATTCGGTATCCAGGGAAACTGGCCTTCTGGATTACGATGAAATTGAAAAGATGGCGCTGGAGATTAAACCGCTCATTCTCCTGGCAGGTTATTCGGCATATCCCCGGAAGATCGACTTTAAGCGGATGCGTCAGATTGCCGACAGGGCGGGCTCCGTGTTCATGGTGGACATGGCCCATTTTGCCGGCCTTGTCGCGGGGAAGGTCTTTAGCGGTGAATACGATCCTGTTCCCTGGGCCCATGTGGTAACCAGCACTACACACAAGACCCTCCGCGGGCCGCGGGCAGGCCTGGTGCTTTCTACAAAGGAATTTGCCGAAGCCCTGGACAAGGGCTGCCCCCTTACCATGGGCGGGCCCCTGCCCCATGTCATTGCGGCCAAGGCGGTTGCGTTCCGGGAAGCCTCAAGACCGGAGTTCCGCTCCTATGCCGCCACCGTTGTGGAAAACAGCCGGATCCTTGCCGCCTCCTGCGCACAGGAAGGTATAGAAGTTCTGACCGGCGGAACAGATAACCATCTCTTCCTGGTGAATGTTGCCAAACTGGGTATAACCGGACGTCAGGCGGAAAGCGCGCTCCACGAATGTCATATCACCCTGAACCGTAACGCGCTGCCCTTTGATCCCAACGGCCCCTGGTACACGGCCGGCCTCCGCATAGGGACTGCGGCCACCACCACGCTGGGCATGGGCAGAGCCGAAATGGAAGAACTGGGCGCCATTATCTCTCTGGTGCTTAAAGGGACACAGCCTGCGCCGGATCCGAAAGACCCCGGTAAAAAGAGCAAGGCCAAATATACGGTTGATGAAACGGTCAAAGCCGAAGCCATTGGACGTGTAAAGAAACTGCTTGACCGTTTCCCGGTATACCCCGAACTGGATCTTGAATTGTTGAAAGAGGCTTTTGCGGAACATTGAGGGAGATATGAATGAATCAATTGAAGGTTTTGCCCGACGGGTCAGGGAGAATGTAGAACGGGTCTTTTTGGGAAAGCCTGAAGTTGTCGATATGCTGATTGCGGCTTTTCTGGCGCGGGGCCACGTGCTTCTGGAGGATGTGCCGGGTACAGGCAAGACGATCCTTGCCCGTGCCTTTGCCGCCAGCGTGGGGCTCTCCTTTGCCCGGATCCAATGTACCCCGGATCTTCTGCCCGCGGACATTCTGGGTGTTTCGGTGTGGCGGCAGGGAGAGGAGGTTTTTGAATTCCGTCCGGGGCCTGTGGCGAATCAGTTTGTGCTGGTGGACGAGATTAACCGGGCAACGCCCCGTTCCCAGTCCGCGCTGCTTGAAGCCATGGCGGAAGGCCAGATCTCCGTTGAGGGTAAACGCATTGCCCTGCCCGAACCGTTTTTTGTGCTGGCTACCGAAAACCCGGTGGAGTTTGAGGGAACCTTTCCCCTGCCCGAAGCCCAGAAAGACCGCTTCCTGCTCTCCCTGTCCATCGGGTACCCGGATGAAAAGTCCGAATCGGCCATGCTGGAAAACCAGCGCCGCCTGAGCCACCCGGTAACGGATCTTGAGGCGGTTGCCGTTCCTGATGAAATTGTCCCGCTGCAGGAAAAGGTAACTCAAATATATGTAGATGCGGCAGTAAAGTCCTATCTTCTCTCGCTTGTTGCCGCCACGCGGGAAGAATCAAGCCTGCGGGTAGGGGTTTCTCCACGGGGGAGTCTTGCTCTCTACCGGAGCGCACAGGCCCTCGCGGCAATCCGCGGCAGGGATTATGTTACACCGGAAGACATAAAGCAGATGGCAGAGCCTGTATTCCGTCAGCGTATGCTCCTCTCTTCCGAGGCCTTTGTCCGGGGCATCGATCCTGACAGAATCATTGAAGGCATTCTTGAAAAGAAACCGGTGCCGGAGTACCGGTCGGTGCCGGAGCGGCGTTAATGCTGAAGGGGCGGCAGGACTGGGCGGATGTTCATATCAGCGGTACGGCGCTTTTCTTTGTGCTTCCCCTTCTTCTCCTCTATCTCTTTGCGCCGTTTTACCTGCTCCGTTTTGCGGCGCTGTTTCTGCTGCTCCTCCTGCTTGGCTCCCGTTTTTACAGTGAATACCTGATACGCACTATCCGCCTTCTCCGCAGGGACAGGGATCTCAGGCGTTTCCGGGGCGAATGGGTACAGGCGGAACTGACGGTTGAAAACCATGGCCGGCTCCCTGCCTTTATGCTGGCGGCCGCAGATTCCCCCGGAGACATAGCGGTGTTCCGGCAGAACCGCAGCCTTCTCAGCCTCCGGGGCCGTTCCCGGATCTTCATTCCCTGGCAGGCATACTGTTCAAGCCGGGGCATCCATACTCTGGGCCCGGCCCGTATCCGGGGAAGCGATCCCCTGGGGCTCTTCCCGTTCCGTGCATGCGCACGGGAAACTTCAAGGCTTGTGGTTTATCCTTCGCCGGGACATATTGAAGTAAAGACGCCCGGCGGCCTTCCTCTGGGAAACATGATTACCGGCAATCCCCTCTATGAAGACCTTACCCGGCGGCGTTCCCTCCGTGAGTACCGGATCGGAGACGAACAGCGGCGGATCAACTGGAAGGCCAGCGCCGCACTTACAGGCGCCGGCAGGGATACGGTGATACTGGTGAACGAGTATGAGGCGGCCATTGCCTCTCCCATGGTAATTTTTCTGAATCTTGATCCATACGAATACGGGCTCCGCAAACGTGAATTCTACTTTGAAAGATCCATTGAAGGAGCCGCGGCGTTATGCCTTATGGCAAACCGGGACAGACAGGATCTGGGCATCATCCTTTACCATCCTCAGGGCAAGGCGCCTCTTACCGTTATCCCCCCTCAGGCCCGTACCCTTATCCCCATTCTGGAACGGCTTGCGGCAATCACACGCCCCCGTGAAGCTCCTCCGGATCATTCCGCCCCGGGGCTCCCGCGCGAAAGTGTGCCGACGGATATGTATCCTTCGCAACGAATCAGAATGAGTGTACAAATGATGTTGAAGGAGGGGAAACGGCTCCCCTACGGTACACGGCTTTTTTATGTGGGCCCCGAACGCAGCCGGGAAGAATACGCGGTCCTTGACAATCTTAAACGCAGTCATCTTTTTCCGGAATACCTGATACTGGACGAAAAGGCCCTGGAAGAATCAATGCCGGGGAATGTCCGCCGCTGGCAGATGAAGGAGGCAGGTTACGCCGTCATCTAAATTCAGACTGGGTAATCCCTTTTACGGTTTTGTTTCGGTATACCTACCCCTTTCGGGTCTTTTTATCATCCTTCCCCTCTTCTGGAAGATTCCGGAAGTCCTTCTCGGACTCTTTCCCCTGCCCGTTGGGTTCCTCTTTTTTCCGGGCCTTGCGTGCGGACTGGCGGCCCTGGTCTACCTTGTCATGATGAAGAACAGACCCGTATCCGCTTCCACAGACCGGGTTTTTATGCCGGGAAACAATTTTGCCTCCGATCTGCGCGGTCTTGTTATTATCATTGTTAGTGCCTATATTTTTTCTTCGCCCTTCAGGATTCATGTTCCGTTTACAAGGCGTTTTTTTCCGGGGGCAGGAAACATTCTTGCCGCCCTTACAGCCCTGTACACATGGCCCTTTGTTATTTATATCCGCGGTATCTTTGTTTCCCGTGAACGCTTTGAAGAATTAACCAAAGAACATTCCGGAGATGAACTGGTACGGATACTGCACGAAGACGCAAGCCTTGTTTCCGAGGCGGATCTCCATACCGGAAAACTCATGCAGATCTACGCGGCGGAGCTGATTGTCGCGGTAATACTGTCGGTTATGTGTTCCGCATTGGGAATAGCCCTTCAGTTTCCCCTTTTTGCCTTTATGGTACTTTTCTTTTTCGCCGCGGTTTTTATCTTTGCCCTCCTGGGACTTTTCCGCAGCGAGCAATACTATGCGGGGGAAGGAATCAGCCTTCCGGAAGCGGAGAGGGCAAAGCGCATTGCCGCCATGGGTTTTTTTACCGTTTTTGCGGGTGTTCCGGCCCTGCTGTTTTCAGTGGGGAAGAACATTCTTCCCTGGGCCCTCATCGGCAGATTTTTTGCGTGGCTCCTCAGTCTCTTCCCCCATATGAAGGGCCCCGCGCAGACGCTTCCGCCGCCGACACCTGAAACGAACGACGGTATTTTTATGCCCATCCTGCCGCCCGAATTGCAGGAACTGGCGCAAAACAGCGAACCGTGGCCCTTTTGGGATTATCTAAAGTATCTTGCCGTCGCACTAATAATTCTGCTCTTTGCCGGATTCATGGTAAAGCCCCTCTTTGACCGCCGTTTTCCCGGCGGATTTTCTCCGGTCAAACGTCTCTCCATGCTTTTTGCCTTCTGGTTCCGCGGCATAAAAGAGGGAATACGATCCTTCCTGTACTTTATCAGAAACGGCGAGGCTTCCGTTCCCCTGCCTACCGGCAGGGAAAGAATCCGCAGCCTCGCCGAAGATCTCGGCGCTACATGGTCTCCCGTAAAGCGGAAAGAGATGAAGAAGAATGTTACCCTCTTTGCGCGTCTTATTATCTGGGGGACGGATGCGCGGCAGGTGATCTGGAAAGCGAATTACGGTCCCGGCGAATACTGCGTCATACTGGCTTTATCCGCCCCTCCCTCGGCCTGTGATTCACTTGATACAGGTATCCAAAGTTCCATCGTCCGCTGCGGGGCCCTGTTTGAAGAAGCCCTCTATGGCGCACAGATACTGTCAAACGAAAAACAGGAAGAGTTCAGAAGCCTTGTTGAGAAAATAACAGGCTGAAAATATTCACCGCAAAGTCGAAGAAGTCGAAAAAGTTTTTTTAAGAGGTTCCCCTCTTTCTCTCTTACTTCTTATACTTTTTCGACTTTGCGGTAAACTATTCTTCTTTAGGTTGATTTTTTTTCGAAAACACTTGCGCAAATTTTCAAAAAAAGCTATACTATTTCCATGCTTTCGACAAAAGGCGGCATAAAAGCGGAACACGCCCCACAGCTTCCGGGCTTCCGGGCTTTCGGGATAATTATACACAGCAGCGGTTTCTCTGTCTACTAGACAAAACCCAAGGCTATTCCGCACGGAATAGCCGCTTCCCCTTATGTAGTCTAAACCCCTCATTCGGGAACCCGTTCACTTTAAACGGGATCCCGATCAACCTAAAAAGGATCCCATCCGACTCAAACGGGATCCCGGTCAACCCAAAAAGGATCCCGGCCACCTTAAAGGGGATCCCATCCAACTCAAAAAGGATCCCGGCTAACCCAAACGGGTTCCCATCCAACTCAAAAAGGATTCCATCCACTCTAAACGGGATCCCGGTCAACTCAAACGGGATCCCATCCAGGATATCGACGTTTACTTTCGTAATTGAAGAAATTTTTACCTCTAAGTCGAATAAGTCAAAGAAGGAGGAGAAGCAGGAAGGGAAAAAAGAAGCGCTTCATACTCCGCTTAATGAACTTTCCCGACTTTTTCGACTTCGCGGTGAATTTTTTTCTTCAAAGTGCGCGGCTTTTAGAGGTCAAAACAACCCCAATTCATAGTAAGGAGTAGTACCATGGCAGTAACAAAAGACTGGCTCCCTTCGGCACGGAGCGACATTCTGACGATGGCCGATGACTGGATTGATGTGTGTACCGTCAACCAATCCGCCTGGGGCATCC
>JAISCR010000171.1 GCA_031265435.1 Treponema sp.
AAAATTAATTGGTCGAAAGACGCGGGAGAAGAATTTATTGAAATAATATCATGGTATAAATATAATGCAGGGAAGAACATTGCTCAAAAAATATATTCAAAAATTAATGCCCAAATAAAAAAGTTAAAAGATATGCCCGGAATCGGGAAACCGGTGCAAATATTGAAGGACATCGGCGTGAACGATTACAGGCAAATAGTTCAGGATAATTGGATAATATATTACAAAGTTGAGGGGCAAAATATAAACATAATATCAATAATTGACGGAAGAAGAAATTTAGAAGAAATATTATATAAAAAGATAATAGACGGAAAAATAAAATAGTGTAAGGGCGGTACTTCGCATGCAGCCGGAACGTTATATACTTGTACATAAAGCCGAATGTATGATAAAATAAGACACATTTCTGACGATTTAAGGAGAGAAAAATGAAAAGAACAGTGATTACCGGGCTGCTGCTTGCGGCGGCCCTCCTGGCCGTGACGGGGAATGTCTATGCCAGAGGTAAGTCGGATTCCGGGGCGGCGAAATACATCATCGCAACAGATACCACCTTTGCCCCCTTTGAGTTTCAGGATGCGGCCGGAAACTATGTGGGGATCGATATCGAGCTTCTTGCCGCGATTGCCGCGGATCAGGGTTTCGGCTACGACCTACAGCCTCTGGGTTTCAGCGCGGCGGTAGCCGCTCTGGAATCCAGTCAGGCCAACGGCGTCATCGCCGGTATGAGTATCACGGAGGAAAGGCAGAAAAAGTATGATTTTTCCCGGCCCTACTACGATTCGGGGGTGGTTATGGCGATCCGCTCCGACAACAACGAAGTGAAGAGCTATGCCGATCTCAGGGCTAAGCGGGTAGCCGTCAAGACCGGGACGGAAGGGGCCACTTTTGCCGAAGGAATCCGGGATCGCTATGGTTTTGATCTGGTATACTTTGATGAATCGCCCTTCATGTACGAAGAGGTGAAGGCCGGAAATTCCGCGGCATGTTTTGAGGATTATCCTGTCATGGGTTACGGTATCTCCCAGGGGAACGGGCTTAAGATGGTAACCGACATGGAACGGGGTTCCTCCTACGGTTTTGCCGTGCTCAAAGGCAAGAATCAGGAACTGCTCAAGATGTTCGACGCGGGTCTTGTGAACCTGAGGAACAGCGGCGCCTATCAGAGGCTTCTGGACAAGTACATCGCAAAGCAATAAATGGAGTTCAGCAGAGTTTTACGCGAAGTATTCCCGCTTCTGATGCGGGGTATAGTGGTCACTGTCGAGACGACTATCTTTGCCCTCATCATTGCTATTTTTCTGGGACTTCTCTTTTGTCTTATCGGTCTTTCACGGAAGGGGCCGCTCAGGTTTGTTGCCAAATTCTATATATGGGCGATCCGGGGCACCCCCCTTCTTGTACAGACTTTTTTTGTATACTTCGGCCTTCCCCAGCTTATCCAGTCCCTGGGTTTCAGTTTCAGGCTTTCGCCGCTGGCCGCGGGGATCATTACCCTGTCGATGAACGCGGGGGCCTACATTGCCGAGATCTTCCGGGGGGGTATTCAGGCCATAGACAAGGGCCAGATGGAAGCCGCCAGGAGTCTCGGGTTTTCCCGCCGCAGGGCCATGATCAAGGTGATACTCCCCCAGGCGCTCCGGGTTTCGATTCCCGCGCTGGTGAATCAGTTCATCATCAGTCTGAAGGATACTTCCATTATTTCGGTGATAAGCCTTGCGGAGATCGTGTACGAGGCGAAGATCTATATCGGCAGAACCATGCAGTCCTTTGCCACCTGGACTGTCGTGGGGCTCTGTTATCTTGTGGTCATCACGGTATTGACGCAAATTTCCCGGTATGTTGAAAAGAGGCTTGATTATGGAAACAAAGGTTCTCGTTAAAGATCTCCATAAATCCTTCGGTACGCTGGATGTGCTCCGGGGGATCAGCATGGAAGCCCGCGAGGGGGATGTGATCTGCGTTATCGGGCCTTCCGGTTCCGGCAAGTCCACCTTTCTCCGCTGCCTTAACATGCTGGAGGAGCCCAGTTCCGGTACGGTGATCATCGACGGGCATGAGATGACCGGGAAGAAGGTAAACCTCAACAGGATGCGCCGGAATATCGGCATGGTGTTCCAGCAGTTCAATCTCTTTTCCCACATGAGCGCCCTTAAGAACGTCATGTTCGCCCCGCTTGACCTCAAGCTGCTCCGCAAAAAGGAAGCCGAACAGAAGGCGCGTGAGCTTCTGGCCCGGGTGGGGCTGGCGGACAAGGCGGACGCGTATCCCTGGCAGCTTTCCGGCGGCCAGCAGCAGCGGGTGGCGATTGCCCGCTCCCTTGCCATGAATCCCGATATAATGCTCTTTGACGAGCCCACCAGCGCCCTCGATCCGGAGATGATAGGGGAGGTGCTGACCGTGATCAGGGAACTGGCCCGGGGCGGTATGACCATGATCATCGTTACCCATGAGATGAATTTTGCCAGGGACATAGCCGGCAGGGTTATATTTATGGACGGCGGCGTGATCCTGGAAGAGGGAACGCCGGAAGAGATTTTTACCCGCCCCAGGGAAGATCGCACCCGCCAGTTCCTGCAAACGGTGAGAGGTTAGACAGACACCGGTGTTCCGGGGCCGGTGTCTTCACCGGATTTTCGGTATGTCTTCGTATCTTCCTGAATTATTCCAGTAGGTGAGGCCTCCGTTTCCCGCGTCCTCCACTCCCTCCGCTTCCCGGCGGACATAATCGGCGTTGTAATGGCGCCGGTCATAGGAGACATTAAGGTAGAAAGCCTGTACGTATGGACGCACAACGATCTGCCCCCTTCCGATCCGGGAGCTGCGGAGTGTGCCGAAATAGTAGATCCGGTACGGCCTCTCTTCTTCGGGACTCTGGGCCAGAAAATCCTGTTCAAAGTGGCTGGGATAGTACATGGGGCAGATCACGTCCACCCAGGGCGCCAGAAGTTCCAGTTCCTGCCCGGTGCGGGCGCCGGTACGGTACCAGCCGTTGGCTCCGTAAATGTCGATTGAAATGGGGACTTTTACCCTGCCGCGGATGTGGCGCAGGAAGGAGAGGATGGCGCTTTCCATGTCCATGCCCGGATCCTGCCAGCGGTAGCGGATGTCCGCAAGGTTCACCCCGTCGGTGGGGAAGCGTATATAATCAAACTGAATTTCATCAAAACCCCTGTTCTGCAGTTCTTCCGCAATCCGGGCGGTGTAATCCCAGACTTCTTCCGAATAGGGGTCTACCCAGCGCTCATCGTAGAAGGATCTGACAAGTTCATATTCACGATCCAGAGGATCGTCCCCCAGGATTTCAATAAGGTCTTCGCGGCCGCTCTCCCCGCCTTTCTTCCGCCGGGTGTCCCGGTAGCCTGCCCAGGCCTTGTTGGTTTTACCGTCCCAGACAGCGTACTTTCCCCCCTCGCGGGCGGCGAGTACCGGATCTTTGAAGACCACGACGCGGGCCGCCATGTAGATGCCCCGTTCCTTCATCGTCTTGAGGAGCTTGTCGATGTCCAGAGGTCTGAAAACCCGGCCTTTTGCCTCTATCTCCTTATCCAGCGGGCTGAAACGGAGACGGCCGTAGTCGTCCTTCATGTCGATTACCGCCATGTTGAGATTCCGATCTGCCATGAGATCCAGATAGGGCTTGAGATCGGCGCTGTCCATGGCATGATTCACCGGGAGATAGAGCCCGTTACGGCCTTCGGCAAGGGCCGCGTGGATCTTTGTTTCCTTTGTTTCCTGTTCGCCTGAATTTCTGCTTCCGGCCTCTCCCGCTTCGTTGAGGAGCCAGAGTTCGCTAAGGTTTACGTTTTCGTCTTCCAGATACAGGCAGTTGAATTTTGAATCCTCCGTCCCGGACAGTTCCCTGAGGAGGGCGGGAATATCGTCCCGTTTTTCCGGTATCATGCCTCCGTCGGGGGAAAGATCCAGTTCCGCTACGGCCCCTTCGCTGACAAACCTGAGTGTTTTCCCGGCAGGGTTCAGGGAATCGACAGTCCCGAAGGCGGAAGCATCCGACCAGAGCAGACGGAAGGACTTTGCTTCCCAGTCAAGGCGGTAGATTCTCCGGCGGAAGGTCTGGGAAACATAGATTTGGGGCTCCTCATCCTCCAAAACCACTGCAATATCCGCCGTTTCGTCGGGGTTTTCCGTGGTTTCCAGAGTTTCAAGGCCTGCATTGAGTTCCGTCCACTTTGCGCCGGGTAGGGCGGCTTCAATGTAGTGGATCCCGTAGGTGCTGTGGGACACAAAAACGGTAAGCTCCCTTCCTTCATCCGTATCCGTCTCTCCACCCCGCATTCTTCCTTCGGCTGCCGGATGAAACACGGCAACGGCCTTTATTCCGTTCGTTCTGTAGGGCGGCATGCCGAGATCCTTCCAGTTCCGGCCCCCATCTTGGGTGAGAAACACCCGGTCTTTGGTCGCGCAGACAAGAATCTCAGGGTGCTCAGGATCGGCCTCCAGATCCTTTATCTCCTGTACCGCGGGAAGGAAACTTTTTACCTCATTCCGGTAGAGCTTGATGGTTTTTACCGGAAGCCCCTGATTCCGCCCCTCCCAGTTTTCCAGGTCCGCGGAAGCCTGGATGCCTTCGCCGGTTAAGAGAAACCAGGTATCCCCCGCCTTGAGAATCTTCCTTACGGCGGCCCCTGTCCATAGCGGCCGGACCTCCCCCTGCTCAAAACCCACAAGCCCCTGTTCCGAACCGGCAAGGATTCTGCCGCTCTTCTGCAAAACAGAAGCCGCGGAAATTTCCACATTCTCCCCGGCCCATGATGATGATGGGATCTCCTCCGGAGGAAGCCTTTTCACCTCGGCTCTCGCCCTGGCCCACAGTGTACCGGAAAAAAACACGACATTTGCTACACAAAAGAGGACAAGCGGAAGCCTGAAGCGGAAAACCATGTCTCATGCTACCGGAAAAACCCCTGTTTTGGGAATAAGCGGAAGATGGGAGCGCCGACGATCTTTAATGGCCTCTTATTTAGAAGGGTTTCTAAAGTTGGACAAGGCGTTAATAACTATCGGGGAAATACCTGTAATGGCGGCGGTTATGGATTCCGCTTTCATACCTTTCATGGCCAAAACAAGGCAGGTGGCAAGGCCGCCGATGCAGACTATGAAAGAAAAGATCAAACCCACGATAATCGCCGAGGATATGGTGTTTTGCGCTCTGACATCGGCTTCTGAGTATGATTCCGCCATTTTGAACAATCGCTCAGGGTATTGCGGATCAACCTCCCCATATCCTTTAAGCACTGCCGGAGGGGGAAGGGGACCGGAAAAACTGGCATTTTCTTCTTCTAACAGAATTTCTGAATTATTTTGCTTTCTTGCGAGCGGGCGCGGATTGCTCATATATAGCCTTTCTTATACTGTTTCCGGTACTCTGAAACGCATCGCCAACGGAGACCCAGGCACTCTCCGAAGAAGCTTTCCTGAGGGAAATATCCGGAAGAAATGTAAAGAACTTTATACCTTTTCTGAATCCCTGGGCGGCCTCGATGGATACCCGAACCCCCTTCTTACCTGGTGCCTGAGTAGCCCTATGGATTACCTGAGCTTTGCCGAATACCGGAGCATCCGATTTTATAACTATACGCATTATTTTAGTATACTCTCTATTTATGGACTATACAAGCGGGCGTATTGCACCGTACGTATTTACAAGGCCTTAAAAAAAAGTATACTGGTATCTGAATATTGTTGCCGGAGGCGGCTTGTGCATGTGTCCCTTCGGGCCACGAGCGTAAGGAAGGTGGTTGTACTGCGCCGCAAGGAGCGGCTTGTGCATGGCTCAGGCTCGTATTGAAGCTCCCGCCAAGATAAACGTTCATCTGGAGATTCGGGGACGGCGTCCCGATGGTTTTCATGATCTGGAAAGCGTTTTCCTGGAGACCGCCTTTGGAGACAGTCTCCTCATAACAGAGGAGGGGCCGGAATGTTCCTGCGAAATCGCCATGTGCTGGGAGCCGCCGCTTCGGGCCGGGGAACTGAAAGACAATATCATCGCCACGGCGGTGGATTGTTTCAGAAAACGGACTTTTTACCGGAAGGGGCTGCGAATAGCCGTGGAAAAACGGATTCCGGTGGGAAGTGGCATGGGCGGAGCTTCTTCCGATGCCGCCGGCGTGCTTGTCGCGCTGAATGCCCTTTCCGACTCATGTTTAGCGGAGCCTGAATTGCTGGAAATGGCCGCGGAACTGGGGAGTGATGTGCCTTTTTTTATCCGGGGCGGGGCCGCCCTGGTTCGGGGCAGGGGAGAGATTCTCGAAAGCCTTCCGCTTCCCTCCGGATTACAGGTGGTACTGGTTAATCCCCTGCTGCCCAGTTCAACCGCGGAAGCCTTCAGGCTTTTGGACAGGAAGCGGGAAGGGAGAATGGAGTTTCCGCGGGGAAACAGGCCTTCAGACCCTGCGGAATGGGCCGCCCTTCTGGAAGGTCCTCCGGGGAAATGGCCTTTTCGGAACGATTTTTTGCCCCTGTTCCTGGAGGAGGAGACTCCCTGCCAATATGCAAAGATTTTGGGAGATTTGAAGGAAAGCGGAGCGGAATTTACAGGGCTTTCCGGTTCCGGTTCAACCTGTTTTGGAATATACAGCGATGGAGGTGAGGCAAAAAAAGCATTTGATTTTCTTTTGAAACGCCGGCTTTTTGTAAAATTAACGTTTTTCCTTGCAAAGAGAGGACTTGAGGTAGTAAGATTGTCTTAGTGAGTGCATACTGCAACAAGGAGCGTATTTCATGGAAATTACAGACATACGTGTGCGCAAGGTAACCGGCGAAGGGAAGTTGAAAGCCTATGTAACAGTCACCTTTGATAACTGTTTCGTAGTTCATAATGTAAAAATAATTGAAGGCAAGACAGGTGTTTTTATCGCCATGCCTTCACGGAAAACCAGGGCGGGAGAATACAAGGATGTGGCTCATCCCATAAATCCCGAATTCCGGGCTGAACTGCAGCAACGGATCCTGGACACCTATGATTCGGGAAATGTGCAGGATGATCCAACGGTAGATATTTAGTATCTGTCCATAAAGCCGGTTACTTTATAGACAGACGCTATTTAAGCCCGCCGCCGGCCTCCTGCCTTCCCCTTTGAGTTCTTTGGGACGTAGGCAAGTGGTAAGCCACCGGGTTTTGGCTCCGGCATGCACAGGTTCGAACCCTGTCGTCCCAGTAAAAGTTTTTACTTTTGAAAAGTGCAGGGTTCGAAGGGTTCAATCCGCCGACCGCCGGGAGGAAAAGGCGTCATGGATGGCGCCGTCAGGATTGAACCCCGGCCCGGAGAGAGCAAACAGGATGTTTGCGAACGGAGGGCGAACCCTGTCGTCCCAGTAAAGGGTTTTACTTTTGAAAAATGCAGGGTTCGAAGGGTTCGGCCCCATCCTCTGGACTAAACATCCTCTGGACTAAACTTGACCCGTAATTCAGGATATGGTATAACTCTATAACGAAATGAGGAGCGTGTAGAATGGCGCAAGTGGTTTTAACAGCTAAGAACAGGGTCGGAAAGGGTTCTGCCGAGGCCCGGCGGATCAGGCGGAGCGGCCGCATACCCGGAATTCTCTATGGAAGAACCGGGAATTCGATAGCCCTGGATCTTGATGCCCTGGAATTTTCCAACGGGATCAAAAATATTTCCGAAAGTACCATCGTCAAGGTGGATATTGAAGGCAAGTCCCATGACGCATTTGTCAAGGATACCCAGCGGAACATTACCGATGGAAAGATCCTCCATGTGGATTTCTATGAAGTCGAACAGGATACCCTCCTGCGTGCCCATGTTTCCGTTCATCTTAACGGGAATCCCATTGGGGTACGAAACGGCGGTATTCTTGAATCCCCGCTCCACGAAATTGAAGTGGAATGTTTCCCCAGGGATCTGCCGGAAAGGATCATTGTGGATATTTCAGGTTTGGACGTTAATCAGTCCATTCATGTCCGGGACATTCCCCTGAATGAAGGCGTTAAACTTATCAGCGCCGGAGATCAGGTTGTCGCCCTGGTGAAATTCGCCAAGTCTGAAGAGGCTGCGGCGTCCACTGCCGAAGATGCCGCCCTTGCCGCCGCGGGGTCTCCTGCTGCCGCGGCCGGCGCGACCGCAGAGGCCGAAGCGGAAAAGAAATAAAGTCCACGCCGCAAAAAAACCGTCCTTTTTCTCCCTTTTTCGAATCCTCCGTATCCGCCGCTCTGGCTGCGGAAATGGGGGATTGTGTTTCTTCCTCCCTTTTGCTGGCCGCGGTTTCCGGCGGGGCCGATTCCATTGCCATGTTAAGCGCCCTCCTTTCCCTGAAGGAAGGGGGAGCCGGTTTCAGTCTGAGGGTAATCCATGTGGAACACGGCATACGAAGCGAGGCCGAAAGCCGGGGCGACGCTCTCTTTGTTCAGGAATTCTGCAGGCTCCGCCGTATCCCCTGCAGGACGATTCACATCCGGCACGGGAAAATAGCGGAAAAGGCCGGGGAGGGGGGCATAGAGGCTGCCGCCCGTTCCTTCAGGCAGAGGATCTTTGCCGCCGAATGCCGCAGAACCGGCGCGTCCCGTCTCTGCATAGCCCACACCGCGGACGATCTTCTTGAAACCCTGCTCATGCGTCTTCTCTCCGGTTCCGGGCCTGCCGGTCTTGCCTCCATGCCCCGGAGCAGCGGGAAGATTCTGCGGCCTCTTATTGCCCTGAGCCGCGGGGATGTTCTTGCCTATCTGGAAGAGCGGGGCATTTCCTACAGGAAGGACAAGAGTAACGATGATATTCGTTTCTTCCGCAACCGGGTGAGGAACAGGCTCATCCCCCTGCTGGATATCGAATTTCCCCACTGGAGGGCGGCCCTCTCCGCCCTGGGGGAAACCCAGCGTCTATCCGTTGATTTTTTACGCGCCGAAGCTTCCCGTCTGGCCTGGGAGAGCGAACCGGGGAAGGGCCTGCGCTGCCATGCCGCCGCCTTTTTCAGGACTCCCGAAATAGTCCGGGAAGAGGCTCTCTTTCTGGGGATTGACGCGCTCGCGGGGAAAAGGGAGAACTTTCGGCCCAAACGGAAGATCCTCCGGGCTTTCAGCCGGGGCCTCGTGAACGGGGCGGATCTCGGCGCGCTTCGTGTGTGCCGGGAAGGAGATTTTGTCCGCATAAAGCCGGGCCGCAGGGGGGAGAGGGAGAAAGGCTTTGCGCTGTTGATTAAAAGCCCCGGAAAATATAAACTTACTAATACGGTTCCGGTTCTAAACATTACTGTGCTTGATGATAATGTGCCTGAAAAAGCCGGAGAACAGGTTTTGCGCGCCGCGCTGCCCCTGCTTGTGCGTCCCTGTCTGAAAACCGACACGGTTTCTCCCGGAAGGGGCAGGGAGAAGAGCCTTCGTGATTTTCTCCGTTCGACGGTTCGGGAGGGGGATCTGGCGCTTGTTGACCGGGAAGGGCTGGCCGCGGTGCTGCGGCTCTGTAACGAAGGCGCCGGCAGGGTTTACGGGATTCTTTACCGGAGAAACGCGGCCGCGGAGAATTCAGGAGAAAAGAGAGTAGTTTGTTTGGAAACTTCAGTATAGATTCGGGAGATCGGGGGAATAACATAAGATGGAGAATGACAAGAATGAAAAGCCGCCGGTAAGACCGAGCCGTCCCAATCTGCAGGGAGGCAAGCCGAACCGGATTGCCCTGGTCTTCTTCATCCTCATGGCCGGGCTTTTTACGTTTTATTTTTTCAGGAACGAAGGCGGTACGCCGGTCAAAGAGATACGCTACTCCGACTTTAACCGTTATCTGGCCCAGGAGCAGATCGAATCGGTTACCATTCGGGATAACGGTACGCTGGATATTTATCTGAAAGGCGGCGTGCAGAATGCCGCTCAACTGCGGACAATTATTCCCTATGAAGATCCGGGTCTGCTTTCCAGGCTCGAAGAGAAGAGAGTCAATGTTGCCGGCGCGGCTTCAAAGATAAGCCCCTGGCGGATTCTTCTCGAATTTCTTCCGTGGATCATAGGTTTCGGTTTCATCTGGTTCATGATGAGGAACATGCAGGGAGCGGGAAACAAGGCTTTCCAGTTCGGCAAGAGCCGGGCCAAGCTCTACCGGGACGAGGGGAAGAAAGTTACCTTCTCCGATGTTGCAGGCCAGAAAGATGCAAAATACGAGCTTGAAGAGGTGGTCTCCTTTCTCAAGGAACCGGGGAAATTTACAAAGATGGGCGCCAAGATACCCAAGGGAGTGCTCCTTGTGGGTATGCCCGGCACGGGAAAGACGCTCATGGCCAGGGCGGTGGCGGGAGAGGCGGGAGTCGCCTTTTTCCACATGTCGGGTTCCGATTTTGTTGAAATGTTTGTGGGTGTGGGAGCCAGCCGGGTAAGGGATCTCTTTGAACAGGGCCGCCGCAGTCATCCCTGCATTATTTTTATTGATGAACTGGATGCGGTGGGTCGTACCAGGGGCGCAGGCTACGGCGGAGGTCACGATGAGCGGGAGCAGACCCTGAACCAGCTTCTGGTTGAAATGGACGGTTTTGATTCCAAGGACGGGGTGATAATCCTCGCCGCCACAAACAGGCCCGACGTACTGGATCCGGCCTTGCTCCGTCCCGGCCGTTTCGACAGGCAGGTAGTGGTAGCCATGCCCGATATAAAGGAACGGGAAGATATATTGAAGCTCCATTCCGCCAAGATTCCTTTGGCGAAAGATGTGGATCTTTCCCGCATTGCGCGGGCGACTCCCGGCATGAGCGGCGCGGATATTGCCAACCTGGTGAACGAGGCGGCTCTCTTTGCCGCGCGGACGGACAAGGCCGAAGTCGGTATCAGGGACTTTGAAGAAGCCAGGGACAAGATACTCATGGGGGTGGCCAGAACTACTCTGGTGATCTCCGACAGGGAAAGGCGGATGACCGCTATCCATGAATCGGGCCATGCCCTGCTTCACTATTACCTCAAAAATGCGGATCCCCTCCACAAGGTGACCATTGTACCCCATGGCCGGGCTCTGGGCATGGCGATGTCCCTTCCCGAAGAGGACAGCTACAGCCGTACCAGGGGCTGGATAGAAGACCGTATCGTTATCTGCTATGGCGGCTGGACGGCCGAGAAACTGATCTACAACGAAACAACCACGGGAACCAAGCAGGACATTCAGCAGGCGACCGAAATGGCCCGGCACATGGTATGTGAATGGGGCATGGCGGAGGAACTGGGGCCGGTGGCTTACGGACAGGAGGAGGAACCCATCTTCCTGGGCAAGGAGATTGCCCGTCACAAGGACTATTCCGAAGATACGGCCCGGAAGATCGACAAGGCGGTAAATGAGATACTGGAAAAGGCGATGGATATTGCCCGCAGGATCATCGAAGGCCACGGGCCGGAACTGGAAAAGCTGGCCGAAGCCCTGATGAACCGGGAAACTCTGGTTGACGATGAGGTGCGGGAGATTCTGGGTCTGCCGCCCCGGGTAAATCCGGCCTCCCTTTCAGGATAAGAGCGGCGGTTTGTGCACGCCGCGGATTTTGCCCCTCGGAGCGTTAAGGTGCCAGGGCCTGAGATGAAGAAGTTCCTTTTTTGCGTTTTACTCTCCCTTCCTTGTATGTTCCTCTTTGCCCAGATTCCCGATCCCCGGCCCGGAGAAACCGCCTCCGCGGATCTCTATGTCCAATGGGCGGAACGGACTATTGCGGCAGGCCGCTGGAGTGAAGCCCTGCCGGGACTGGAAAAAGGCGCCGATTACCGGGATGTTTCTTCGGATCTTTCCTATTTATTGGCCCTGGTCCGCAACCATGAGGGCCTGCCCAAAGGCGCGGTGCTTGAGGCTCTGGGCTGGGCCAGGGAAGCGGGGAGATGGACGCGCTACACCCGCTCCGACTGCGGCCTCCTTGAAGCGGAGGTTCTTATTGGGATCAGGAACTACGCCGGGGCCCTGAAACTCCTCAGAGAGAATATGCAGGACAACGATACGATGATATTGACCCTTCTGGCCCTGAAGGGTATGCCGGACATACATTCTTTTTACGATGTTCTGGCCCGCACCCTGAGCCGTTATCCGCGCGATCCCCGGCCTGTACACATATTTTTCGAGTATTTACACGAAGGTTTTATCAGTCCGCGCTCTCCCGCGGCCAATGAAGCGGACATGGCGGCGCTGGCCCTGCGGCGGCTTCCCTATCTTCTGGAGGCCGACCCTGAGCTGGCCTGGCTTGTCGCCCCCTTTATCCGGGACAGCGCGGAGGCCCGCCGTCTTGTGGAAGCCTACCGGGCCAAGGGGAATCCTTCCCCGGAGAGCATTCCCGTATCTCTCAATCTGGGGATAATTGACGATTTTACGGCGGTTGATGAACTCTTTGCGGCAAGAAACGGCACAAGAAGCGTTTCCTATGCCCTGCTTGACGCGGTATGGAGACTCCTTCGCGGAGATGAAGGGCGGGAGTATTACAGGCGTAATCTTCTGAACTTTTCCGGTGTTATTACACTGGATAGGGATCGGGACGGCAGGCCGGAATCGCAGGCCCGTTACCTGAACGGGATGCTTCAATCGTTTGTTCAGGATGTCGATCAGGACGGCCTTAACGAGCTTGAGGCGTCCTTTGAAGCGGGGGATTTTCCTGCGTATGCATCCGTGTCCGAGTCCGTACCGGGAACAGGGGTTTTCGCCTTGCCCCGCAGCGGGGAAGAGCGCGGGAAATTTGCCGTTTACTGGGAGAAGTATCCGGCGGTTCTCCGAACGGAATTTAACGGCGAAAGCTATATTCCCGGACCCGGGGAATTTTTGTACAGGCCATTCAGGTTTGTCGATCTTCCCGGCGGGCCTTCAGGGCTCCTGTACCCTCTGCCGGAAGAGGATTACAGCCCGCTGACCCGGAGGATGCTGGTTTCGTTTGCGAGAGAGATCCGGCGTCCCAGCGTGGAGTTCCCCGGCGCCGAGGAACGGATAGAACTGGCGGGAAGCATAGCGTTGAATTCGGTGGAATACTTTGACGGCCGCAAAGTTTCGGAAACACAGTATTCCCGGGGAAGGCCCGTACAGGAAAGGCTGGATCTGGATCTGGACGGAAGAATGGAAACCTTCAGGCGTTTCAAACAGGAGATCGCGCGGGAAGAAGGTTTACGGGATGATCGGTTCCCCTGGGATGTTCCGGCGATCATCGAATATACGGAAAGCGATTGGGATGGGGATGGGATCTATGAAAGTGCCGAAGAGTATCTTCCCGGCGGGACTGTTGTTCCCTCCTGGGATATGGACGGAGACGGGAGGAGAGAGCGTTAAAGCCATGCGGAGTTATAGTATGAACAAGTTTTATCCGGTTTTGGTATCTATATCTGTGCTCTTTTCTTCGTGTCTTTCGATGACCGCGCAGGAGCGGCGTCTGGAGCCCAAGCGTTCCACCAATGAACTGCGTATTGAAACCATAAGGACGGAAGTTTCCGGAGAACCCGGCAGGGCCATTCACCTTATTGGGGTATATAAAACGATCTATCCTGACTGGCAGGAAAGTGATGCCGCCGCGGAACTGGAATCGCTGGAAGCTCAGTCTCTGGAGAATCTCCGGCAGGCCCAGTTGGATGCTGTCCGGGAGGAACGTTACGATGACGCGGCTTCCCTAGCCCGCTCTCTCTCAAGCCTCGGTATCACGGTGGAAAGTACCGGCCAGGAACCGGATCTGCTCCTTGCCGACGCAAAAAAACAGCTTGCCGCGGGAAACAGTCTCGGTGCCTTTCTTTCCGCCATTCAGGCCGATGAATTGAAGGCTCTCAGTCCGGAAGACGCCCTCTTCTTTCTGGAGAAGGCCATGGAAGCCCGGCAGCGGAGGACTGCCGCGCGTTTCCTCACCATCGCGGAAGCCGCCGGGGGAGAGATTCCGGAGGAACTCAGGCTCTATGCCGAAGGAGGGGATGCGCCTCCCGACATGATCAAGGGTGTGGCAACGATATTGATTGACCGGGGTATGAGGATAGAGCGGGGCAGGGGCATTCCCGACAGGATGCTTGGTTCAGCCTTTTTTGTTGACGCTTCGGGGCTCCTTATAACCAACTACCATGTGATCGAGAGTGAAGTGGATCCTTCCTACGAAGGCATTTCCCGGATGTATATACGTATGGGGGATGCCTCGAGTCCCCGGATTCCCGCAAAGGTAATCGGTTGGGACAAGGCTATGGATCTTGCCCTGATAAAGGCGGATCTGAAACCGGAATATGTTTTTTCCGTGGTTGACCGGATCACCCCCAGGATAGGGGAGACGATCTACGCGATTGGGTCTCCTGTCGGGCTTGAAAGAACGGTAACCCAGGGAATTGTCAGCGCGCTGGGCCGGCATTTTCTCCAGATTGGGGATGTGATCCAGATCGATGCCGCGGTGAATCACGGGAATTCCGGCGGGCCGGTGGTGGACAGGGACGGCCGGCTTGTGGGTATCGTCTTTGCGGGGATCGAGGCTTTCCAGGGTCTCAACTTCGCCGTTCCCGCGGAGAGGCTTGCCGCCGCGCTGCCTGCGATGATCAGGGGGGGCAAGGCGGAGCGGCCCTGGCTGGGCCTCACCCTGAATGAAACCGTGAACGGCGCGGAGATCATCTACACGGCCCCCTTTACCCCCGCGTCGGAGCAGCGGATTAAGGAAGGAGCCTTCATCAGAACCATCAACGGCAAGACGATTGAAGCTCCGCAGGGAGCCCTGATTCCGGCATTGCAGGATCAGATCTTCCATACCAGGCCCGGAGAACTCGTGGCGCTGGAATTCGGAGAAAGCAGGCAGGAAAGCTCAAATAAGGTGGTGTTGATCAGCGTTCCGCGGCCCGATGTTCCCCTTGCCGAAGCGGCAAAGAAGGACAGCCGGGAACGGATGGCCGCCCCCCTCTTCGGCCTCATCCTCTCCCCCTCCCTGGGGAAATCTTTCTCTTCATCCTACCTTGTAAAGAAGGTAGTCCGGGGCTCCATCGCCGACGAGGCCAGCCTTTCGGAACTGGATTCCGTCTCGATCCGCAGTTTCCGGGTATGGGAAAAGGAAGGTTATGCGGTGATGGACATCAATGTCAAGAAACGCCGCCAGGGCTACATGGAAACAGTCATGCAGCTTCCCGCCGCCCTGGATTCGCCCGATACACTTTAATTTTGCGTGAGGACGCGCCGCGCCGCGAAAAAAACCCACAAGAGCCTTAAGGATTGAGGCTTAAACATTTTTTCTATACTATAAGCCTATGGCAGAGATCTCCACCATCCGCAATTTTTGCATCATCGCTCATATTGACCATGGCAAGTCTACCCTGGCCGACCGGCTTATCCAGAAGGGCCACCTTGTGGCCGACCGGGATTTTCAGGATCAGATCCTTGATAACATGGACATTGAGCGGGAACGGGGTATAACGATAAAGAGCCAGGCGGTTACCATTCCCTACATTGCAAAAGACGGCCGGGAGTACGAACTCAACCTTGTAGACACGCCGGGGCATGTGGACTTTAGTTATGAGGTTTCCAGGGCGATTAATTCCTGCGAGGGGGCTCTGCTTCTCGTGGATGCTACCCAGGGTGTGCAGGCCCAGACGCTTTCCAACATGTATCTGGCCCTGGAGCATAATCTTGAAATAGTTCCCGTGATCAACAAGATCGATATGCAGGCTGCCGACATTCCCGGTGTCAAGGCCCAGATTGAAAAGGATCTCGGACTGGATGCCGGGGGGGCGCTTCTTGTTTCCGCCAGAAACGGTACCGGCGTGGATGAACTCTTTGAGGCCATTGTTGAACGTATCCCCTCTCCCGCCGGAGACATCGCACAATCTCTGCGGGCCCTGATTTTTGACTGCCATTACGATCCCTACCGGGGAGTAGTTGTGCACCTCCGTCTCTTTGACGGCAGCATTAAAAAAGGGATGAAGATACAGTTTATGTCATCCGCTTCCGTATACGAAGTGGAGACTACCGGTATCTTCAGGCTTGCCCTTGCGGAGACAGATATGCTCTCCGCCGGAGACGTAGGCTACATCATTGCCGGCATAAAAACGGTAAGCGATGTGCGGGTTGGCGATACGGTTACCGCCGCGGATAATCCCTGCGCGGAAGCGCTGCCCGGTTTCCGGGAAGTAAAACCCGTGGTCTTCTCTTCGATATATCCTGTGGACTCCAATGATTATGATGAACTGCGGACCGGCATGGAAAAGCTCAAGCTTAACGATGCTTCCCTGATCTATGAAAAGGATTCTTCCGCCGCCCTGGGCTTTGGTTTCCGTTGCGGCTTTTTGGGTCTGCTCCACCTTGAGGTGATCCAGGAGCGGCTGGAACGGGAATTCGATCAATCCGTCATTTTTACCGCTCCTTCGGTACGGTACAGGGTACGCCTCCACGGCGGGGAAGAAATTTTTGTGGATAATCCCATGGAGTATCCCGGCGAAGGCCGCATTGAAAGCGCCGAGGAGCCGTATATCCGCGCTTCGGTAATTACCCCTGTGACATACCTTGGAAACATCATGACGATTTGCCTTGAAAAACGCGGCGTTCAGACCGCAATGAACTACCTGGACGAAAAGCGGGTGGAGATGGTATACGACATGCCTTTGGCGGAAGTATTGTTCGATTTTTATGACCGTCTGAAAAGCATCAGCAGAGGGTACGCTTCCTTTGATTATGATATTACCGGGTACAAGCCTACGGAACTGGTGAAGCTTGACATTCTGCTTAACGGCAAACCTGTGGACGCGCTCTCCCAGCTTGTGTTCCGGGGCAACGCATACGAGCGGGCCAGGATTGTCTGCGAGCGCCTCCGGGATGAGATACCCAGACAACAGTTCAAGATCCCCATACAGGGGGCTATAGGCAGCCAGATAATTGCGCGGGAGACGGTGAATGCCCTGCGCAAGGACGTACTTGCCAAGTGTTACGGAGGAGACATTACCCGTAAACGGAAGCTTCTGGAGAAACAGAAGGAAGGTAAAAAACGGATGAAGATGGTTGGGGATGTGGAACTTCCCCAAAGCGCGTTCCTTGCGGTATTGAAATCGAAGGAAGAATGAGCCTGTTTTAAAAAACTGAAGTTTTGGAACAGCCTCGAAAGATTAAGGATTTTGGGTGATACAAACTGTTTTGGGGGATGTTCCCGCGGGGAACCTTGGTTTCTGCCAGAGCCATGAACACCTCTGGATCAGCCGGGGACATTCCGCGGAAATATACCCCGCCCTCCGCATCGACGATCCTGAAAAGTCTACGGCTGAATTGCGGCGTTACAGAGACGCGGGCGGCGGGGCCGTGCTTGACGCTCAGCCTCCCGGCTGCGGCAGGGATGCCCGAATGCTGCGGAAAATTTCCGCGGCCTCCGGGGTGAAGATCATCGCTTCTACCGGTTTTCACCGTCTGCTTTACTATCCCGAAGACCACTGGATATACCATTACGGTGAAGGGGAACTGGAGGCGCTTTTTGTGCAGGAATTGTGCGAAGGCATGTACATTGACTGCGATACGGAGATGCCAAAAAAAACAGGCGGCTTTCGCGCGGGACAGATAAAAACCGCGCTGGAGGCTGAATTTTCTCCCCTGCATGAAAGGCTCTTTACCGCGGCGGCCAAAGCGGCCGGGAAAACCGGCCGGCCGCTCATGGTTCACGTCGAAAAGGGTTCAGATCCGGTTGGGCTTGCGGATTTTCTGGAGAAACAGGGCCTTCCCCCGGACAGGCTTATCTTCTGCCACCTTGACCGCGCCGTCGCGGCTCTCCAAACCCACAGGGAACTTGCCCGCCGGGGCATATACCTTGAATACGACACCATCGCCCGGTACAAGTACCACGACGACGAAAAAGAACTGGATATTATATGCGCCATGACGGAAGCGGGTTTTGAAAAACAGATTCTCTGTTCCCTTGATGTTACCCGTGAACGTCTCGCAAGTTACGGCGGCAGGCCGGGTCTGGATTATATCCTTACAACCTTTATCCCCATGCTGCTTAAACGGGGCCTGAAGCGGGAAACGGTGGATCTTTTCTTTTATGAAAACCCGGCGCGGGTGTTTGATCGGGCATGACGGGCAGGCCCGCTCTCTTCATGTAAAAATTATTCCCATACATCCAGTTCTCTGTTTTTGAAAAAATATTTCCATATAAACAAGCTGCGGCCCCATTACTGCCGGATCATCATAACGATACGGCAATCCTTTTTCTTTTCGTTCTTTGTGATTCATTTGACCGCACCCAGTATCCCCGCTACAAATCTGTGCTGCTGGGTTATAAAAACAAGCATGGTGGGAATGGTAGTAATGGTGATCGCCAGTGCTATGATGCCATAGTCAATGACGTAAGCCTGGGTAAGCTGGGTAATAAGAATGGGCAGGGTTCGGGACGTTTCCTTTTGTAAAACAATGAGCGGCCACAGGTAATTGTTCCACGCGCCCATAAATGTGACGATCCCCGCCGCGGCAAATGTAGGGGCCATGATGGGAAAGTAAACCCTGGCATAGATGCCGAATTCCCCTACTCCGTCAATCCTGGCCGCCTGGACTATCTCCATGGGGAAGGACTGAGAACACTGGCGGAAAAAGAAAATCAGGAAAGCGGTAGAAAGTCCCGGCAGTACGATCCCCGTGGTGGTATTGAGGAGTTTGAGGGCGCTGGTCAGCCGGAAAAGGGGTATCATAACCGCGGCAAAGGGAATCATCATAGACAGGAGCAGAATACTCATAACCCGATCCTTGGCTTTGCTCCGGTATATTTGGAAACCGTAACCCGCCATGGAACAGATAAAAAGGCTCCCCGCGGTTCCAATAACAGCATTCCGTAAAGAATTAAAAAAACCCATTAAAATGGGAATGGTCTTAAACAGGGTATTCCAGTTTTCCAATAAATTGCCTCCTGGGATCATCCTTCCCCGGACTATCTCAACACTCATGTTAGTTGCCCCGGAAACTATCCAGTAAAAGGGAAAGATCGAAATAAAGCCCGCTATCACCAGAAATACATAGAGCAGAATTTTGGAAAAGGTTATCTTTTTCATGATTTATCTCCTATCTTAAGCTGGATCATGGATAGTAACGCAATCATAAACAAAATCGTATAGGACACCGCCGCGGCGTACCCAAACTGAGGATTGTATTCAAAAGAAATCTTGTAAATGTACAGGGAGATGCTTTGTGTAGAGACCCCCGGCCCCCCGTTGGTCATAGTCTTGGGTTCGTCGAATATTTGAATGGTGCCATTGGTGGACATGATTGTGGTCAGGAGTATCACGGGCCGCAAAAGGGGCAGGGTTATCTTAAAGAACTGGTGTATCGCATTAGCCCCGTCGATTCGGGCGGCCTCGTAGATCTCCGGGTCTATATTCTGAAAACCCGCGAGATAGAAAATGGTGTTGTAGCCGGTCCAACGCCATGTTATTACCATGATTACCATTAATTTTGCCAAACCGGAGTCAGACAGAAAATTTATCGGCGCGGGGGCGATGTTTATGGCAGTCAAAAGATAGTTTACGATGCCGTCAATGGCAAAGAGGGCCTTGAAAATGATAGCCGCCGACACCAGGGCGGTGGCACAGGGCAGGAATGCCAGGGTCCTGAAAGCTCCTCTTCCCGCGAGTTTTTTGTTGTTAAGAATCGAAGCCAGGATGAGGGCCATGATAAGCATGATGGGAACCTGGAAGATCAGGTAGGTAAAGACATTGACCACGGAGGTCATGAAGATTTTATCCTGGAACAGGCGGACGTAGTTTCTCATCCCCGCGAAACGAAGATTGGCGGCTATTCCCGAATGAAAAGACAGGAACAGAGCCTGGATCATGGGGACAAACGAAAAACAGACAATAAGCAGGGAAGCGGGCAGCACAAAAACCCAGCCCCAGAGGGCGTATTTTCTTTCCAGGCGCAGTGTCCGCATTGGATACCTCCTTTACATGCCAAAGGGAGAAACAGCTTTGTTTCTCCCCCGGCTTTAGTATTTTTTTACTGGTTCATCAGGAATTCAACTTCCTGCTGGGCGGTAGCAAGGGCCGGGTCGATGTTCCCGCCCTGGTACACGGCGAGCATAGCCCGCTGAACAGCGTCCCGGGCTTCGTAGTTGTAGAGGCCGAACTTAACCTGGGGTACCTTGCTGGCAAAGATCATCAAGTCTTCATAGATCTTCTGGCCGCCAAAGAAGGGCTGGGGTTCGGTGTAAACCGCCGCTTCCATAGCGGGGAGCCAGGTACCAATTGCCCCCGAGGGAGGCAGGATGGTCTGATAGAATTCCACGCTTCCGGCAAAGGTCTTATCCAGAAAATCAAAGGCCCTGTCGGCTTTCCTGCTGTGGGCCATCACCAGCCAGCCGGAACCGCCCTGGCTGGCGTAGTTGGTAGCGGTGGGGATGTTGGCGAAACGGGGGGTATTTACCATAGCCCATTTTCCCGACTGATCAGTGGCGAGGGTAATGGAACCGATGATCCAGCAGCCCTGGATGGTTCCTACCGACAAGCTCTTGTTCATAGTCCCGATATAGGAATTCCAGTCCGGTACTTCCAGGAGAATCCCGCTGTCCATAAGGGCTTTGTACACGCGGATAATTTCCCGGACTACCGGGTTGTCTTTAATATAGGGCTTGCCTTCGGCGTCAAACACCCAGGTTCCCGCGCCGTGAAGCTGTAACTGAACAATATCGCCGCCTCCGGCTACAAAGGAGAACAGGGGAAGCCCGGTCTTCTCTTTGACAATCCTGCCCAACTCGATCATCCGGTCCCAGGTTATATCGTTAAAGTCCGAAACCCGCAGTCCCGCCTGTTCGACAAAATCCCGGCGCAGGAAAAAGGCGGTAGCGCCATTGTCAAAGGGCACGCCGTAGTTCCGGCCGTTGACATTCCCCACGTCCAGTTTGAACTGGGCAAACTTGCTGATGTCCACCTTGCCGTTCACCGGCAGGAAGGCCCCGGGGAAATTGGTAACGAATTTCTGGATGCTGTTGTCCTGCATCAGGATAATATCCGGCAGGGTGCTGGTGTCATTGGCCGCAAGGGCCGTCAGCAGCTTTTGTTCGATCTCCGTAATGTCCTGGACATCAAGGCTTACATTAGGATGATCCCGCTTGTAGATCTTCTCCGCCTCCCGCATGGCAAAAACGTTGAAGTTGGGGTCCCAGCACCACACCAGAAGCTCAACCGGCGCGTTGGGGTCCGTGGGGGGGGGGGGGGGGGGGGCGGGGATTTGGAACAGCTTCCCAAAACCAGGGCCATCGTGAACAGTACGATTAGACACATCAAGCCAAACCGTTTCATTGATTCCTCCTGTAAAAATCAGCCAATGGATAAGCCGTTAACCGGCTTTCCTGTTTCATCCGGCAACGCCGGATTATTTTCTGTAAATCTTGCTTTTTCGTTTTTCCGCTTTTACAAATTTGTTTCTGAACGCAGGATCTTTACCTCAAAGGGCTCCAGGGCTATTCCGGGTCTGCCGGACTCCGCCGGAACCAGTTTTTTCCCGTTGGTAAAATTCATAACAAAGACAAAATTCTTTTTGCCGTCACTGCGGACATGGGTAGTAACTCCTTCCGGCAATTCCTCAAACAGGGGCCGGATACCCGCCTCCCCGGTCAGCCGGCGGTAAAAATCATCAAGAAAATCCTCCCCGGTCCGCGCCGCGATAAAGTAGGCCCGTCCCTTCCCCCGATGGTGTACGGTCAACGCGGGAGTTCCGGCATAAAAATCACTGCCGTAAACCCCCAGAACCTCCGCCCCCTCGCCATGAACAAGTTCACAGAGATCAAAGGCCCGGTAGGTTCTGCCATCCCATTTGATGGAATTTGTTTCTCCGGGGTACAGCGCGTCAATTTCCTCGCACCAGATGCCCAAGGTCTCTTTAAGGGGGCCGGGAAAACCGCCCGGGAAGGCCAGGGCGCTCTCGTTTACATAACCGGCAGCATAGGTGGCAACAAAAATTCCGCCGTTCCGGACAAACTCATCAATGCGTTCAGCTGTTCCTTCCCGGAGCAGGTACAGCATCGGGGCAATCACCAGACGGTATTTTTCCAGACTCTGCCGGGAATCGATAATATCCAGGGGAATACCCCGTTTCCAAAACACGCGGTAATGGTTAACCAGAGTTTCTCCATAGCCGGTTTTTTCCTGCAGAAGACCCTTAACATCTTCCAGGGCCCAGCGCACCTGGTAATCGTGGATCAGCGCTGTTTCTACCGGCGTGTCCATGCCCACAAGATCATCAAGGCCCTTCAAACATTCCCCAAGATCGGCGACTTCACGGAACACCCGGGTGTTCTCTGTGCCCTGGTGATCCACCACCGCGCCGTGGTGCTGCTCCGGCCCTCCGCGGCTCTTGCGGAACTGGAAATACTGAACCGTGTCCGCACCGTGGGCCAGGGCCTGGAGGGACTGGAGCTTGTGGAGTCCCGGCCGGTGCAGCTTGGCTACGGGCCGCCAGTTGGTGGCGGACGGGCAGGATTCTATTAACATAAAGGGTTTTCGTTTAAGGCCCCGCATCAGATCGTGGTAATAGGAGGTTCGCAGCCCAATTTCGCCGTTGCCCTCCGCACTGGTCCACTGTGGGTAAGAATCCCAGGCGGCCACGTCAAAGACCTCGGCAAAGCGGGCGTAGTCTATCCCCGTATAAGCGGCCATAAGATTAGTGGTGCAGGGAATGTCCGGGGTAATCTCCTTGAGGGGCGCCGTTTCGTTCAGGTAAAAATCCACAAACTGTTCGGTGGTAAAGCGGCGCCAGTCCAGCTTGAGACCGTTGTGGCCTCCATTGCCGGGGCTGCCGGGACTTTCAATCTGATCCCAATCGGTAATCGTGGCGCTCCAAAAGGCGGCCCACCAGGCCTCGTTCAGGGCGTCCAGGGTCTTGTACTTGTTTTTCAGATATTCGCGGAATTTGGCCTGGCAGAGGGGGCAATGGCATTCCCCGGAATATTCATTGGAGACATGCCAAACCGCCAGGGCGGGATGATCTTTATACCGCCGCGCCATCTGTTCGTTAATGGCCCTCGTTTTTTCCCGGTAGACCGGGGAGGTAAGGCAGTGGTTGTGCCGTTCCCCGTGGACATTCCGTAAACGGAACTCGTTTACCCGCAGCACCTCGGGATACTTCCGGCTCATCCATGCGGGCCGGGCCCCGGATGGTGTACCCATAACCGCGGCAATGCCGTTTTCGGCCATCATATCCATCAGTTCATCAAGCCATTCAAAGCTGTATTGTCCCTCCTCCGGTTCAAGGGCGGTCCAGGAGAACATCCCCAGCGTCAGGGTATTGATTCCCGCCAGTTTGGCGAGCCGCATATCCTCCTTCCAGATCGTATCCTTCCACTTGATCCATTGGTCGGGATTATAATCACCCCCATGCAAAATATGAGGAACTTTTTTTACAATCGGCGGATACCTCATGGCGCACTCCTTTTTAGGTTTTACAAACGCCCGTTTAAGCGTTAGGCATTTAAGGATAAATTTTGTTTCACTGCAGATCCATGACTTTTTACGCAGAATAGTAGGACTTTCCCACAATTTTCTTATTCGCGTATTCACCGTTCCTTGTCCTTGTTTTTGAAAGATGGTATCGTCCATAACATGAAGACGATAGATGTCTTTTTGGAAGAAAAGGTTAAGAAGCTGATAACCAGTTTTTCCTATTGCTTTAAAGTATGTATCTCTATTTTCTCCGCGGATGTACAGAAAAACTTGACTCCGGGTTTCTATCCGTTATGTAATTTTTGTAAACTTATCAGGGAAAAACTCCATTATGATCATCGTTGTATCCAGATGGACCATGAGATGTGTCTTCGTTCTACAGATAGTTTGGCCCCTTTGGTTTATCCCTGCTATGCCGGCCTTGTAGACGTAGCATTCCCCATTAAGCTCAATGAGGAAGTCGTCGGGTATGCCATGATAGGTCAATTCAGAACTCGAAATACTATTCCGCCCGCGATACTCCAGGACTGGAAAAAAGACGGGTTTGATCCGGCAATTTTGGAAAATGCCTTTACCGAACAGCCTTTTTTTGATAAAACCTCTTTGGAAGACATGATTAATCTTTTTTCCATGCTCTGTGATTATATTGTTTCCAAGGGTTATATCAGAACACGCCAATTGGACATTACCGCGGAAATCTTACACTGGATTGAAGGCCATATCTCAGCCCCTATTTTGTTCCGGGAAGTATCGAACCATTTAGGCTACAGCCAATCCACGATATTAAATGCCCTTAATAAAAAACTGCATATGAGCTTTAAACATCTTTGTATACTCAAAAAAATCGAACGGTTTGAAACCATTGTAACCACGAATCCGCTTATCTCTATTGAAGAAGCGGCATTAAAGGTCGGTTATCGTGATGTCTCCTATTTTTCCCGCTTGTATAAAAAGGTCCGTTCAATATCACCATCGGCATTTATTAAATCTGCCGGCAGGGATGAAAATCCCTTTCCTTAGGCAGACAAATTTTATATATCCCTATTCGGAATTATTCTAAGTTATCGTATTTTTTTGGAGAAATATATGTTTCAATTTTCTCTGGTATCTTTTTTACATGAATGTCCGCTCTGACTCAGGCTCCCCGCCGCCCGGATCCGGCCTGACGAAAGGCATAAAGCAGATGACGGGCTTTATCCATACTCATTACGCGGAAAAAATTACCCTGGACGACATTGCCGGGGCCGGTATGATGTGCCGCAGCACATGCTGCCGTCTTTTCAGACAGACGCTGCATCAAACGGCAATTGAATACCTTCTGCGTTACCGGATTAAGAAAAGCCTTGACCTTCTTAGAGAAACGGATCTTGGCATTACCGGGATTTCGGAAGCCTGCGGGTTTAACGGCGCAAGCTATTACACGGAGGTGTTTAACAAGATCATGGGAACAAGCCCCCGGAATTATCGCAGGGAAAACCGCCAGACTTGCCTCATATTGCATCACGAAAGCCCGTGAAGCATAGACGGCAAGTACAAAAGCCGCGGGAACGAGCCTCGAAATAAGTAAATTAAAAGCGTATTTTAATTGTATCTTCATTCTTTTCCCTCCTCCCCCGCCAATTTACCACCTGTGTGCTTTTCAATAATCCCGTCTACATCGGCGACATTGAAGGATAAGGGTTTCCATTGCGTCTAACTGACAGAAAAAGAAGCGGTTATCACGGAGATCCTCATCATACCAGTGTTCTATGAGTTTGCGTGTAATACCGGTTATATGACATAGAAAACCATAAATATTTTGAGAAAGACGATGATATCTATGGCACCATTAATTGACAAAATAATATTCTTATAATATACTAATGATGGTAGGAGGATGAATAGTATGAGACGTTTTTCTTTTTTGGTTTCTATAATCTTTATTGCTAGTGCGATTTTTGCGGATAATACTAAGTCTACGGTCCCACTCGAATTTTATAATATATGTGGTGATATATATACTGAATTTAATAAAAATAGTGGTCCGGATCAAATAGTATTACTTGAAAAAATAAATTTAGTACGAAATTATGCCGATGATAAGAATATTTATGGAAATGATTTATTTTCCGGATTGTTAGCATATTTCATGTATGGTAATAATAGAATAGATTTAGCTATACAGGCACTAAATAAAGTAATTTATATAGCTAATGACAAATACCGTATGTTTGTGCCGCCTTTATTGATTTTATTTCTTGGTGAATGTATGATTAAATATAATGAATATGAAAGTGCCTTGGATGCTTTTCAAGATTTAAAAAAGATGCATTTAATGGACTCAGTGAACAACAAAAATAAAATAGCATCAATGCGTATTGCTTATGCCAATGAGCCAACACGAATAGCCGATTATTATATTGCATATTTAAATGACAAAATAAATAATACTGATGAAAATATTGAAAAATTTAAAGAAGAATATCCAAATTTTTGGAGATTAAATTAATACTATACAAATAGCCGCATATAAGATAGGCGAGACCGAAGTAACCTATGAACTCTGGTATGCGGTACGGGAATGGGCTGAAACATCAAAGGGCTATACATTCTTCAACAAAGGCCGTGAGGGTAAGGATGGAAAAGACGGCGCGGCCCCCGG
>JAISCR010000172.1 GCA_031265435.1 Treponema sp.
AAACGCGAACTCGACAGCATGAAAGATGTGGACAGGCATCTGAAACGGATGGAACTGATACGGGAACACCCTCCCGCGGAAGTGGCGGAGAAAAAGCTGGTGGGAGCGATGGCAGGCGGGATTGTTGAGGCCGATGTCCGGCGTTACGCCTGGGAAAGAGGTTTTTTTGTGCTTGAACTAACCGGCGACGCGGTGGAGCTTATTCCACCGCCGGAGGGATTTATGCCCCGGCAGTGGTAGGCGGCCCGGCGCTCTTTTTTGGAAAGACCCTATTTTTTGCTTTTGTAAAACACGCTGAACTGCCGTTGATATTCGGCCGCGTATTTGTCGATGCCGGCGTTTTTAAGCCGCCGCTGGAACTCGGGATAGGCCGTGTCATATTCGGCAAAACCCAAAACGATCTGCGGGGCGTATTCGTTCACAACCGCCGTGATCTGGGCATATTCAACCTTTACCGGCTCCGCGTCAAAGATAAAACCGATGTCCTTCTGTAAAATCGCGCCGTCGTTCCAATGCCGGTAGTCATTGATTACCGCATCGTCAATAACCGCGTCGAAGCGCTGCCAGGGTACATAGTTCGGCGCCCATTCGGGCAGGAAGACCTGGTTTGACGGCCTTGATGCAAGCTTGCCATTGGCATCCAGCGTATAGTCCCTGCCGTTAATTCCGTAGACCAGGTAGTCATACGTGGCCTGGTCCGAATAGAGCAGGTCAATTACTCTGAGGTAGTCCTCCGGGTGGGCCGAATTGGCGGAAATCTGGAAAGCCGTGGAATAGGTTCCCCGGGAAATCTTTGGCCGGTTCCTGGTTTCGCCGATAAAGAAACAGCGAAGTTTCGCATTGGGATTGGCAAGCCGCTGGGCCGGCAGGTCTTCCCAGGGGCGGCCCGCGTTGCCGTTGCGGAAAAGCGCCTGGCCCGCAGTCCACTTGGAAGCGGCTATGGTACTGTCGGAGAGTACCTGGGGGTCGATGATGCCCATCCGGTTCCACCTGCGGGCAATGGCGGCGTATTTTTTAAACTCATCGGATTCAAAGTAACTCCACACCTGATCCGTATTCGCCGAGGCATCGGTAATAATCAGCTCATTGAGGAAAAGCAAATTCTTGCTGCCGAGATAACCGGAAAGCAGTTTCGCCGCTCCGAGGGTATCCGTGGGGGCCCCTTCCGCGTAGCCGGTATAATCGGGGTAAAGCCTTTTCGCGGCGGTGTAGAAAGACTCAAGCTCCTCCAGGGTGGTAATTTCCTTCATCCCAACCTGTTCAAGTATATCCTGCCGCACCGCAACTGCGTACCACTCGGAGGCGTTGGGCTTGTTGCCGATTGGCAGAGCGTAGCACTTGCCGTCCTGGGAAAAGGCGGTAAACGAATCCGCGTCGATTTTCGCCTTTACGTTTGGCGCGTAGGTGTTGATCATTTGATCGGTAATTTCGAGCAGATACCCTTTGCTTACAAAACGCGGCAGTTCGGGCGTACCGGTCCAGGTGGCAAAATCCTCACCGTTTGCGTACCGCAGCTCGATGCCCGGCCCGACGTATTCGGACCATGGCAGTACCTGCAGATCAACGGTAAGGTCGCCCAGGCCCTTATCCTGCAAAAGTTTTGGCAGATCATTGGCCATATACTGGACCATCCGGTCGGTTTTATCGCCAAAGATGATAAAAGTAACGGTACGCTTTCCGCCCGCCGCCGCTTGCTGTCTTCCGCCTGCCGAAAATACCGGACCGGCGGCCAGCACAAAAACTGTTAACGCAAAAAGAAACTTTTTCATAGTTCCCTCCTATAATTTTTACCGGCGTAAGGTGCGGCCTTCAGCCTTTCACCGCGCCGATAATGATACCCTTAACAAAATACTTCTGCACAAACGGATATACGAGAATCACCGGGCCTATAGCCAACACACTCATTGCCATACGGGCGGTTTGAAGCGGCGGCTGTATACGCGACGCCATTGAGTTATTCGCGTTGGTTACAAGGTACTGTATATTGCTCATCATCCGGTAAAGCATATATTGCAGCGTATCAAGGTTGTCCCTTGAAAGCAGCATCAGGGGCAGATAAAAATCATTCCAGAAACTCAGCGCGTAAAAAAGAGCGATGGTAACAAGGCCGGTCTGCGAAAGAGGCATAACGATTCTGAAAAAGACCGCGGCGTTTCCCGCTCCGTCAATGCGGGCCGATTCATAGATGGAAGCGGGAATGGTGCGGAGGTAGTTCCGCATGAGAAACATGTTAAACACGTTCATTGCGTAGGGAACGATGAGCCCGGTAAGGCTGTTCTGCAGGCCGTAATACCGTGTGCAGAGGATGTACCAGGGGAGCATTCCCCCGTTGAAAAGCATGGTAAAATAGGCGAAGAAGGCGAATTTGTTGGCGTGCTTAAAACCCGGCACCGAGATGACATAGGCGTACATGGCGGTAACTATCACCGACACAACGGTTCCAAGAACGGTTACGGTAATGGAAGTGCGGTACGCCAGGAGTATCATGTTTCTGCGCTGGGAAAGCATAAAGGTAAACGTATCCAGCGTGGGCTTGCGGGGAATGAGGGAGAAGCCGGAGGCGGTAACCGCCGACTCTGTGGAAAAGGACGCGGAAAACGCGAGAACCAGCGGATACAGACACATCAGCGCGAAAAGAGATACAAATGTGTAAAAAAACGCCGTTAAGATTTTTTCGCTTTTTGAATATGCCTTAATTGTTCTTCTCTTTTTCATACGATACCTTTCTTCCATCGTCCTAAAACAGCGCATTTTCCCTGTCGATTTTTCGCAGGATCGAATTACTGACCATTACCAGAATAAAGCCAACCACGGACTGATACAGTGATATTGCGGAGGAGAACGCAAGTTCCCCTGACCGTATGCCGGACCGGTACACAAACACATCAATAATATCGGTTACGGGCAGCAGGGCCGGATTAAGGTTTGTCAAGCCCATGATCATGGTCAGGTTTCCGCGCAGCATACCGCCGAGGGACAGCATAAAAAGCATAATCACTGTGGGACGCAGCATGGGCAGGGTTATCGCCGTAATCTGCTTCCATTTGCCCGCGCCGTCTACCATAGCCGCTTCGTAATAGGTCGGGTCAATGCCCGTGAGAGCGGCGTAATAACTGATGGAAGAATACCCCGCCTGATTCCATACCTGGCAGATTACCAGAATAGTCCACCAGTAATTCGGGTTTCCGTAAAAGTCGACGCGCCGGCCTCCAAAAAAGGCTATGATACTATTCAGCGTTCCCAGGTTGTAGTTCAGTACCGACTGTAAAATTGAACCAAAGGCCATCCATGAAATAAAAAACGGAAAAAACATGATGCTTTGGGTGATTTTTACGAAATTACGTCTCTTAATATCGGCCAGCATGACGGCCAGGGCTGCGGAAACCACCGTTGTAACGCCAAAGTACAACAGGTTAAGAAAAACAGTGTTCCTTGTGGCGCGGAGGGCCCGGTCGAAACTGTTAAAGAAAAACAGAAAGTTCTGGAAAAGCGGTTCCGCCCAGGGACTGCCGAAAATGCCTCCGCGGAAGTTGTAATTCTTGAATACCAGTATGAGTCCCGCCATGGGAAAATAGCAGAAGGCCAGCAGAAACACTACCCCCGGCAGCGCAAATACATAAAGGGAACCGTCCCGTTTGAGCGCATTGAGAAAAGAAACTCCCACACCGGCTTTTGACCGCCCCGCCTTCAACTGTTTCATGGGAGTATTATATTTTTTGCTATGGATAACCGTCTATTGCTTTTTTTGCCGACATTCTTCTCTTTTTTTGCGATTCCGGCGCGGTCAATAAAAAGGACCGCCCTATATGGCGTAATCGGTTCTCATTTTTTGCGTTTTTGTGGTTATTGTGTTTTTGCGATGGAGCGCAGTTTTAGGAGGGTAAAGCCGAAGGGTTCGACTGTTTCTTCCAGGACAAGGCAGGAATTCGAGACTGTCAAAATTTCCATGCTCATTTCCGGTGTGCATTGACCGCGCAGGAGATTGCGCTGTTCGGAATTTAATGCGCCAAGGGCGCCGTTTTTCAGCCAGAGATCGAAGATGCTCCCGCGGCCGCGGTTAAACACCGTCTTTTCCGCCACATAATCGCCGGGAGAAAAACCGCTCAGTCTGATGCTGAAACACAGGGGCCGGGCCCCGCCGAACGCCGCATAGCGTTCATAAAAATCATCCAGGACGCTTTCACCGGAGGCATAGGACTCTTTGTAGTGTACGTAGTTCCAGCACAGAACCTGTACTTCTCCCGCCGCCGGTGAATACGCGGCGATATAATCTTCACCCTGGGAAAGCACTTCTTCCCCCAAAGCAAAAAGGGCGCGAAACGCATGGTACTGCGGTTTCCTGAAGCCCGACATACTCAAAAGGCCGAAGCCTCCGTGAAATTCATTGGGATCAAGGCCGTGTTCCTCAAAGCGGTCGGTAAAACATGGTGGTTTCGCCCGAGGCAAGTGTCGAAGGCATAAACGAAAATTCAATAAAAGGCCGTACGTTTAGTTCCATAAGAAAATCAAGAACATCATCGATGTACAGCCAGTTAAAGCGGCCGTCGTCCAGCGCAACGCACATGACATCATCGAAGATCCCGTGAAAACGTACATATTCAAACGGCATTTCTTTTATGAGAAGGCGGAATTGTTCCTGTACTTCCCTGCGCAGAAAATCGCTTGCCCGGGCGGTTCCAATCATCTTTCGAAAATATGCGTCAAGTTTTCCCGCGCTTTTCCTTACATCCGCTTCTATGGTTCTGGCAGTGAATTTTTTTGCGTTGTCCGGAGTCTTTGCATCCGTTTTTCTTTCTTCCGCTTCTTCCCCATCGGAGGCGCGGTAAAGGGCGTGGGGAATTACGATATGGCCCTGATAATTCACATAACTGCCCAGATGTGTTTTTTCGGACGCCGGAAGTTCGGGCTCCGCGCCTCCGTGGACGAATTTACGGTACTCGCTGGGGCTGCAGCCGACAATTTCCCTGAATACGCGGTTAAAAGTTTTCGTGTTGGCAAAACCGCTGCGGGAGAGGATGTCTATAACGGCATCGTCCGTCGCGGCAAGGCTTTGTTTTGCCATGGTTACCTTTACATAGTTGAGATACTGCAAATAGGTCATCCCCATGGTCCGGGTAAAAAAATGTGAAAGATAGTAGGGGCTCACATAAACTATTTCGGCAATTTCATTCAGGGAAGGGCTTTCCGCATAATGTTCATTAACAAAGCCGAGAACCTTTTTCAGCCTGTCATAGTTGCGGTTATAATCGGAGGAAGTTTCGTTTTTTGGGAACTCTGAAGAAATGTTCTCACAAAAGTGGCGCAAAAGAAGGGCGACGATAAGCCCGCAGAAACCATGAATAACCGCGGGTTTTGCCTCCCTTTCATTTTGTTCTTCATCCATGACGAGGAGCAGGTACTTTCTGATTTCTTCCGCCTCAGGTCCTTCTATGCGGTCCAGAAAACGCAGGGAATTAATATGCGCGGACATGGTACGGAAAAACTGCACGCTGATTTGAAGCATAAACACAATATGTTCCCTGCTGTCGGTCGAATCCACGGAATTTACGGCATGGATCTCTGTTGAGTTTATGACGGCGATTTCCCCCTGCCGCAGAAGACGCTTTACCCCGCCGTATTCCACGAGCAGATCTCCCTGGCAGGCGAAAACAATTTCTATCTCGTTGTGCCAGTGGGGAAACGTGGAAACCAGATTTGTTATAATGGGTTTAACGCCGTCTGAGTTCCCGTACTGAACCTGTTCGAAATTCGTTTTGTTCATGTCCACGATGCGGCGGCTCCAATACCGGCATGTATTCTACCCCATAAGGCGGAAAATCGTAAAGAGATCGGAGATCGTGTTGATTGATTAGAATCCTCTTTTTTCGTATTATTAAAGAATGAAAATACTCATCCTGGGCGATGAACTCCTTCGCCAAAAGGCTGTACCGGTAAAAAAAATCAATAAAAGCACGGAAGAGTTTGCCCGGAATCTTGTTGAAGCCCTGCATGAGGGGAAGGGTATAGGCCTTGCGGGGCCCCAGGTGGGGGTTTTGGAACGGATCTTTGCGGTTCATGTGGAGGGAGACGTGCCGCGGATCTTCATCAATCCTTCGATTCTGGAAACTTCCCAGGAACTTGTCAAATATGAAGAAGGGTGTCTCTCTATACCGGGAGTCTACGCCGATGTTGTCCGCCCCAAAACCGTAAAAGTCCAGGCATGGAACGAAAGAGGCCGGCCTTTCACCCTGGAAGCAGACGGAATTCTTGCCAGGGTGATTCAGCATGAGTACGATCATCTTGAAGGGGGGCTGTTTATCGACCGGCTTTCGGAAGAGAAGCGGGAAAGGATTCTTGCCAAAATGGCCAGGGCGGAAAGCCGGGAAAAACGCAAACACCGGAAGGTTTAGGAGCGGAGATGCGGATCATCTATGCAGGAAGCCCTGCCATCGCGGTTCCCGTGCTGGAGGCTCTGTTTCCTCCCGGAGACGAGGTTCTGGAACTGGCCGGCGTTCTTACCAATCCGGACAGACCCAGAGGCCGCAGCGGAAGGCCCGAACCCAGCGATGCGGGAGAAGCCGTGGAAAAGTTCACTTCCGCCTGTCCGGCGCTGTCTCCGATTCCCGTCTTCAAATTTGAAAAAACGGGAGCCGAGGCGCGGGAGGCCGTTGCCGTCTTAAAGCCGGATATTCTTGTTTCCTTTGCCTATGGCCGCATATTCGGGCCCAAATTCTTAAGCCTCTTTCCCCTGGGAGGGATCAATATACATCCGAGTCTCCTTCCAAAATACCGGGGGGCCTCGCCTATCCCCCAGGCGATCCTTAACCGGGACAGTGAAACGGGGATTTCCGTCCAGAAGCTTGCCCTCAGGATGGATTCGGGGGATATACTCCTCCAGACACGGATTCCTCTGGATGGAAGGGAGACCACGGAAAGCCTCTCCCATGTTGTTGGGGAGAAGGCCGCGTTGCTGCTTCCGCCCCTTCTGCGCCGTATCGCCGCCGGAGAGTCGCGGTCTTTGCCCCAGGATGAAGGAGAGGCCTCGTACTGCAGCCTTATTGAAAAGGATTCAGGCAGGATCGATTGGAAACGTTCCGCCGTGGAAATAGACGCGATGATTCGGGCCTATACTCCCTGGCCTCTTTCCTGGACTATGGAAGGGGAGCGGAAGCTGATCATTCTGGAGGGTGTTCCGGACAATGCGGGGAATGTCCGGCCGGAAAACGTTTCCGCGGAACCGGGGAAGGTTCTGGGCGTAGACAAGAAGCGGGGCATACTGATACAAACTGGAGAAGGAATACTCGTTGTCTCAGGTCTCCAGTACCAGGCCCGCAAGGCCCTGGGTTTTCAGGCCTTTCTCAACGGCGAACGGCATTTTTTAAGTGCAAAACTTGAATAGACTTGTTCCGAAACCGGCCGTGGTTTTGGAACAGGCTCAGGGAACATAAGGATACGTATGGGTTTATTCAAACTTGATCTTGATTCGATGGAAAATTATGTGGGGAACCATCTCAGGCTCTTCATCAGCATGGCTATCGGTATTCTTGTCTTTGTCGGCATTGTGGCCCTTTCAATTTTCTTTGCTTCGGTCCGCGGCGCCGAGGAAACCATGGTTCCCGAAGTGCGGGGCAAGGAACTTACCGGCGCCCTCATGGAACTTCAGGTAAAGGAACTTTACCCCAGGATTCAGCTCCGCTATTCCCAGTCCGCCCTGGATAAGGGGATAATTCTCGAACAGGAACCGGCCGCGGGTACCATTGTCAAGGCCGGCCGGCGTATCCGTCTCGTGGTAAGCCAGGGGATACTGATTAGCCGGGTGGAAAGCTACATAGGCCGCAATGTTGATGATGTCAGAATGGAGATTCAAACCCTCAATGCCGCGTCGGGAAGCGCCGCGCCTCTTCTCAGCCTGAAAGAACCTTTTATATATGAATATTCCTCCGAACCTGCGGGATTGATTCTGCAGCAGTCTCCGCTGCCCGGCACGGACATTTCCGGCCCGGCGGTACTGGAATTTGCGGTAAGTCTGGGATCTGAAAACGCGATGGTGCGTGTGCCCGGCCTGGTAAATATGAGCGTGGGCGAGGCCCTTGAAGCCGTGGGAAAAACAGGACTGGACTTTGTGTTCAGTGTCCGGCCGCAGGAGGAAGGAGAGGCGGCTCTTCTCGTCGTCCGTCAGCGCCCCGCGGGGGATACGGAAGTTCCCAATAACAGCACACTTGAGATTACGGTTGCTTCTCCTTCACAGTCCCCGGATGATTATGTGTTCGGCCTTTTCCGGTATTCTATACCCAAAAATCCCTATCCGCTGCCGGTCAAACTTGAGGCCCTTTTCCCTTCCGGGGAACGCGTCACGCTGGGAGAGATAAACTATGCGGGCGGGGATTTTACCCTGCCCTACGAACTTCCCCGCGACACGGAACTTATTCTTTCCATGATAGACCGTGAACTGTACCGGGAGCGTGTAGCCTTATTACCACTAGAGTTAGAGTTGTTCGAAAACTGAATTTTCTGAACAACAGCCGTCCCTCAGTCTGAGTTCTCCGCCCTGCACACATGCAGAGAGAGACTTTTGATAAAGCTTTCCGCTTCCGGGGAAAGGGATGTTTCGGCGGAAATGTTTTGTTTTTCCTGTATGCACAGAATACGTATCCAGGCTCCCAGGGATTTTATAAAGCGCCGTCCCGCAAACCGGAGCGCAAAAAACCGGGCAATGCCGGAACGGAAGAGGGGTTTTTCAAGCCACGGTTTAACTTTTTTCCGGAACAGTTTTTCCAGTTTTTCTCCGTCTGTTACAATTACTGTCGGATGCAGGTGCTGGCATGCCCCAAGCAGGCTTTCCGCGGAAGAGGTTTCATCAAGAACGGTTACCAGGGAACCGTGGAGTATGGGAGATACAAGGGAGAATTCGATTCCTTCAACGGAAGACAGGGATACTGTCGAAAGGAAGCGGTCTCTCCTGTAGAGTTTTACGGAAATCGGGGATGCGTCTTTTACAACAGGGCCAATGCCGCTTTTGGCAATGGATTCGGACAGGACGGGGAAGCTCACCCGCTTTTCTATCCCGTGGAAACTTACCGGCGCGTCGCCCTTTTCCTCCCAGCGGATTCTGTCAACAAAGATTCCCGGTATGTCCGGGGGAAGCGCCGGAATGGCCTCTTCGCCTGAAGCCGAAAAGAGGGCCGCGGAGATTCCTTCGTACCGCAGGACATTCTGTTCTCTGCGCGCTGTTTCCGGGGATACTGTCAGCGGCTGGGCTCCGGCAATGCAGGCGCCGAAATAGTATACAGGCCAGAAGGCGGAATTGTCCGCAATAAGCAGTATCTTTCCGCCTTTCCGCACGCCGAGACTCGACAACAGCGCCGCAAGCCGCCGGGCGTGATGTGCCATTTCTTCATAGTTCAGTTCCCCGTAGAGTCTCCCTTCACGGTAATATTCAAAGGCACGGCGTTTTTTGTATGTTTCCGCTCCCCTGAAACAAAGGGCGGCGATAGCTGCCGGAGAGGGGCCTTCGCTTACCTGCGTTCGCCCGGCGGAATGTACCGGAGAGTTCATATTGATATTGACCACATTCGTCCCCGATGGTTGCATCTTGAAAAACAGGCGGTTTTTCTATAGGTTAAAGTAATGGCAATTTCCTTGAGAGTTTTTGCGTGTGCGGCACTGCTGTTTTGCGGCCTTGAGCCTGTAGGTGCGCAGAATGCGCCTTCCGGGCCGGAAAACCTCGTGGGCCTGGATCTCGCGGAGCTTTTTTCGCGTTTTGGGGTTCCCACAGAGGTGTATTCGGTGAGAGGGGCCCAGGAATGGCAGGATGATGTGGTTTTTGTCTATTCTGAGGGGGATTTTTATCTTTACCGTGACCGGGTCTGGCAGGTGGGCGTAAAAAATTTCCGGGGAATCCGTATGGGAGATCCCCGGCCTGCGGCGATTCTCTCTCTGGGGGAGGGAGTTCGGGAATTTTCCGACAGTATTATCTGCTCTCTCAGGCAGAGTCCCTGGCCGCTGGATGTTCGTCTCAATTTTGATTCGGCCGGGGCGGTAAGCGCCATATTCCTCTACCGGCCGGATCTATAATCCGGGGCTGTTCCAAAATCCGGCGGGGAGCATAATTTTGGAGCAGGCTCATCTATAAATGGAGTAAGCGTGGCAAAGATCTGTCTGTGCCTTACGGGGAAAACTCTGGCCCGGAATCTTGAGGTTCTCGAAAAATACCGCAAGTATATTGATGTTGCGGAACTGCGTGTCGATCTTCTTGATCCGGATGAACGTTTCCTTATCCGGCGTTTTCCCGAAATGGCCGGGATTCCGGTTATTCTTACCATCCGGCGGGATGTGGACGGGGGAGTATTCAACAGCGGTGAAGGTTCCCGTGTTCACCTGTTTTCGCGGGGTCTCGCCTTTGCCGAAGCGGACAGACGGAAGAATTTTGCCTATATGGATCTGGAAGAGGATCTCAATGTTCCCAGCCTTGAAGAAGCGGCCCGTACTTTTAGTACCAGGATTATCCGATCCTTTCATAATATCAGAGGCATGGAGAGCGATATTGCGGGAAAAATAAAATCTCTTGTCCGGGCGGGAGACGAGCTTCCAAAGGTAGCCCTTGCGCCTCAATCAATCGGGGACGTGCTTTCCATTTTTCAGGCCGCCGGGGAAACCGCGGGTATGGACAAGATACTTCTGGGGATGGGGCCTTTCGGCCTGTGTACCCGCATTCTGGCGGAAAGACTGGGCTCTTACATGACTTACACCTCCGCCGCCGGGGAGTGGGACAGTCTTCCTGCCGCGCCGGGTCAACTCGATCCTGTCCAGATGGCCGAATTTTACCGTTTTCGCACTATCACTGATGCTACCAAAATATTTGCCGTTACCGGTTACCCTCTCAAGGTCAGTGACAGCCCTAAAATTTTCAACACTGTTTTTGCGCTTGAAAATGCCGACGCGGTGTATCTTCCCATACCTTCGGACAATCTGGCTGCCTTTATGAGCCTTGCGGATATTATCGGGCTTTCCGGGGTTTCGGTTACCGTGCCCTACAAGGAAGAGGTTCTCCATCACTGCGCCCATAAGGCCGCCGAGCTTGAGGATATTGGCGCCTGCAATACCATTGTGCGTTTTCTGCACGGCTGGCTTGGCGTCAATACCGATACAAAAGGTTTTTCCGAATCCCTGCTGGCCTTTATCAAGGAGCGCAGCTTTAAGGGCAAAAAAATTACCGTTATAGGAGCCGGGGGAGCGGCCAGGGCGGTGCTCTGGGAGCTTCACCGGCAGAAGGCCAGGGTTCTTGTCCTTAACCGGAATCCTTCCAGGGCCAGGGATCTTGCCGCCCTTTACCGTTTCAAGTGGGGAGGGCTGGACAGTCAGGGGAGCGAACTTATGGAAAAATATTCACAGATTATTGTGCAGGCTACTTCCGCGGGCATGGAAGGTCACGAGACCCGGGATCCCCTGGAACTCTACAAGTTCCGCGGAAACGAAGTTGTCATGGATCTTATCTACAGGCCCGAGATGACACAGTTCCTGTCAAGGGCCGCGGCCGCCGGCTGCCGGGTGATCAACGGCAGGAATATGCTGCTCCGTCAGGCGCAGTATCAGTACAAAGAATTTATGGGCAAGGAACTGCCGGATCAAATTCTTGACCGGGTAGTCTTTTAACGGGAAGCCAAAATGGAAGAACAGGAAATGAAGAAAGAGGCGGGATACAGGGCGGCGGAAACACTGGTAAAAAGCGGGATGAAGCTGGGCCTCGGTACCGGCTCTACCGCCATCCACGCGATCCGCCGTGTGGGGGAACTTCTGGCGGAAGGAAGGCTTAAGGGTATCCGCGCCTTTCCCACGAGTTTCCAGTCGGTCATTGAATGTGAAAAGCTGGGTATTCCCCAGTATTCCCTCAATTCTCCTGAGCTTTCCGGCAGCCTGGATCTTACTATTGACGGCGCCGACGAGATTGATCCTCATGGCCGCTGTATCAAGGGCGGGGGAGGGGCGCTGCTTCTGGAAAAGATTGCCGCCTATGCTTCCGTTTCCTATGCCCTCGTGGCCGATGAGCGTAAAAGCGTTCCGTCCCTCGGAAGCGTCTTTGCCGTCCCGGTGGAAACGGTGATCGAGGCAAGGCTGAGCGTAACAAAAGAACTTGAAAAACTGGGCGCGGCAGTAACGCTGCGGGAGGCTGTCCGCAAGGCCGGGCCTGTTATCACGGAGCACGGGAACCTTCTGCTGGATATACGTTTTCCTTCTCCGGTTGATCCTGAATTTATGGAAAGCGCGATAAACCGTATCCCCGGAGTGGTGGAGAACGGATTTTTTTCGGCCTTTAGGGAGCGGAACATAAAAGTTACTGTTTTCGTGGCCCACGGAGACGGCGCTATGGAGATACGGGAATAACCGATGATTGACAAGCATATCAATTTTTTTGAATTCCAGAAGGCTGCCGTTCAGCCTGGTTGTCCTCTCTGCAGAATCGTTGCCGACCGGGCCGACCGCTACATTGATAATATGCTCTTTGAGCATGTGTCAAACCGGAGTTTCAGGAAGTCTCACCGGCAGGCGGGGGGCTTCTGCAGTTTTCATTCCGGAAACCTTGTTTCGTTCCGGGACGGTCTTGCGGTAGCGATACTGGGGAGGGATATTCTCGAAGAGAGGATCGCCCATTTTCGGAAGAGGAAGCCCTGGAGACCGAAAGAAATATGCCCTGTATGCGCCGAACGTAAACGGATTGAAAATGAATATGTAACTTTTCTTTCAGGCTGCGGCGGGGAAACTGATGAGGAGAGGGAACTGCAGAAACTCTACCGGGAATCGGAAGGGCTCTGCGCGCCGCATTACGGCATGCTTCTTGAAACATGCAAAAAAGTTCCCGCCTGGATTAGGGATTTTGAGGAACATAAATTTGATGAACTCAAAAAACGGGTGGATAATTTTATTGAGTTATCTGCCTACGGCAGACAGAAGGAGTTTCGCGCCCTTTCGCAAAGGGATCAGCTGGTGTGGAAGGAACTGGCGTTTTCCCTGCGGGGCCAGGCCGACAGAATCATTATCGATCATATACCTTGATATAATGGAGGAAAAAAATGACTGAGAAAGTAAAGGAAATTATTGCGCGGGTAAAGGTGCTGCGGGAAATAGAAGAGATACCGGCGGAAACTCTGGCGCGGGAACTCGGGTTTGATCCGGCCGAGTACAGGCGCTGGGAATCGGGGGAAAAGGATTTTCCCATCGGCGCGCTGGTGGAAATTGCGGCGCGTTTCAGGGTGGATTTAAGTGAACTCATGGAGGGGGAAACTCCCAAACTAAAGACTTTTTGTGTTTCACGATCCGGGAAGGCTCCCGAGGTAGACCGGCGTCCCATGTATGCCTACTGGAATCTGGCCTACAACTTTCACCGCAAGAAGGCGGAACCCTTCCTCGTGGAAGCGGACGCGGATACGGAAAACAAGCCTTTGAGCCTCAACACTCATCCGGGACAGGAATTTGACTATGTGCTGGAAGGCCGGCTCCTGATCTCTGTAGGCGGACACGAAACGGAACTGGGGCCCGGAGATTCTATCTACTATGATTCCGGCGAACCCCATGGAATGAAGGCCCTGGGAGGCGGTAAGGCCCGTTTTATCGCAATGATCATGTGAGTCTGTTCCGGCCCGGGATAAACCCGCGCTTCAACTAATCTAACCAAAAGGAAAAAACAGTGGAATTGTTACAAAAATTTGTCTCCCGCCTGGACTTTGATTCCTACGAGGACTTTTACTCAGGCTACACGGTTAATATACCGGATAATTTTAATTTTGCGTGGGACGTGATGGATTATCTGGCGGAAACCAGGGCCGCCGAACGGGCTCTGGTCTGGTGTGACGAGAAAGGCGCCGAGGCGGAATTCACCTACGGGGAACTGAAAACCCTGAGCTGCCGGGCGGCCAATGTCCTTAAGAATGCTGGTATAGGCAAGGGCGACCCGATCATGCTCATCCTGAAGCGCCGCTGGGAATACTGGCCCATACTCCTTGCCCTCCACAAGATCGGCGCCATTGCCATTCCCGCTACACACCTTCTTACTACCAAGGATATTATATACCGTTGTAATGCCGCCGATATTGCCGGCATTATTTGTGTGGATGATGAACAGGTGATGCTCCGGGTGGAAGAAGCGGAACTCCGTCTCAAGCGGGACGATGAGGCTTCCGATATTGTCGCGCTGCGTTACAAGGCCTTTGTCCGCTCGGTACATACCCGCGAAGATCAGTACCTAAAGGCCGGCTCCGCAGGACCGGCAGACAATTCTTCCGCAGGCAGTTCAATTTCCTCCTGGATTGATTTTAAAAGCGCCATGGATACCGCTTCCGCCGAACTCACGAGACCTTCCGCGCTCAACACCAACGATGACATCATGCTGCTCTATTTTACTTCCGGTACTACCGGCATGCCAAAGATGGTACGCCATGACTTTGCCTATCCCCTGGGACACATACTTACCGCGTGGTACTGGCAGCGGGTAGTCCCCGGCGGCCTCCATCTTACCGTCGCGGATACAGGCTGGGCCAAAGCGGCCTGGGGAAAGATATACGGACAGTGGATCTGCGGTTCCGCGGTTTTTGTCTACGATTACGACCGTTTTGTACCCGCACAGATGCTGAAGGTTGTGTGCTCACACAAGGTAACTACGTTCTGTGCGCCTCCGACCATATACCGGTTTTTTATTAAAGAAGATCTTTCAGGATACGATTTCTCTTCCCTCCGTAACTGCGCCGTGGCGGGGGAGCCTCTCAATCCGGAGATCTACGAACAGTTCAGGGCCGCCACGGGGCTCAAGCTCCGGGAATGTTACGGACAGACGGAACTTACCGTTACTGTCTGTACCTACCCCTGGCTTGAACCAAAGCCCGGTTCCATGGGAAGGCCTTCGCCGGGCTATGACCTGGATCTGATTCGGGAAGACGGCGGCAGCTGCGACATGGGCGAAGTGGGGCAGATCGTAGTCCGTACCGGACGGAGGAAACCGCCGGGAATGTTCGGCGGCTACTACCGGGACGACAGCCTTACCGCCAGCGTCTGGCACGATGATATTTACTATACGGGCGACATGGCCTGGCGGGATGAGGACGGCTATCTCTGGTTTGTGGGCCGCTCGGATGATGTCATCAAGAGTTCCGGTTACCGCATCGGTCCCTTCGAGGTGGAGAGCGCCCTTCATGAACACCCCTCCGTGCTGGAATGTGCCATTACCGGTGTGCCGGATCCCGACCGGGGAACGGTAGTCAAGGCCACCATCGTTCTTGCCAAAGGCTGGGTTCCTTCGGAGGAACTCAAGGTGGAACTGCAGAACCATGTGAAGAAGGTAACCGCTCCCTACAAGTATCCCCGGATAATAGAATTTGCCAATGAGCTGCCTAAGACAATTTCCGGGAAGATACGCCGGGTTGAGATTCGGGAAGAAGACGAAAAAAAATAGGCGGAGGATGAGTATGAGTCTTACCGGACAATACGTGAGTGATCTTGCGGGAAACGATTACATCGATCCTGAACTCTACGGCAGGTTCAATGTAAAACGGGGACTCCGTAACGCCGACGGCACAGGTGTGCTGGTTGGTCTTACCAGGATCGGAGAAGTTCACGGTTACATGATTAGTGAAGGTGAAAAAGTCTCTGTTCCCGGCAGGCTTTACTACCGGGGTATTGATGTAGAGGATCTGGTGCGGGGCGCCGAACAGGAGAACCGTTTCGGTTTTGAGGAAACCGTATACCTCCTTCTCTTTGGGTATCTTCCCGGCAGGGCCGAACTTGACCGCTTCAATACACTCATGGGAAACAAACGGGTGCTTCCCGCAAACTTTGCCGAAGACTCCATCATGAAGGCGCCCTCTCAGGATATCATGAACAAGCTTGCCCGTTCGGTTCTTACCCTTTACTCCTACGATGATGATCCTGAGAACCGGAGTCCGGAAAATGTGCTCCGTCAGTGTATTGAACTTATCGCCCGTTTTCCCACCATCGTGGCATATTCCTATATGGCAAAGAAGCATTACTATGATCACGAAAGCCTCATCATTCATCTGCCCGCGTCAAGCTGCCAGAGCGCGGAAACACTGCTGTCCCTCATCAGACCGGATCAGCACTACAGCCGGCTTGAGGCGGAACTCCTCGACCTGGCTCTCATCCTCCATGCCGAACACGGGGGCGGCAACAATTCCACTTTTGCCGTGCACCTTGTCTCCTCCGCCGACACGGATACCTATTCCGCCATTTCCGCGGGAATCGGTTCCCTCAAGGGCTTCAAGCACGGGGGCGCAAACATCAAGGTAATGGGAATGATGGACGATATCATGAAAAACATAAAACACTGGGATGTCGAAGAAGAAGTGCTGGCCTATCTTGTAAAGATTCTCCGGGGAGAAGCCTATGACAGGACGGGCCTGCTCTATGGTCAGGGCCACGCGGTCTACACAAAAAGCGACCCCCGGGCCATACTGATCAAGGCCAAGGCGGATCTTCTGGCGGCGCAGAAAAATTTCAGTGATGAATTTAAACTCTACAAGCTCGTGGAAAAACTTACGCCTCAGGCTTTTGCCGCCGTAAAAGGCTACAGCAAAGATATCTGCGCCAATGTGGATTTTTATTCAGGCTTCGTGTACAAGATGCTGGGCATACCGCAGGAACTCTATACCCCCCTCTTTGCCATAAGCCGGGTGGCGGGCTGGTGCGCCCACCGCCTGGAAGAGATCGTTTCGGGAGGCAGGATCATCCGGCCGGCCTACAAATGCGTCCAGCAGAGGATGGAATACCTGTGCCTTGAAAAGCGTTTCGCCGCGGAAGCAGAGCGCGAACGATAACGGGGAGCGGCTACTCTTCCTCTTCCTTTACCCGGAAGGCTTCGGAGGCTTTGATCACGTCTTCCGCGATGCGGCCGGAGATTGGCGCATAGTGGTCAAATTCCACGCTGAAGGAGCCTGTACCGCTGGTTATGGAACGGAGATCTATCGAATAGCGTAACAGTTCCGACTGGGGCACCTGCGCCCGGATATCGGCGATGCCGCCTACGCTGTCCTGTCCGAGGATCTTTCCCCGCTTGCCGGAAAGGTCGCTCATCACGTCTCCCAGATACTTCTCCTCCACAAAAACCGTCACCTTCATGACCGGTTCCAGAAGGGTGGGGTTGGCCTGTTTCATGGCCTCCCGGAAGGCGTTGCGGGCAGCCAGCTTGAAGGACAGTTCCGAAGAATCCACCGGATGGTACTTTCCGTCCACGATGGCTACTTCCACATCCACTACCGGATACTGGGCTATGGTGCCGCGGGCCATGCCTTCGGTAATACCCTTTTCCACACCGGGAATATAGTTTTTGGGAACCGCGCCGCCGAAGATCTTGTTTTCAAATTTGTAGCCGCTGCCCCTGGACAGAGGGCCGATATCCAGCACTACCTTTCCGTATTGACCGTGACCGCCGGTCTGTTTTTTATGGGTGTATTCCGCGGAAGACTTCTTGTTGATCGTCTCCCGGTAGGCTACATGGGGAATATGCGTTTCAACCTCAATCTTCTGGTTCTGTTTGATCTTGTCCAGGATAATCCCTATCTGCAGCTCGCCCATGCCGGAGATAACCGTTTCCTTTGTTTCCGCATTGAATTCGTAGCGGAACGTCTTGTCCTCTTCCGTTGCCCGGATCAGGGCTTCGCCGAGCTTGTCTTCATCCTTCTTTGCCGTCGCATTCACCGCCACCGAGTGAACCGGTTCAGGCAGGCGGAGATGGAGGAACTGGAGGCCGCTGTCCCCGGCGCTGATCGTATCATTGGTTCTGAGAGTGGAGGACTTTGTGACGATCCCAATATCCCCCGCATATAATTCGTTTATCTCTTCCAGTTTCTTCCCCTGGCAGATGTAGATCTTGCCGACCCGTTCCTTCTTGTTTTCCGTCACATTGAAAATTTCACAGTCCGCCGCAAGTTTGCCGGTAATTATCTTGACCCAGGAGAGTTTTCCGCTGAACTGGTCAAAGGTGGTCTTGATCACCAGGGCGGAGAGAGGCTTTGCGGGATCGATGGGAACTTCGCGCTCCTTGTCTTCCCCGTCTTTGGCAATGTCTTTGGCTGTACCCGGAGCGGGGCTTACATCGGCAAGGAACTCCAGGAAGGGAACGAGCCCGGAATTTTTCGGCGGTACACCCGCAAAGGCAGGCACGAATTTATGATCGGCCAGGGCTTCAATAAGCCCCTTGTGCATCTCTTCCGGGGAAAGGGAACCCTGTTCCAGGTATTTATCGGTTAAACTGTCATCCCCTTCCGCGGCCGCTTCGATGAGCCTCTCCCGGACCGCGGCAGCCTCTTCTTTGAATTCCGCGGGGATCTCCACTTCCTTTTCAAGAGCCGTTTCCCCCTGAACAAGATAGGCCTTTTCATTCAATACATCTATGACGCCCTTGTAGGAAGAACCTCTGCCCATGGGAATCGTTATCGGCACCGGATCGACCTTGAATTTTTCCTTTATATCGGCCAGCGTCCCGGCAAAATCAGCCTGATCGGCGTCCATCCTGGTTACAAAGACTCCGCGGGGTTTTTTGCGTGTCTCAAGGCCCCGCCAGAGCTTGATAGTCTCAATCTGCACACCCGAACGGCCGTCCACGGCGAGCAGGACAAATTCACTTGCCCGGAACGTAAGGATTACATCTCCGGTAAAATCCGATGATCCGGGTGTATCAAAAATATTTATCTTCCGGTTCTTCCGCTCCACATGGCCCAGGGACGCATGGATGGAAATCTTCCGGTCAATTTCTTCGGAACTTGAATCGGAGACCGTTTTTCCCGAATCTACGGTCTCGGGCCTGGCGATGACCCCTCCGGTAAAGAGAAGGTGTTCAAAAAGCGTGGTCTTGCCGGTACCTCCATGACCGGCAATGGATACATTCCTTACGTTGTCAGAAGTATAAGACATTATGGACTCCTCATGAGGGGATAATTTGATAGTAATTACCATAGTGAAGTGCTATGGCAGGATTGTCAAGGAAATTGTCTTTAACTATAGTAAAAGTATGGATGAACGTAGAAAAATCATTGGAGAGTACGAGGCAAAGAGGCGGGACAGTCTTCATACTCTGGATCTCCTCCTCGAAAATTTCGGCAGAAGCATCCTGGAAGGGCCTGCGGAGGCGGTGGAGCCCACAGAAGAAGAATTCCGTCTCGAATACCGGCGCCTGCAGGAAGATTTGAAGGAACACGCCGCCCGGATTAGCTCCATAGAGGAGGAAGCGGGCCGTATCAAGGCGCTCGATGAGGACATCCGCAGCCTTGAGGCGGAAGAGTGGAATTTGAATGTCAAACAGGATGAAATGCTTGGCCGTTTGGGAAGGCTTGCCCGCGGCAGTCCCCGCATGGCGGAACAGAATGGAGAGGCGCGGCTTCTGGAAGAAAAGATTGAAGCCTTCAAGGCAAAAATAGAGGATGATGAGGGAAGCCGTTCCAATATCTTTGTCTGGATAGGCAGAAATGCGCAGGCCCTGTTGTTCCAGATGCGTATACGTAAAAATCAGGAACATCTGGACAGGCTCTTCATGGAAATGGGAGAGTCTTATGCGGCTGCGGACGAAGCCGCGGATGGAGAGGCGGCAGGAATTCTTGAGGAACTGGACAGCCTGAAGGAGCGCGTCACCGTTCTGAATGAAGAGGCCGAAAGGCTCCGGGGCGAACGGCATAGTCTGCGGATCATTCTTGGAGAAAGCGGCGGTCCGGTAAAGCATATTGCGGAACTTGAAAAACATATTGAGGGCCGGAAAGGGGAACTCACGGAGCTCTATAAAAACTGTGCCGGGTACTTTGCCGGAAAAAGCACGGCTGCCGGAGAGCCTCTTGAAAAGATCCGGCTGCAGGAAGGGATAATCCGTGAACTGGACGGAAACATAGAAAGCCTCAGGGCTTCCATCGAAATTGATGAGAAGAAGGCGGAGATTGCCGGCCTTAAACGGGCCATTGAAGACCGCAAAAACCGTATTGAGGAGTATAATAGAGCAATCGAAGACTTTGAAAGCAGAATCGAAACGGCGGAAAAGCGGATCGGCGAACTCATCCCGCTTGTAAACGAGGAAAAAGACTTAAAGATTCAGAGAAACCAACCGGCTTTCACAGGAAATCTATAGAACCGGCTTGTCCAAAACTCAAGGACAGGCATTTTGGGAGAAATATGGCAAAAAAAACAGAAAAACCCGCGGCCGGAAAGACTGCGGCAAAAACTTCGCGGCCTCCGGCAAGCGCCCAGGCCGGAGTCTACGATGAGTCAAAAATCAAAACACTCTCCTCCCTGGAACACATCAGGCTCCGCACGGGCATGTACATAGGCCGTCTGGGCGACGGCTCCAACCCCGACGACGGCATATATGTGCTGGTCAAGGAAGTGATAGACAACTCGGTGGACGAGTTCATCATGGGTAACGGCAAACTTATCGAGCTGCAGATCAAGGACGGAAGCGCCAGAATCCGGGATTATGGCCGGGGCATACCTCTGGGCAAACTCGTGGAGGCGGTTTCCGTCATCAATACCGGGGCCAAGTACAACGACGACGTGTTCCAGTTTTCCGTGGGTCTCAACGGCGTGGGAACCAAGGCGGTAAACGCCCTCTCCAGCCATTTCCGTGTAGTAAGCGTCCGGAACGGGGAATTTGCCGAAGCGGTCTTTGAACGGGGAGACTTGAAGTCAAACCGTAAGGGAAAACTTTCAGGCGCCAAGGGCCCGGTACAGAAAGACGGCACCTATGTTGAGTTCACCCCGGATCGTGATATTTTCGGGGACTACGAATTTAACCTGGAATTCCTGGAGAAACGGATACGCAACTATGCCTACCTTAATTCGGGACTCTGCCTTGCCTTCAACGGCAAACAGTATGTTTCCAAACGGGGACTCTACGATCTCCTTACCGAAGAAACCGGGGAGGATCATCTCTACTCCCTGGGTTACTACAAGGGTGAGCACCTGGAGTTTGCCTTTACCCATACCAACAACTACGGGGAAGAGTACTTCTCCTTTGTAAACGGACAGTTTACCAGCGACGGCGGTTCCCATCTTTCCGCCTTCAAGGAAGGTTTCCTCAAGGGCATTCAGGACTTCTTCAAGAAGGACTACAAGAGCGAGGATATTCGGGAAGGCACTATTGCCGCGATCTCCATCAAACTGAAGAACCCCGTCTTTGAAAGCCAGACGAAGAACAAGCTGGGGAACAGCGATATCCGGGCCTGGATTGTTCAGGAGACAAGGGCCGCGGTGGAAGACTGGCTCCACAAGAATCAGGACGCGGGGAAAAAGCTTGAGCAGAAGATCGTCGCCAACGAGAGCCTCAGGACGGAACTCAACGCCGTCAAGAAGGAGGCGCGGGAAGCCGCAAAAAAGATCACCCTCAAGATCCCCAAACTCAAGGACTGCAAACACCATCTGGAAGACGGCAAGGACGGGGAGAATTCCACGATCTTCCTCACCGAAGGGGACAGCGCCACAGGCTCCATGGTCTCAAGCCGGGATGTGATGAGCCATGCGATATTCAGCCTCCGCGGCAAGGTGGAGAATGTGTACGGTAAGAAACGGGCCGCCATCTACAAGAACGAGGAACTCTACAACATGATGATGGCCCTGGGCATAGAGAATGACGTAGAAGGCCTGCGCTATGCCAGAATCGTTATCGCTACCGACGCGGACTTTGACGGTTTCCATATACGCAACCTCCTCCTGACATTCTTCCTGACATACTTTGAGGAACTGGTTACCACCGGACGCATCTATATTCTTGAGACCCCCATCTTCCGGGTGAGGACAAAGAAGGAAACCCGTTACTGCTACAGCGAAAAGGAACGGGACGAAGCCTCCGCCGCGCTGGGCCAGGGAAGCGAAATTACCCGCTTTAAGGGCCTGGGGGAGATTAGCCCCAAGGAGTTTGGACAGTTCATCGGGGAAGACATGCGCCTTGTGCCGGTGTCGGTGAATACCCTCAAGGCCGTCCCCCAGGTGCTTACCTTCTATATGGGCAAAAACACCCCCGAGCGGCGGGAGTACATCATGAAGAACCTGCTTGAGGATGCCGGATAATTTACCGCCAACGGAAGCCGGCCTTACATATTTCACCGTTTGACGCCTCGTTGATATTTGTTTGAATGTTATTATTATTCAGTAAGCGCCATTTCACGGCGAATCATCCCATTGATCAGCTCCGCCGGAGTTTTATTGGTCACCATCATTTTCGCTTTAAGGTATTCGGCGGAAAACGTATCAAGGATAATCATCCGTTCACGGTTTTTGATAAACGGCCCCTGCACGTTAGGATTTGTTTTCGGCGTGGTTTTGGTTAACAGCTCGTCAAGAGCGTCCGCTTCTTCGTCAGTTAAAATCGGCATAGTAACCTCTGACCAGATATTTGTTGTCAAACCCTTCTATCAATTCGTCAACGAGGGCGGTTGCCATTGCCGTTTCTATGTCCAATTCGGTAAGGCTATGTTTGAAAGCCGCCGGATTGTATAAATTCAAAGCGGCATACAAAGGCCAGATGGAATTGGAGACTTTGATACGACATACGGTGATTTTTTGAATTATTCAGCAAACGCCATTTCTTGGAAACCTTATTGAAGTTGCGTATAATATAATAGATGAAGATACCGAACTGTTTACCGGAGCGTCCGGCGCCACTGGATATAAATTTCCGTCCGTGGTATACTGTTATTAGTGGAGGCTCTTATGGTTACCGGAATTGCCCACAATGCGATCAATGTCCTGGATATGGACAAGATGCTCGATTTCTATCAAAACGGCTTGGGGCTGAAAAAGGCGTTTGAACTTCACAAGGAAGACGGCAGTCCCTGGATCGTCTACCTTAAAATTGCCCCGGGAGCCTTTGTCGAACTCTTCTATGACGGGATCAGGGACAGGGATGTAAACTACGCTCCCGATCAGATCGGTTTCAACCACTGGTGCATTATCTGCACAAAGCTTCAGCCGCTCGTAGACCGTCTCACTGCCAAAGGCTTCCTCAAGGCAGGTGTCGAGCCCGATCCCTTTGACGGGGAGGGTAAAAACCTCTGGATCGACGATCCTGAAGGAAACGGGCTTGAACTCCGCCAGCTTAAGGGAGACGCGGCCTACGGCGGCAGGGAGGAAATTCTCGGTATCGATCATGTGGCCTTTGTGGTCTCCGATATAGACAGGGCCCTGGACTTCTACCGGGACAGGCTGGGACTGAAGGAACGTGCCCCCATCGAAAAGGACGGCAAGCCCTGGATCAGCTGCCTTGATACGGGGCACGGACAGGTCTGGGAGCTGATGCGCGGCGGCACGAAGAAGCGGGCCAATACATGGGAATCCTACGGCGGTACCCATGTCTGCCTTGAATGTGATAATGTTTCCGCCGTGGTGGAAGTTCTGCGATCCAAAGGCTGGGCCATCATGATTGAGCCCAAAACCGGCGCCGACAAAAACACTCAGGCCTGGGTCATGGATCAGGACGCCAACCGCATAGAACTTATGCAGATAGATCCCGATTCCCCCCAGGCAAAAGCCTGATACATGGCATATATAAAAAATCTTTTTGACAAGAATTTTCTCGAATACGCTTCCTATGTAATTAAAGATCGGGCCATTCCGGATCTTGAGGATGGTCTCAAGCCGGTGCAGCGGCGGATACTTCATACTCTCTTTGAAAATGATGACGGCAAGTTCCACAAGGTGGCAAGTATCGTGGGGGAGTGCATGAAGTACCATCCCCACGGGGATGCCTCCATCGGGCCGGCTCTGGTGGTGCTGGCAAACAAAGATTACTTTATCGATCGCCAGGGGAACTTCGGGAATATCTACACCGGGGACGAAGCCTCGGCGCCGCGGTATATCGAATGCCGGGCCGCGCCCCTTTCCAAAGATATTTTTTATAATCCCAAGCTTACCGAAATGGAAGATTCCTACGACGGCCGCAATAAAGAGCCTGTACTTTTTCCCGCCAAGATCCCCGTAATACTGGTGATGGGCGCCGAGGGTATCGCGGTAGGAATGTCAACAAAGATACTGCCGCACAATATTCTTGAAGTCCTGGAGGCGGAGAAAGCCTGTCTTGCCGGAAAGAAGTTTACACTTTACCCGGACTTTCCAACGGGGGGTCTTGTGGATGTTTCCGATTACCGGGACGGGAACGGCAAGGTACTGGTACGGGCAAAGCTTGACACAAGCGATCCCAAACGTATTCTTATTACGGAACTTCCCTTCGGCTCAACAACCGAAAGCCTCATTAACAGTGTTGAGGCTGCCGCAAAGTCGGGCAGGCTCAAGATTCAGTCCATCAATGATTTTACCACAAACAAAGTCGAAATAGAGGTAAAGCTCGCGCGGGGGGTCTATTCCCAGGAAACCGTTGACGCTCTTTTTGCCTTTACCGAATGTGAACAGTCCATTTCGGTGAATTTCCTCGTTATCAAGGACGGTCTTCCCGCGGTAATGACCGTGACGGAGGTTATAAAGCATCACTCAAAAGAGCTTGTAAAGATCCTCACAAGGGAACTTGAGCTTGAAAAATCGGAACTGCTGGACAAACTGCATCTGCGTACCCTGGAACGGATCTTCATCGAAGAGCGGATCTATAAGGCCATTGAAAAGATGAAGACCGCCGAAGGGGTCAGCAAGGCTGTCATCGACGGTTTCAGGCCCTTTGCAAAAGAAGTGGGGCCCAGAGGGGTAAGCGCCGCGGATGTAGAGCATCTTCTGAAGATCCCCATCCGCAGAATATCTCTGTATGACATTAACCGTGCCAGGACTGAAATGGAGGAGATAGCGGCCCGCATCAAGGCGATTAATTCCCATCTTAAAAACATTGTCGCCTATGCCGTTTCCTTTCTTGACAGTATCATTACCAAAGTAAAGGCCAACGAAGAGGTGGGCAGGGGCGCCCGCAAAACAAAGGTCGGCGCCTTTGACAAGGTTGATGTCAAGGAAGTTATGGGAAAGGATGTGCAGATAAGGTACGATGCCAAAACCGGTTATGTGGGTACCGCCGTTCAGGGAGAAGTTATTGCGGAAGTGTCTTCCTTCGACAGAATCATTGTCGTCAGAAAGGAAGGAAGCTGGTTTGTGGCGGATATTCCAGAAAAGACCTTTGTAGGCCCCGGGGCCTGGTATATCGGAGTGGCGGACAAGGAGATTTTGATCAATACGGTGTTCACCGTCATTTACAGGGATAAGGATACAGGTTACCCGTTCATCAAGAGATGCGTCATCGAAGGGTGGATCATGAACAAGGAGTACTCACTGGTGCCCGAAGGGGCGGCGGTACTCTATGCCGACACGCGGCAGAAATTCAGTTTTACGGTTCATTACAAGCCCAGGCCCCGGCTCAAGAAACTGGATGAGACTTTCAAGGCTCAGGATTACAGTGTCCGTGGGCTCAAGGCTAACGGCATCAGGCTTGCCTCTAAAGAGGCCGTGAAGGCTGACGCTAAAAATTAAATCGCAGTTTCATTCGGAGGCCGCATAAATGGAAACAGGAACAGATGTTGTACTTGATCCTTCTTCGGGCATCCCGGTCGAAGAGCAGCAGGAGATTCTAAACAGCATAAACAGCATCGCCGCGCAAAACAGGGAGGCCCTTTCCGCCGAAGGGAAGGGGGAAGGCGTACATGCTTCGATTCCCGCACAGAAAAGGGGAATCTTTTTTCCGGTACTGGTGAATGTGATTGCACTGATTCTGCTGGGCGGCGGCGCTTTGATCATGGTTTTTCTTCAGGGCAGGGAAGAACTCGCCTTCCGTGAGGGCCCCCTGGTTTTTAATTCCGCGGAACGGGCGCTGATACAGAAGATCCGCAGCGAAACCGCCGCGGCCCTGCGGGAGAAGGATAATGAGATCGCCCTGGTTTATTCACGGCTTGAAGCGCTTGACGGCGATCTGCGTGATCAGCAGCGGACTTTTGAAAGGCAGATGACGGAGAAGGAGAATCAGCTCCGGCAGGAGATGAACGATGAATTCGACACCGAAAGGAAGCGTCTTGAAGAACAGAACCTTTCCGAGGCCGCCATCGCGGAACAGATGCGTACCTTAAGCGAACAGCGTCTGGCCCGCATGAACAGTGAACTGGGAGAATACCGGACACAGCTTGACGCGGAAAGACTCAGGGCCCGGACCTCATTGCAGAAGATGCAGGAAGAGTACCGGGTAAATCTTTCGGATTTGCAGGGTGAAAGGTCGAAGATCCTCGAAGACTCACGGGCCAGGGAGGCGAGCCTCCGCGTCCAGCTTGAACAGCGTACAAAGGAACTCGGGCAGCTTGCCGAAGAGAGCAACGCCGCTCTCAATACCGCGGGAGCGGAACTTGAAAGGCTGACTGCCGAACAGCAGAAGGTCCAGGCTATTGAAGGCCAGCTTGGCGGTTACTATGGTTCCATCCGCTCCCTCATCGCCGGGGGCCGCTATGCCGACGCGGAACGGACTCTGGCCCGGATGAAGGATTTTATCAATACCGCCTCCTTCCGCGCCTTAAAAACGTTTCAGTCCCGCAAGGAAATTCATCTGGAAGCAATTGCCTCCCTTGAAGCTCTCGTCGCGGAAGCGGCAAAAGCGGAAGGGCCGCCTTCAGCGCTGCCGGGGGACGCGGAAAAAGCCCTTGCGGATCTCGAAGCAAAAAACGCGGCCTTGGAATCGGAGAAGGAAAGTTTAAGAGGGATGATCGAAGCCGGTAATTCCCAGGGTTCCGACCTGAACCGCCGTATCGCGGAATATGAACGTAACGCGGCCTCCCTGCAGGCCCGGAATGACGAACTTGAAGCCGGCAATGCGGAGCTTGGTTCTGCTGTCGCGGCCCGGGAAAACAGTATCTCCGCGCTGCAAACCCAGGTCAATGCCCAGGGCCAGCAGCTGTCCCAGCGGGAGAATCGTATAAGCGAACTTGAAACGCAGACGGCGGACCAGGCAGCCCAGATAGAGAATCTTAACGCCCAGTTGACTCAGATCCGGCAGGCCCTGCAGGCCCTCTCGCAGTAAACGTGTCTGTCCATAAGGAAGCGGCTTTATGGGCGGATGCTATTTGCTGTGCATCACCTCTACCCCGTTCCACTCAGGCGGAGGCGGGGTGCGGCTATATGCTTCGCAGCGCTTACAGAGATTGTCCGCGTTGAAGTCGCCGGGAAGCAGGGCGAGTGTTTCCCTGAAACGTAACGCGGCCTCGGCAAAACTGCGGCGGTAGTAAAGATCCATGCCCGCATTGTGGATGGCCCAGGCCTTTGTTTCGGAAGGGGAAATGCCGCGCCTTACCGTATAGATCTTTACTCCCTTTGTTTTTCCTTTGACAGCAACGGTGTCGAGAAGCCGGGCGGGGATCTTTGGTTCAAGGCTCCGTATCTTTTCGTAGAGGAATTCGGAAATGAGCAATTCCGAATGATATGTCTTTGTAAGGCCCTCCATGCGGCTTGCCAGGTTTACCGCGTCCCCGATGACCGTATAGTCCATCTTCCTGTCGCTGCCGATATTTCCCACAGTAACAATACCGTAGTTGATCCCGATTCCGATATTGAATTCCTTCTTTCCCAGCCTCCGCTGGTTTTCGTTGAAACCCTCAAGCGCATCGATCATGTCAAGGCCGGAAAGAACCGCGGAAAGGGCGTCGTCATCGTGTTTTACCGGAGCGCCCCAGAAGGCCATGATTGCGTCTCCGATGTATTTGTCAACAATGCCGTTACGGTTCATGATGATGTCAACCTGGCCGGAAAAATAACGGTTAAGCGAATTTACAAGTTCGTCGGGGGCCATGGATTCCGAAATGGTAGTAAAACCGCGGATGTCGGAGAAGAGTATGGTCAGTTCCCGGTTTTCCCCCACGAGCATTGACTCAGGAGACGCAAAAAATTTGTCGATTAAATCTTTTGGAACATACTTCTGGAAAATATGGCGGATTCTGGTTTCCTTTTTCCCCGCAAGAACCGCGTCAAAGGCATAGCGCTTTATCTGGGAGTAGGCCTTGTCGAGTTCCCCTGTCATGAGGTTGAAGGTCCGGGCAAGCTCCCCGGTTTCATCCCGGTATTCCACCTCCACCCGGGAAGAGAGGTCGGCGGAACTTATGATGGCTTTCATGGTTTGTACCACCCGGCTTAAGGGCCGTGTGAGATGCCGGGAAAAGAGGACGAGCAGTATTACTGCGGCAGTAATCGCCGCCGCCAGGGTAACAATGGTCTGGAAGGCGATGCGGTTTGCGTCCCGGTAAAAAACAGCCTTCTCCTCGATGAGGAGTATATACCACCGGAAGGGAGGGAAGAAAAAGGAACAGAAAACCCGTTCCGTTCCGCCGATTTTAGCCGTCATGATCCCCTGGTTTTCCGCCTGCAGGAGTCCCGCAAGCACAGGCTGTTCCCCGGGGAGAATTTCAATTGAACCTGTGGACATGGCGGCGTTCCCTTCAGGATCAAGCGCGAGAATCAGTTCCGTGTCGCTGAGTATGATGCTGCGGCCGTAATTTTCCACCGCCTGTTTGGCCGCGTCAACCATGTCGGGATTACCGGCATAGTCATTTTCCACAAGAAGAGCCCACTGGTTTTCGGCGTATTTTTCCAGTTCCGAAGCCTTGAAGCTTAAGAACTGCTGTGTGATACGGCTGACCCCATTTACCGCGCTGAAGTAGGAAGCGGTTTCGGCAAGGCAGAGGCTGACAATGATCAGGGGCAGGACAACAAGAAATATTTTAACACGGATCTTCATAAGAAAAACAATACAGAAGAATCCGGAAAACGTCCATTGGAACCGAAGGGCGGGCGCACAGAAAAAAAGCTTTTCAGGCTACGCTGGCCGTATTCATTAAGGCGGCTTTATCAAGCTGATAAATATAGCCGGTTTTGACACAGATTTCGAAAAGATGCCGCGTCATGGATTCTTCTATGATGCGCTCATTCCCGTCGGAGATTCTGGTCAGCCTGACAAGAAAACCGTCTTCGGTTTCCCGGATGATGTCCAGGTATTCTATTTTGCCTTCCCGGCATTTGATGCAGTACCGTTTCATACTTCTATTATCGGTACAAAGGTTTCCCCTACTTTAGCGCAAATCCCGGCGGACAGCCTCTCCTTCGGCGCTGAGCAGGGCGGTAAGTTTCTTCCAGGGGATACAAACTTCGATGGGCCCCATGGAATAGGGGGCAATCTCGTACTGATCCCAGTGGAAATTCATTCCGGCCTTGTCCGGGAAGAAATTTTCCGTAATTTCCACAGTTTCTTCATAAAAACCGCCTTCCGTAAGGGCTGTACCGGAGCCAAGATCCGCCCGGGAACGCAGGGCGTCGTTGATAAGGGCTGTAAGTTCCCCTTCCGCGCCGTTTTTGATGATGAAAGCGGTATCGATCCGGCGTCCGGCAAGGCGGTCAATGACAAAGTAATACCGTTCTTGCATCCCGTGGGCGCCGCCTGCATAGGATTCACCGGTTTTACTGAAAACCAGGATGCGGGGGCTTTCTGTTACAAGGCTTACCGTTTCGCTATGATACCAGTTCATCGACTCCCCATAATCGTTCTCTTCCCTGAAGCCGCTTTCCACTTCAAGATACTCAGTCCGGTGAAGCTTTTCCCTCTCCGCGGCATACTGTTTCGCCGTCTGTCCCCCGTATACGAGGGAACGGAAAAGGGCGGAATCGGGATCCCCATCCTCCAGATCCAGGAGATTGAATTCCTGCGTCATGGCGGGCTCTCCGGCGTCTGTAAGGGGGATGCTCTTTTTTTCTGAAAAAGTGATAAAACGGGCACTGCCGTTTTTTCCGGGCGCGGTTTGACAGGCGCAGATCACTGCCAGGCTTAAAACGCCGGGCAGAACGGTGTAAAAGATATTCTTCTTCATGTATATAATATAGCTAATTTTTTCTTGATTTTTGGTATTTTTCCCGGAAAAATAGGATATATTATTATAATTTCATTCGGGGGCTGTGGAGTTAACGTGAATAAAACCGAGTGGTTCTACGATGAGCGTTTCTGGGAGGAATTTGCCCCCGTCATATTTGACAGGAAACGCTGGGAGGAAGTGGATCTCGCGGCGGACGCGGTTACCCGCATGGCTCGTCTCAATCTCTACGAAGAGACGCCGGGCCTGAAAACAGAATCGAACACGAAACGAAGTTTCACGCACAAAGCCGCCGCGGGCGCCGAAAGGCCTCGGCTTCTCGATCTCTGCTGCGGCTTCGGGCGGATGAGTCTGGAATTTGCCCGCAGGGGCTTTGCCGTTACCGGGGTGGACATTACCAAAACCTATCTTGCCGCGGGCCGGGAGGACGCGGAGGCGGAGGGGCTTGAGATTGAATTTGTACAGGAGGACATACGCCGCTTCCGGAAGAATGCGGCCTTTGACCTTGCGGTAAACCTCTACAATTCCTTCGGTTATTTTGAAGATCCTGCCGACGACAGGATCTTTGTAAAGAATGTGTACGATTCCCTCACGGACGGGGGAAGCTTCATCATTGATGTGCTGGGAAAGGAGATCGCCGTCCGGGATTATACGGAAGCCGAATGGTTTGAAAAGGCCGGTTACATTGTTCTTACCGAGTATGAACCGGTGGATTCCTGGGGCAGCATCTGGAACCGCTGGATACTTATCAAGGATACCGAACGTATAGAAAAGGTTTTTATTCAGCGTCTCTACGCGGCCTCGGAACTTCGCAGCCTTCTTCTCGGCGCCGGTTTTGAACAAGTGGAGATCTGCGGAGACTGGGATGAATCGCCTTACGATACCCAGGCCCAGTCCCTCATCGCGGTGGCGCGGAAAAAGAAAGTCTGATATACTGGAGTTTGTTCCAAATCGAAACGATCAGCGAGGCTGCGCATGGCAAAGTATATCCTTGCCCTGGATCAGGGCACCACGAGTTCCCGCGCCATACTTTTTGACGGACGGCAGAACATCAGGGCCGCGGAGCAGAAGGAGTTCCCGCAGATCTACCCCCGGGAAGGCTGGGTAGAACATGATCCCATGGAGATTTATTCCTCCCAGTATGCGGTGATGATGGAACTTATCACCAAACAGGGGATAAGCGCAAAGGATATTGCCGCCATCGGTATTACCAACCAGCGGGAAACAACGATACTATGGGATCGTAAAACCGGAAGACCTATCTACAACGCCATTGTCTGGCAGTGCCGCCGGACCGCCTCCATCGTGGATGACCTCGTGAAGCAGGGCCTGGGTGACCACATCAAAAAAACAACAGGACTCGTACCCGACGCATATTTTGCCGGCACAAAGATCAAATGGATACTCGACCGGGTAGAAGGTTCCAGGGAGAAGGCGCGGCAGGGGGACATACTCTTCGGTACGGTGGATTCCTGGCTCATCTGGAAACTTTCCGGCGGCAGGGTTCATGTTACCGATTATACCAATGCCAGCCGTACCATGATCTTCGATATTCATAAACTCGACTGGGACGAAAAGCTCCTTGCGGCCCTGGACATCCCGCGGGCCATGCTGCCTGAGCTGAAGAGTTCAAGCGAAATTTACGGCACGGTGAACATTCAGGGGGTGGAAATTCCCATCGCCTCCGCCGCGGGAGATCAGCAGGCGGCCCTCTGTGGGCAATGCTGCTTTGGCAGGGGGGACACCAAGAATACCTACGGTACGGGCTGCTTCCTCCTTATGAATACGGGAACCGAGGCGGTGAAAAGCAGGAACGGGCTTATCACCACCATTGCCGCGGGGCCCGCGGGGGAAAAAGGAAAAGTCAGCTATGCGCTGGAAGGTTCCGTCTTTGTGGCAGGCGCGGTGATCCAGTGGCTTAGGGACGAGATGCGGCTGATAACCGACAGCGCCGACACGGAGTATTACGCGGGAAAGGTGAAGGATACCGGGGGAGTGTACCTGGTTCCCGCTTTTACGGGTCTGGGAGCCCCTTATTGGGACATGTACGCCAGGGGCTGCATCATCGGACTTACCAGGGGCACCAAACGGGATCATATTATCCGTGCCGCCGAGGAGAGCATCGCGTATCAGAGCCTCGATCTTATCCGGGCCATGGAGAAGGATACGGGAACCAAAATCGGCAAACTCCGGGTGGACGGCGGGGCAAGCCGGGATATGTTTCTGATGCAGTTCCAGGCGGACATCATGGACGGTGAGATCCTCCGCCCGAAGATCCGGGAAACCACCGCCCTGGGAGCCGCATACCTGGCCGGCCTTGCCGTGGGCTACTGGAAGAGCCTTGACGAGATCAAGTCAAAATGGAAGATTGACCGCACATTCGCGTCCCGTCTTGAGGATGATCGGCGCAAGGCGCTGATCTCAGGCTGGCACAAGGCGGTAGAGCGCAGCCGTTCCTGGACGGAGTAAAGGAAAAATGATATGACAATAAACGTAAAAATTCTTAACACAAAAGCCGAAAGCGTTTCCAGGGATGAGCTTGCAAGCTTCTTTGTATCCGACATGAACTTTGTACCCTACAGGCGCAGGGCGGAACTGAGCCGAGACGGGGAAATAACGATTACTTTTCCGCAGGGACCTGTGATCCTGCAGGCCAAACTGATAGTTCCCGGTTACGGCCACGTATGGATCACCGCGGACAAGTGCGGAAAAGGCTACGATGACGGAGAGTGTGTAGAGTTCGTGCGGGAGGCCGCCGAATCCCGGATCGCGGAAACGGACACACTGCTTGCCGGAGGCGGTTTTGCCCCTTCGGTAAAGTGCCTCTCCATGCTGAGCGATGCAAAAACGCTGCTTAAAACGGCGGGGGCCTCAGACGCCCTGAGAGCCGCGGAGTACCGCACCGCCGCTTTGGCGGCCGCCATGTGGGCGGGAGATCTTGCCGTTGTAGAGCGGGCCCGGGCCCGGATTGCGGAACGCAAAATGCGTAACAATTTTCTTTTTGGCTGCGCGGGCTTTGAGTATCCCTTTGAACATGAACCGGGCCTCAAGGAAATTTTCGACAGTGTTTTTAACTATGCCACTCTGCCTTTTTATCTGGCAAGGGTTGAACCGGAGAGAGGCAGGATCGACTATTCCACGCTTGACAGGCTGCAGGACGCCTTTGAAAGGCAGGGCATAGAGACCAAGGGCCATCCTCTCTGGTGGGCCCATACCGCCGGCATGCCTTCCTGGACAAAAGACCTCAAGTGGAACAATGGAAGCGCTTCCCCAGGCTCGATCCGCCACGAGATTGACCGGGTTATTACAGACAGGGTGCGGCACTTCAGGGGGCGCATACATTACTACGATGTGATCAACGAGGCCCATGACTGGTGCAATGCCTGGATGATGAATCAGCAGGAACTCTGCGATATGACAAAAGCCTGTGCCGACGCCCTGCACAACGCCGATCCCTCCTGTACCGCCGTGGTTAATACCTGCTTCATGTTCGGGGAAAACGCGGCGGACGGCAGGGTGCAGTGGGGCCTCATCAATGAAAGGAACATGGTTCCCTGGTCTTATCTGCGGAAGCTGGAAGAAACAGGCGCCCAATACGAGGCGATAGGCATGCAGCTTTACTGCCCAGGCCGGGACATGCTTGCCATCGACAAACTCTATGACCGTTTTAAGGTTTTCGGCAAACCCTATCATATTACGGAACTGGGAGTGCCCTCCTGCGAAAGGGATGTGCCGCCTTCCACCACCGAAGGAGACATTTACTGTCTCCGCTACATGTACAAGGGCCTCTGGCACGAGATGGGCTGGAACGAGAGGCTCCAGGCGGACTGGATCGAAGACTTCTACACGCTAAGCTATGCCCACAGCGAAGTTGAAGCTCTCACCTGGTGGAGCATCCACGACGGCAGCAGCTATGTTCCCGCGGCAGGCATAGTCCGGGAAGACGGCGTTCCTAAAGAAGGCGTTGCCCGCCTCAGAGAGCTTGAAAAACACTGGGGTTTCCACTGAAGGCTTAACCGCCACTCGCCCTGCGCTAAAAAGAAGATTTACCGCAAGGTCGAAAAAGTCGAAGAAGTTTTCGTTCAAATTACCCAAAAGGCGTGCGCTATAGCGCTCTCACTTGATCAATATGAATTCCACACGGCGGTTCTTCCACCAGTTGTCGCGGTCTTCAAAGCGTACAACGGTACGGGCGCCTCCCACTCCTACATAGGACAGGCGGCTCCGGGAGACCCCGTTGCGTATCAGTATATCCAATACCGCCCTGGCCCGGTCTTCGCTGAGGGGCTTGAGGCCTATGACGCCTCTGCCGCCCTGTTCCTCGCTGCCCCGCGCGGCGGTTCCCGGCGCGGTAGTGGGATTGGCGTGGCCTTCAACCTGAACCCGGTAATCCCGGAACTTGTTGAGAATCTCCGCGACCCGTCTCATGATACGGCTATTGTTGTCCACCGTGGCCTGGGGAAGTCCGTCGAAGTCCGCCGCGTTGGCCCTGAACACGATTGAGGGAACCTGAATTTTCAGATTATCCCCGTCCCGGATCACCAGGACATCCACCCCGATTTTGCCCGATATGCCGCTTGCGTTCCCCAGCGTGTCTTCCGCGGTGAATGTGTAGGGATAGTCGGTGGCGGCCTGTACCAGTTCGCCCCTGTTGGAGCGGCCGTTCCAGATTGAACGGGGAGTCGGGTTTCCCCTGCCTTCAAGCCTGTAGAAGAGAAGGTTCGGTCCCTCAGGCTCCCGTATCTCAAGACTCCAGCGCTCAATCGGAGAAGCGTCATTCGCGGAGAGGAACATGCTTAGTTCGTCTTCCACGCCGTCGTTATCCGGGCTGAAGTATTCGGGACTGTAGCTGAAACCCAGCTCCGGGCCGGACACGTCGATAAGAATCGACGGCGCTTCGGCGTCCGCGATATCGCCCTTGGCGTAACGCACCCTGAGATGAGGCGTGTATCGTCCTTCCCGAAGGTTTCCGCTGTCCGAAAGGCCGTTCCAGCCGAGGGAGGCGGGCACGTCCGCATTTCCCGAATACGTCTTGAAGAGGGAACCGTCTTCGCCTCTCAGTTCCAGGTTCCAGGATTCGATGCCTTCCCGCAGGGAGACAATGGGGCTGAACCGTATCAGGTCCGCGGCCTGACCGGGTTTGGGCGCCGCGGCGGAAACCGAGGAGGTAAGGAAGACCCTGGGTATCCTGGCGTCAAGAACGATGGGCGGCAGGTTCAGCGAGGCGCTGTTGCCCCCTTCGTCCGTACTTTTCAGAGTAAAGTGATACGTCCCGTCGGGAACGGTATTTCCCGCCTGATCGGTGCCGTCCCAGGGAAGATCGGGGGCGGAACCGTCCCATGACCAGCTTCGGATCAGGTTACCCGAAGAATCGGTCAACCCGGCCTCCCAGTGATCGTAAGCCTCTGTCCTTACCTTTATGGGGAGGAAGTCCCTGTTTCCGTCGCCGTTGGGGGAGAAGAGGGTAAAGGCCGATGAAAGTTCCGCCCTGGGCGCCTCCGTGTCCGCCGTAAAGGGGGCCGATACGGCGCTGGGCTGGTTGCCCTGGACATAGCGGAGTTCTATCTTTGCCGTATATGTTCCGTCACCCACAAGGTTTCCCGCGCTGTCCCTGCCGTTCCATGTCTGGGGGCCGGGAGCGCCGCCGCGGCCTTCAAAAGTCCTGATCGCCCTGCTTGATTCATCGTAAACATCGATCTTCCAGGAACTTATCCCCTCACTAACCTGGATGACGGGAATGATGTTTATCGTATCCCTGACCCTGTCTCCGTTTGGGCTAAAGGAGCGGGTATCGGTACTGAGCATCACCGGAGTATCGGCCGTGCTGAGGCTGAAACCCACCTGGTTGGACCGGCCCGTATTCCCCGCGGCATCCGTGGAAACCAGTTCATAGACGTATTCCCCGTCCGCGGCCGGCGCGCCTCCATCACCGCGGCCGTCCCAACCGGCTCTTGCGGGAGGGCTGCCCTGGAGACGGTAGGTTTTAACAGGCCGTTCATCGGGGCCCGCTTCCCGGCGGCGGATTTCCGCTGTCCAGATTCCTTCGGCGGAGCCCTGCTGGGTAAAGATCATTTCATCCTGATTCCCGTCATTATCCGGGGAGAAGGCCGGGTATTCGTTCCGCACGAATGCCGCGGGAGCCGTAATATCCAGTGTGAACGGAGGCGAAACGGCTGTGGAGACATAGCCGTTCCGGTAGTTTACCGAAAGAGTCCCCTGGTAGATCCCCTCAGACAGCCCGGCGCCCGAATCATTTTTGCCATCGTATTCGATTCTTGATGGAACGTCTCCTCCGCCCCTAAGCGTCCGCAGCGCATTTCCCCGGACATCGTTGATCCGCACTGTCCAGCCGGTAATTCCCTCCCGTACCGGTATTGAGGGGCTAAAGCTGACGGTATCCTTGATACCGTCGGCGTTGGGGCTGAAGGCGCCGTCACTGATATAGAGATTCACCACCGGCTGAATGGTATTTACGATGATGTTTTCCATGACGCTTTCAGTATGGTTCTGCGCCCTGTCGGTGGAAGAGACCGCGAAACTGTACACTCCGTCGGGAACGATGTTTCCCGAATCGTCCAGGCCGTTCCAGACAACGGCTTCCGGTTCCCTGTCCACAAGATCAAAACTGCGGATCTTGACTCCGGAGGCGTCATGGATTCCCGCGTCCCAGAGATCCTCACGGGAGCCTGAAACGGCAAAACTTAAGACGTCCTTGTTTCCGTCTCCGTCGGGGCTGAAGATCCGTTCCTGTTCACCGGGAACGGCAATTTCCACCGCCGGAGGGGTGTTGTCTACAACTACGGTATAGCCCTGAGTCGCGGCAATATTCCCGTTATCGTCCGCGGAGCCGATCACAAAGGTGTAGGTTCCGTCCGGGGCTGTTTCCCCGTTTTCCATGATTCCGTCCCAGCGGAAGACGGGAGGAACTATGACCCCGGATTTTACATCGGTGATCATTCCAAGGATATTCTTTACCCGGTCTTCGGTTTCGGGCCGCCGTTCCGCGTTCCGGAAACTCCGTACCGTGTCTCCTGCTTCGTTCTTCACCTCCATTGTCCAGCTTGAAACATAGCGGCTGTCGGTGATCGTAACGGGAAATTCCAGATCGTCCCCCTTGCCGTCGTTGTTGGGGGACATGTAGACGACTTCAGGGTAATCCACCGTAATTGCGGGAGGAGTCCTGTCCATGATTCCCGCATACCAGGTAAGTCCCCCGCCGAAGGCCCAGATGTCGTTGTAAAGGGGTTTGGCCCCGCCCGCAATGATCAGATCCCCGTCGGAGGGAAGCCACCCTCCCGCCAGACCTTTGCCGCCGGATTTCAGTTTGATGTCCACGGAGAGGCCTATTGAGGGAGCTGCCACAAAAGGCTCCCCCCGGGAAAGTTCCCGCACATTGAGACCCGAAGCGCCGGGCCAGGAGATCCCCAGGTTCACAATTTCGGCAAAGGTCATGTTGAGGCCGGTCTTGAAAATGAGGCTTGTATGATCCCAGTCGAAGAGGCTGGGGACACCGGCATCCGCCGCAAAACCCAGCCTGAAGGGGATCGGTTTCCCTTCTTTCCCTTCAATCTGTACAATGTCAAATGAAATACCGCCAAGGGGGGTAAAAGGGGAGGGGTAGAAGCTCTTTCCCAGCCCCCGGAATGCCAGAGCCCAGGTAAAATTGGGGAACGGCCCCAGTTTTCCAATGTTGTAGCGGAAACCGAGATCCCCGTTGAGCGACCAGTCGGTTCCAAAGCCGAAGTTGAGCCCCAGTCCCAGACTCATGCCCCTGAGCAATTCCTTGGAAACATTGAGGTTCCCGCTAAAGACATTCCCGATGGGCAGGGATTCTTCAAAAGGACTGTTGATGAAGCGCAGACTCCCACCGAAAACCATATATTTAGTCGGAATAAGGGCGCCCAGCTCAATATCGTTGCCGTAGCCTCCCTCATCTCCCAGGCCGCCTATGCCTATATAGCCCAGATCGAAGACCATCCGCTGGGCGTCTCCTCCCTGGGCGGGGTTCAGTGCGCCGGCCGGGGCGCCGCCCTGTGTGGTGCTGAAGCCTCCAAAACCGGCCGTTGCCGGTGAATAGAGATCCGGTACGGCATCGGCCCCGTGGGGACCGGCTCCAAGTTCCGCGGCGGCAAGGCAGAGAAAAGCGGCGAAAAATTTTGTATAATGATTATGGTTCATGTATTCCTTCCTGAACTGACCGGGCTTTGGCATAAGATCAATTATACTATATGCGTTTCACAATACAATCCTTGACCTTCAAAGCCTCAATCATTATTGTTCATTCAAAGGAAAATAAATTACGGAGGTATAATCATGAAGAAAGTTCTGATCCTTGCCGCCTTGTCCCTGCTTGCGCTGGGTTTTGCGTTCGCGGGCGGCAGGAAAGATTCGGGAACGGCGGCTCCCGCGGCCGGCGGGGGAAAACAGGTTACGGTGCGGCTTCTCACCGACGCGACGGGAATCGACGACAAGTCCTTTAATGCCGCGGCCTGGCGTGGAATTCTCGAATTCTACGGGGATACCTGGACAAATACCCCACAGCGGGGCGAGGCCTACGATGTGGTTACCGCCCAGACTCAGGATATGTATATTCCCAATCTGAGGCAGGCCACCGATGAAGGCTACGATCTTATCGTCTGTACCGGTTTTACCTTTGCCGATGCCCTGACCGAGGTCGCCGCCCAAAACCCGCATCAGAAATACATGATCGTGGACGTGGACTGGGTAGGGCTTCCCAACGTGCTCCAGGCGCTCTATGCCGAGCATGAAGGCTCCTTCCTCGCAGGCGCCGCCGCCGCTCTAAAGGCCAGGGCCGACGGGATCAGCAATCCCCGTTTCGGGTTCATCGGAGGCATTCCGGGGGCGACTATTACCAAGTTTGAGGTTGGTTACATCCAGGGTGTCCTTGCGGTGACGCCCGATGCCCGGATTGTTGATTACTATGTAAACAGTTGGGGTGAACCCGGCCTTGCCAAGACCCAGGCCAAGACCTGGTACGACAGCGGCGTCTATGCCATCTATTCGGCGGCGGGGGGAAGCGGCAACGGAACCATAGCGCAGGCCAAGGAATACCGGGCGGCCGGCCGGAATGTCTGGGCCATCGGGGTGGATTCGGATCAGCATGAAGACGGCCTGCTTCCCAATTCAAATGAATCCGCCGTCCTCACTTCAATGCTGAAAATGGTCGAAACCAGTCTTGTGTACGGCCTCAACGCGGTGAAGAACGGAAGCTTCCGGGGCGAAGTGATCACCTTCGACATGAAGGCTAACGGGGTCGGTTACTCTTCCGCCAACAACGCCATTACCGCCGATATAAAGAGTCAGCTGGAAACATACAAATCCCAAATCATCAACGGCAGTCTCGAAGTGGCGGCTACCTATGCGGAGGCCAAAAAGCTTCCCGGTTTCCCGCAGGATCTCAAGGCTCTGGATGATTGACTCGCGGGCGGATCCATGCCCCGCCGTTCCGCGGCGGGAAGAGCCGTTACATGACTCCCGCCATTGAGATGCTCGGCATCACGAAGATCTTCCCCGGCATTGTTGCCAATGACGGGGTGGATCTCCGGGTGGAGCAGGGGGAGATACACGCTCTTCTGGGCGAAAACGGGGCGGGGAAGTCCACCCTTATGTCTATCCTCTTCGGTCTCTACGAAGCCGACGGGGGAATCATCAGGATACGGGGGGAGGATGCCCGTATCCGTAACCCCAACGATGCCGCAGCCCTGCGTATAGGGATGGTGCATCAGCATTTCCGCCTTATCCGCAATTTTACCGTTACGGAGAACATCGTTCTGGGCAGGGAACCCCGTATGCCCTGGGGAAATCTGGATCTCCGTTCTGCGGAAAAGCGGGTAGGGGAACTTTCCGAAGCCTACGGCCTTTCCGTTGATCCGAAGGCCAGAATCGAAAACATCACGGTCGGAATGCAGCAGCGGGTAGAGATACTGAAGATCCTCTACCGGGACGCGGACATTCTAATCTTCGATGAGCCGACAGCGGTACTCACACCCCAGGAAATTGATGAACTGCTGCTGATCTTCCGCCGCCTCAAGAGTGAGGGGAAAACCATCGTCTTTATTACCCATAAGCTCAAGGAGATAAAGGCGGCGGCAGACCGATGTACGGTGCTCCGCCGGGGAAAGGCTGTTGCCGCGGTGGATGTGGCCGGAACCGGGGAAGAGGAACTTGCCCACATGATGGTGGGCCGTCCGGTGAGTTTTCATATTGACAAGAAACCTGCCGGGCCCGGGGACCTGGTGCTGAGGATCGAAAACCTTACGGTGGAAAGTTCCGGGGGGCATACCGCAGTCCGTTCCCTGAATCTTGAAGTCCGCGCGGGGGAGATTCTCGGCATTGCCGGAGTTGACGGTAACGGTCAGGGAGAACTGGTGGCGGCTCTGGCAGGATTACTGCCTGTGAAAGAGGGCCGTATATTCCTCCGTAACAGGGATATTACCCGCGCAAGCGTCCGCGGCCGGAACGAGGCGGGCTTCGGCCTTGTGCCGGAAGACAGGCACCGTTTCGGTCTTGTGCTGGATTTCAGAATAGACGAGAATTTTATCCTTAAAAATTTCAGAAGCTATCCGTATTCTTCTCCGACAGGATTCCTGCGTTTCGATGACATTGCGTTCCACGCGGAATCGCTGATAGAGCAGTTTGATATACGTTCCGGCAGGGGAGGAGCTACGGTAACCCGTTCCATGTCCGGCGGCAACCAGCAGAAGGTGATCATTGCCCGGGAGATAGATTCTTCTCCGGCCCTTCTTGTGGTATCCCAGCCTACCCGTGGCCTGGATGTGGGCGCAATTGAATATATTCACAAGCGGATCGTTGAAGAACGGGACAAGGGCCGGGCAATACTCCTTGTGTCCTTTGAACTTGAAGAAATTCTGGGGCTCTGCGACAGGATTGCCGCTATTTCCCGCGGCAGCATTGCCGGTATTGTTGACGCGCGGGATGCCGATGAACGGAGTATCGGCGCCATGATGGGGAGTTAGTGCGGTGAAAGTGAGAGAGAAGGCGTGGGAACTTTTGAGCGGTTCCGATGCACTGGTGTCTATAGGAGTAGTGCTGCTCGGTTTCCTTGTTGCCACGATCCTTGTGGCTCTGACCGGTAGAAATCCTGCGGGAATGTATCAGGCGATACTTCAGGTAGTTTCGGGCTTTTCAAAAAACCGGCAGGATGTCTGGGTATGGAATTCCCGCTACATCGGCGAATGGCTTGTAAGTTCCATACCCCTCATTCTCTGCGGACTTTCCATGGCCTTTGCGGCAAGGACAGGGCTCTTCAACATAGGGGCCGAAGGCCAGTACATTGCGGGCCTTACCGCGGCCCAGTTTGCGGCGTTTTACTTTCCCCCCATACCGGTACTCCACTGGATCATGGCGATCCTCTTCGCTCTGGCCGCCGGGGCGCTTTGGGGAGGAATCGCCGGCATACTCAAGGCAAAGTATGCGGTTTCCGAGGTTGTCGCAACGATCATGATGAATTATATTGCCTACTTTACAAGCCGTTACCTTACCCTGCGGATTCCCGGAACCAACACATTCCGTACACCCAACTTTCCCTCCACAGTCCGGCTTTCGAGTCCTTTTCTGGAATCGATCACCAACGGTTCCCGGCTCAATTACAGTCTCTATCTTACCTTGATAGTGATACTGTTTTTTTGGATCGTCATGGAGAAAACCAGGCTGGGCTACAGCCTCCGCGCAACAGGTTTTAACAAGGATGCCGCCCGCTATGGAGGTATCAATGTAAACGGCGGACTCACCGCGGCCATGGCAATTTCCGGGGCCTTTGCGGGGCTTGCCGGAGCCGCTGTCGCGCTGGGAGTCTTCAGCTACGGCAGGGTACTTTCCGTGCAGGACGGCTACGGTTTTGACGGGATCGCCGTTGCGCTCGTAGGAAACTCAGGGGCCTGGGGAACCGCGCTGGCGGGACTCCTCTTTGGTATGCTCAAAAGCGCCCAGCCCCTGATGCAGTCCCGGCAGATACCCAGGGAGATCGCCGCCATCATCATGGGAATGGTGGTAGTGTTTATATCTTTGAGGGCAGGGTTGCGCATACTCATCGAATGGCGGACGAAACAGCGCCTGAAAAGGGAAGAAGCGGAAAAAAACGCGGAGAAACTTGTTTCCGAAAGGATCGAATCATGACAGTATTTCTGCACACCGTACAAACCTTGTTTCCTTCGGTATTGATGATTTTTGCCCCCATACTCATTGCCGCCACCGGCGGCATGATCTGCGAAAGGGCAGGGGTGGTGAATATTGCGCTGGAGGGACTCATGGCCATCGGCGCCATGAGCGCCGCCGTTATCCATGTGTTTCTGGAGAGCAGTACCGGCCTTTCCATCCCCCTCGCCCTGCTTGCCGCCGCCCTTTCAGGCTGCCTCTTCTCCCTTATCCATGCCTTTGCTTCAATAAGCCTCAGGGCAGATCAGGTGATTTCCGGTACGGGGATCAATCTCCTGTCCAACGGAATTACCGTCTTTGTCTGCCAGCTCCTCTTCAGGATGGATCGCAGCGCCAACTACCTTATGGGCATGCGTTCAGGCCCCGGCGGCATCTATCCCACAGCCTGGCTTGCGCTGACAATACTGCTAATCGCATGGTTTGTATTATACAAACGCCCCTGGGGCCTCCGCCTCCGCGCCGCAGGAGAACACCCCCAGGCCCTTGCCTCCGCCGGAGTTGACGTAATCCGCATCCGCTACATCGCAGTGTTGGTGTCGGGCATTCTCGCCGGTCTCGCGGGCGGCTGCATCGTACTGACCCAGGAAATCCAGTTCACGGTAAGCACGATCAACGGCAAAGGCTTCATTGCCCTGGCCGCCGTCTCCTTTGGCCGCTGGCTCCCCCCGGGTATCCTCGGCTCATCATTGCTCTTTGGAGCGGCCAGCGCCCTGGCCGTCTATGTCGTAGGAAACGTGGATACCCTGAAATTTCTTACAGGCGACTTTTTCAGCGCGCTGCCCTACCTTATCACCCTCATAACACTGGTAGTGTTCAGCGGCAAAGACTACGCTCCCCGCGCCTCGGGCCAGCCCTACGACAAGGGGAAGAACTAGTGTTCGTACACGATTGTAACAGTGGATACATGAAGAATTTTATTAACCGCGGAGTCGAAGAAGTCGAATAAGTTTTTAAGAGTCCCTCACTCTTCTCTTTCCTTCTTCGACAGTAATCATATACATGCGGGTTTCAGGCAAAATAGTTAATTTTGTTCATAACCCTGTAAGATCGTCCAAAAAAATACAAAGGGTTAAGATACCGGAGATAGAAGGACTTTCTCACCTTGCCAAACCGGCCTTATTTTTACATACTACTCTCATGGGTCAGGTAAAAGGGAAGCGGGGACGGCCTCCCTTAAAAGCACAAACAAAGCAGACGCCTCAGGCCCCGGTAAAGGAAGCGCCCGAGGTAAATGCCGTCAAACGCCGGGGACGGCCTTCCAAAAATGCCCTGCTGAACGCGGGAACGGAACCTGATGGCGCGGGGGAGGTTCCGGTTTCCCGGCGTGTTTCGCCCCAGGATGCCGCTGTCTCATCAAAAACAGGCTTTTATTTCAGCCTGGGCAGGGAAGGCCCGGGAATCGCTTTCCATCTGCACACGAACAAGGGAAGTGCCCAGGTTCCCGATTACCGGCGGTATACCGGGACGGAACGGGAACTCCTTCGGGAATTTCAGGCCCGGCGCCGGGCGGAAGAAGGGGACTTCAGTTTCCGTTTTGACGGAGTCCTGGAGGAAAACACCCTCCGCAATCCCGGCGGGGGACTTATCGAACTGGCCCTTTCCGCGGGGCTGCTTCGGGACGGGAAAGGCGCGGCCCTGACCGACGGAGGTTCCTGCCGCTGGGTTCTCAAAATAGAGGAACACGCGGGGGCGGTGAATGTCTTCCCGGTTCTCCTTGACGAAGAAGGCGCCCCTGTTACCGCGGAGGGGAAAAAACTTTTCGCCGCCGCTCCCCGGCTTGCGGTGTATCAGAACCGGGCCTACCATATCCAGGACTTAGGCGGGCGCTGGCACGATACCGACCGGCTCAATTCCCGTTTAAGCCCGGGGGATCTTCCGGCCTTTCTCTCCCTGGCCTTCTCCAATTTCCCCGGCCTGGAACTCCTTTATCCGGGGTGGAACGTAAAACGTATCCGCCCGGTTCAGGCCCTGCCGGCCCTTCTCTTTATGGAAATCGACAAGTATGGCTACCTCCATGTACGGCCCATCAGTTTTCTCCGGGGCTTTCCTCCCCTTTTTCTGGAAAACGAGGAGATCATCACCGCGGTAGAGTTGGACGAGGATTCCAAAACCCTGGGGATAGCCGAGGTGGTTTTTCCGGATCCGCCGGAAGAAACCTTCCGCTCCCTCCTGTTCAGGGGAAACCGGGGGGCGGCAAAAAGCCAGGTCTACGAAGAAGGAGGCCGTTTCATCATTGCCCCGGAATTTGCCTCCGTTTTTTTAAGCGAATCCATCCTCGATCTAACCGGCCGTTTCGTGCTCCTGGAGACCCAGGTTCTGGCGGCGTATAAATTCAGCTTCGCCAGGCCCCGGATCCGGTTTTCCCTGGGCACGGGGATCGACTACCTTGCCGGGGAAGCCAGGGTGGAAATGAGAGGGGAGAGTTTTTCCTTTGCCCGCTTTATGGAAGAGTACCGGAACCGGGCCTGTATCACCCTTTCCGACGGAACCCGTTCCTTTCCTGACCGGCAGACTATGGAACGCCTGGATCGGCTGGTTTCCAAGGTCAAGGGTGACGAAACCGTGGAGCTTTCCTATTTCGATATCCCTCTCCTCCTGCGGGACGAGACTATCGAAATTGAGGGAGAAGCCTGGGAACAGGGACGGAAATTTTTTGAAGGCTACAACAGCATAGGCGGCCGTAAAGGCCGCTGGACCCTGGAAAACGGGAGCCTCAGACCCTATCAGGAATACGGCGTCCGTTGGCTGGATTACCTCCGGGAACACCGGATGGGCGCCTGCCTGGCGGACGAAATGGGCCTGGGGAAGACCATCCAGGTTATCGCCCTTCTCAGGGGCATCTATGAGGAGCGGCAAAAGACACAGAGCGAGGGAAGCGGGCTCTGTCTCATCGTCTGCCCAAAATCCCTGGTGTACAACTGGGCCGCCGAACTTGACCGTTTCGGTCCGGGCCTGCCCTATTCGGTGTACTACGGCCTGGGACGGGATCTGGCGGAACTGGATGCTGGGGGCTTCAGGATCATCCTCAGTACCTACGCGACCATCAGGCGGGATGTGGAGGAATTTCAAAAACGGGAATTCTTCTATGTAATTCTGGACGAATCCCAGAACATCAAGAACCTGACCACCCAGACCAGCGCGGCGATTCTGGGCATCAACACGATCCACCGCCTGGCCCTGAGCGGTACTCCGGTGGAAAACAACCTTTCCGACCTTTACAGCCTGTTCCGCTTCCTCAATCCCCGCTTTTTCGGGTCGGAGAAATTTTTTGTCCAGCGCTACCTTAGACCGATTCAGGATTCCGGGGACGAAGATGCCCTGCGGGATCTCAGGCTGCGGATCTACCCCTTCATGCTCCGCCGCCTCAAACGGGACGTTCTTGCGGAACTGCCTGAAAAAACCGAAGAGACCGCCTATATCGAACTGGAAGGCGCCCACCTGGCGGCTTATCACCGGCGGCGGCTGGAGTACAAGCTGATGATCGACGGCTTTATCGCCAATGGGGAATGTAACAAGCAGGCCTTTGTGATCCTCAAGGCGCTTTCGGAACTCAGGCGTCTTGCCAGCGTCCCCGAATCGGACCTGGATTACGAAGGTTCCCAGGATATTTCTTCCGACACTGTTGCGGCCCAGGCGTCTGTGGCGGTTCTGCCCTCGGCAAAACGGCAGTACCTCCGGGAAATCGTTCCCGAAATCGCCGAAAACGGCCACAAGTGCCTTATCTTTACCAATTTCCTCGCCCAGGTGGAACTGGTCAGCGGGGATCTTACCGCCCTGGGAATTCCCCATCTCACCATGACCGGCGCCACTTCGGACCGGCAGAACCTGGTACGCCGCTTCCAGACCGACGCCGAAATCAAGGCTTTTGTGATGACCTTGAAAACAGGCGGGGCCGGGCTTAACCTTACCGCCGCGGACTATATCTTCATCCTTGACCCCTGGTGGAACCGGGCCGTGGAAACCCAGGCCATAGACCGCAGCCACCGTATTGGTCAGGTGAATCCTGTTTTCTGCTTCCGCCTCATCGCCAGGGATACCATCGAAGAGCGTATCCTGGAACTCCAGCAGAGGAAGGCGGATCTGGCCGGGGCCCTCCTTACCGATGATTCGGGGGTATTCAAGACCTTAAAGCCCGAAGATCTGGCCTATTTAATGGAGAGTACCGCTCCGGGAGGAAACCGTGCCTAAGTATCCCATTCCCCCCGGCGAGCTTTTTACCATTATGGAAATGCCGAAAAAAACCACTGAAGAAGCGCCGAAGGACACCCCCGCCATCAAGGTTGATATCGATCTTGACGCCATCAAAACCCGCCAGCCCCCGAATCTTATGGCCCCGGCGGAACGGAAAAAAAACGCCGTTTCTCTCCTTTCAAACCTTACCATGGACTATCTTCTGGCCGCCTGCAAGGATCTTTTCCAGCAGAAACCGGAAGCCAGGAAAAAGACGGAACTCATAAAAGAAATAGCCGGCGCCCTCTGTTTTCCCGGTTTTGAGCAATTCGACAAGTGGTTCCGTTCCCTTCACCCCCTGGCCCAGGCGATCCTGGCCCGGATTGTCTTTGAGGAAGATATTCCCCTGGAAACGCTGGAAAAGGAATACGGCGTTACCCTGACCGAAAAAATCAAGGTTAACAGCTGGAGCTCCGTCATAGGGTTCCTGAAAGAACTCAGGCTCAACTTCCTGCCCATTTATACATGCTATGATCATCTCGTCGTCTGTATACCCTTTGGCCTCCGGTGGATGCTGGCGCCCTGGTTTGTTCCGCCGCCGGGAATTCGCCTTGAAAACTGTCTGGCGGATGAACAGGAGCCTCCCCCCGGCGCCCCGGTCTGGAACAACAGCGCCGGTCTTGCCGAATCCTGGCCCCTGCTCTGCGACAGCCTCGCCTCCCTGATGGATCGGATGGACGGACAGGAGAAGGTGAAAATTCCAAGGGGATTGAAAAAACGGGACCTGGCCGAACTGCGGCAGTCTTCGGGCCTGCCGCCTTTTCCGCTCGCCGGGGATTTTGCCCCGGACAGCGCCGAATTAAGCGCCCGTTTCGTGTTTATGATGAAGAACGGCCAGGTACACCGCCCCAAGGACGGGCAAAAGGCGATCAACAGCCTGGTAGACGCTTTTTTCGGCGAAGAAACCCTTTATCCCAAGTCTTATTACTACCCGGACCGGAACGCCCTGGAATCCAACATCCTCATCGATCATCTCAGCAGGACTCCGGGTTACTATGTAAGGGAGGATAAAGTCCTTCCCCCTTCGAGGATGGTGTTTAAGCGGATGCTTCTGGACATTGCCGCCGACGACCGTCGTTTCGACGCGGATAAACTGGCCCGGCGGATACAACTCAGCGGGGTGCCCTTCTTTTTTGTCGATACCGATATAGAAGAAAGCCTGAAATGGAAGGCCCGGTCCCTTACCCTGGATGGCATCGAATTTAAACATGACTATTACGATGAATTCCACCCGGCGGGTTTACTGCGCCGCGAACTTCTGATGAAGCCCCTCTTTAAGGCCTACTGTTACCTCTTTGCCTGTCTGGGCATTCTGGAGATCACCCAGGAAAAACCTCCACTCCCCGGCATCGTCCGGGAGAAACCCTCCCCCATTTCCCCCTACGATTCCCTCAAGACCATCAAAATAACCGAACTGGGCCTCTGGTGCCTGGGTATGAGGAATACGGCACCGAAACCGCCGGAACGGCAGTACGAAGCCATCGCGGACAAGGAACTCCTCCTCGTTACCGTCCGGGGAGAATCCCTGGAACGGAAGGTATACCTGGACAAAATAGGCCGGAAGCTGGGGGAAGACCGCTGGCGCATAAGCCCCGCTTCCTTTATTTCCGGCTGCGTCAGCAAAAGAGACATTGAGAACCGAATCGATCGTTTCCGCTCCCTTATCGATCCCGACCCGGCCCCCCATTGGATAAGCCTTTTTGAAAAACTCCGTTCCCGCTCGGGCCTCTTCGGCTTCCCCGAAGACGATTACCTGGTCTTCCGCCTTCCCGACGACCGCGCCCTGACGGAAGAACTCCTCTCCGACCGGGACCTGGCCCCCGTCGTCCTCCGCGCCGAAGGACGGCTGCTCATAGTGCCCAGGAAAAACGAGAAAAAGTTTTTTACCCTCCTGGGCGAACACGGAATCACCCGGTTTTAGGCATGACACCGGGACGGCCGGGAGGCCAATCGGACTAAAATGAATGATATGAGCGATAAGGGTACGCAAAGTGGAGCCTGTCCCAAAACCATACACTTTAGTGCATAGTCAACTATTTTGGGATAGGCTCAGTGTTTACGCAAATACCGCATTGTTCCGCGAATACACCGGAATCCTGTCCAAGGGAGCCGACGCGGTAATGCTGATACCGCCATCATATTGTTCGCCGTTCCAGCAGTTTGTCCAGCGGGTTCCGGCGGGGAGATATACCTGCCGTTCGGTTTTGCCCGGATACAGGATAGGCGCTACCAGATAATCAGGGCCGAACATGTACTCATCCTCCGTTTCCCATGCCCGCTCGTCGTCGGGGAAGTCGTAGAACAGGGGACGCATCACCGGCGTACCTTTTTCGTGGGCGGCCTTCATCTGCTCCCTGATATAGGGCCGCAGCTTTTCTCTAAGGGAAAGATATTTTTTGCAAATTTCGTAGACTTCTTCGGTAAAAGACCATACCTCGTTTTCCGCCCCGGAAAGGCAGGTTGCGCCCCCCGTGGTACCGTACTGCGGCTTGATGGGGTCCCGGTAGCCATGGAGCCGCATGACCGGACAAAAACAACCCCACTGGAACCAGCGGATAAGGAGTTCGTGAAAACGGGGGTCTGTCACTTCGCCACCGAAAAAGCCCCCGATGTCGGTGGTCCACCATGGAATACCCGCAAGGCCCATGTTGAGGCCTGCGGCAAGCTGATTCCGCAGGCTCTCGAAGGTGGAATGGATATCCCCGGACCAGACCAGGGCGCCGTAGCGCTGACTCCCCGCCCAGGCGCAGCGGAGGAGGTTGAGGATATTATCCTGTCCCGCCGCTTTCATGCCGTCAAAGAAGGTTTTGGCGTACATGAGGGGATACACATTGCCGATCTGAATATCCGGCCCCAGATGGTAACGGTAGTTGTCGAAATCGTAGACCGAATATTCCGGCTCCGCCTCGTCAAGCCAGAAGATTTTGATCCCCTTGTCGTAGTAATTCTTTTTCGCCTTTTCCCAGACATAGGAGCGGGCCTCGGGATTGGTGGCATCGTAGTGTACCGTGTTGCCCTGAAAATCCATGGCGATGCGGTAGCCCCGCTCGGTACGGATGAGGAGCCCTCGTTCCACCATCTCCTGCCAGTTTTCGCTCCGCCTGTCCACGGTGGGCCAGATGGACACCATGAGTTCTATGCCCATGGCCTTCAACTCGGCGATCATGGCGTCCGGGTCGGGCCAGTAGACGGGATCGAATTTCCATTCCCCCTGGCAGGGCCAGTGGAAAAAATCAACCACAATTACCGAAATAGGGAGCCCTCGTTTTTTGTACTCCCGGGCTACGCCGAGAAGCTCTTCCTGGGTCTGATACCGCAGTTTGCACTGCCAGAAGCCTGTGGCGTAGTCCGGCATCATGGGAACGGTACCTGCGGCTTTTGCATAGGCCTCCTCAATTTCCGCAGGTGTGTCGGCGGCGGTGATCCAGTAGTCGATCTTCTTTGATGACCGCGCCTCCCAAGTAGTGATATTTTTCCCAAAACACACCCGGCCCACGGCAGGGTTGTTCCAGAGGAAGCCGTAGCCCAGGGAAGAGATCATGAAAGGGACGCTGGCCTGGGAATTGCGGTGGGCAAGCTCCAGGTCAGTTCCCTTGAGGTTGAGCCAGGGCTGCTGGTACTGGCCCATGCCGTAGATCTTTTCATCCGGCGAGACCGATTCAAAACGAACGGTGATTTCGTAGTCCCCGCCGATGATGGGCCGGAATTCCCGGGCCTCCAGTTCCAGGGAACTGTAGGTACGATCGTTTATATCGAGCCGGCCGCGGAGGTACTCGTTAAGGAGTAGTTCTCCTCGTGTGTTGTATACCTGTATCTGGCCTATCTTCGATATCCTCGCCTCTATCCTCCCGTTCCGTATGGAGGCACCGTTTTCCCCTATGGCGATCTCTACGGGACAGGGCTTCTGGGGAAGCAGGGCCCAGTCGTCGGTGTTTCCCCCGTCAAGGCCGCCTGTCTGATACCCTCCGGGTATCTGGGCCAGTTTGGTGGAGCGGACGCGGAGGCTGTGTTCGCCCCAGCCTTCTATCCACAGGGTTTCAGCGTCATAGTGATAAACCAGACGGTTTTGATCGTTGCTGAAAAAAGATGACATAAAAAATTCTCCTTAATTTAATTTAACACCCCGGTAAAGGGCAGTATAAGTACAAGTTTAGTCAAAAAGATTCACCATTTTTCGGGCTTCGTTCAGATTTTCGAATTGCGGGAAAATAAAGTACATACCGGTTTTCCCATAACGCTTTACCAGCCGTTTAGCACTCTCCGCCCAATCGGAAGCGCCACCGTCGTACAACTGTATCCACAAGCCCTTCCCTGCGGCCCGTACCTGGTCATAAATCGGATACCACTTTTCATAACCGCCGTCCGGCTTGCCAGCGCCGCAGGTCCATTGCAGAGCGTCCAATTCCGCTATTTCCATCAGGGCCGGTACATGCTTGATGGCATCGGGACCGTCCAGGTGATAGAGGGAATGAACCAGGTTCCGGCACTGTTTCCGCAGGGAAGGCTGGACATACTCCCTGAACATTTCCGGGGAGATGAGAGCGCAGTAGTCGCACTGAACCTTGGCTACCCGGCCTTTTCCCAGGATGCTGAAGACCGTATAGGAACTGGAGCCGTCATCGTCCTTGAGGAGATCGTAGAGTCGGTCATAGTACCGGAAGTAAAGGCCGTCTATAATTTCCACTCCCCGGCGGATCGCCTCCGGTTCGTCAAGGATGTCGTAGCAGAGGTTCTGAGGCCCCCTAAGGGCGGAAAGAATATCCAGGTTTTCGATAATATCCGGAATAGTCACATAGAAATCACCCGCCGCCAGGGCCGTCGCTTCTTTCGCCATCTTTTGATGCAACATCCACCACGGATTGTTTTCATCGTAATGGAGGGTATCAAATTCCAGTGGACTTTCGCATTTTTCCTTGTACCACACCGTGTCCCAGGAAAATCCCGGTTCGCCGCCCAGGTAGAGGGCCATGGAACCGGGCCCCAGGTCTATATCCACCGCAGGAAAGGCGTCCCCCAGGAAATAATGGGTTTCGCAGTAATTTCTAAAATCGGCAAGGATGGAGGAAACATTGAGATACTTGTCCCGAGGTTCCCGTGACTTCTCCACCGGAACGGTTTTACCGGTTTTACCGGTGGCGACGATCCGCATCAGAGGCTTGTCCGTGGGTTTGTCCCATGACACCCGGTTCCACCACTGCTCAAAACGATCTTTTATGAGCTGCCAGTTATCCACATAAGTATTACGCATCAGTTCTCCAATACCGCCTCGTACATGGCGATAACATTTTCAAAAGGAATATCAGGGTTGATAGTATTTGAAGTAAAGAGCACGAGCCGGGCGTCATTTTCGCAGAGACGAATTGCCCGCCATACCCGTTCCTTTACCTCTGCCGGAGACAGTACCGGGAGTTCCGTGGTTACCGCCAGGGGACCGAAGATGACCAGCGGTTCCCCGTCCCTGGCTCGGTGTTCCAGAATGAATTCCAATGTTACCCCGCATTCAGGCTGAAACCCCTGGAAACCTTGTATCCCGCAGTTGATGAGCATATTAATCAAGGGCCGGACATTGCCGTCGCTGTGCCACACCGGTTTACATCCAACCTCAAGGAGCGGTTCAAGTCCCTTTTTAAGCTGAGGGGCGTAGAATTCCTCAAGGAATTCAGGGGAGATCATCGGCCCCTGCTGGGAGCATATATCCTCACCCAGAAGGATCGCGTGGGGATACAGTCCCTCACGAACCGCCTGAGCTACCAGGCGGTTCACGAACCAGCCTATAGTGCCGCCTATCTCCATCAATTTTTTGGCATGATCCGGGTAGGCCGCGACAATAATAAAAAAATTTTCATATCCGTAGTCGTTAAACCATTCCAGCTTTGCCCCGGCATCCCACTGGGCAGGCATGTACACCATATCGCCACACGCTACACGGCCCCGCATCAGAACATCGCGAAATTTTGTATATTCTTCATCAAAGTCAAAAGCTGCTTCCATTTCCGCCGCACCGCACCGCTTTTCAATATCCTCCAGGGCGTCTTCAAGAGATATTCCGGTATCGGCGTGGAAGTAACTGTTCGCGTCGATAATGCGGAAATCCTCTTTACTGCGGGGCACGATAACATCGATGATCGCGTCCATACCCAGCTTTTTGTAGGCATCCACACTAACGGTAAACGGGTCCGCCCAGAAGGCATCTTCCCCAACGCCGGCAATGCGGCAAATGTATTGGGGCACCGAGATCCATCCACCCAGAAGCGGGGTTCTATCCCTCGGTTTTCCTGAAATAGTATTTTCAAAACGTTCCAATGATGTCATAAATTTTCCTTTTCCTGCGGTAGTAATTGATAGCGTGAATTCGTTTCATCCACCGGCACCTATGTCTACATCATCAGGAACCGTATGGCCAGCAACCGTGTACATACTTCCGATTAACTCTTCAAGTGAAACTTCTTTTTTCGAATAGTTATATTCTATTTTTCCTCTGTCCACAAGGACAATTCTATCCACCACCGGATAGACGTGATAGATATTATGGCTAATAAAAATAACCGCTTTACCTTCGTTCTTAATACGCTTAATGAACCCCAGTACTTTTTGTGTCTCTGCTAATGATAAACCCGTAGTAGGCTCATCAAGGATAATGAGATTTGAATTAAAATACAAAGCCCGCGAAATAGCAACTCCCTGCCTTTCTCCGCCGGACATAAATCCAACTACATTGTTTGGCTCAATAGCGGCCGATGTAAAACCCATAGTGTTTTTCATCAATTTAATTGTTTCTTCGCGCATTTTTTTTACATCAAGAAATCCGAATTTTGTGGTAATCTCCCGGCCCATAAAAATGTTACGCCATATACTGTGCTGTTCACAGAGTGCCCGGTCCTGGAATACCGTTTCGATGCCAAGATCCCGGGCCATCTTTACATTGTGGTTTACAAGCTTTTTACCCTTCCAGAAAATTTCTCCCCTGCTGGGAAGATAAACCCCGGTGAGGATCTTCATGAGCGTTGATTTACCCGCCCCATTATCACCCAAAAGCCCAACAATATCATTACTACCGATTTCAAGATCAAGTCCCCGCAAAGCTTCGATAGTACCAAAATTTTTGGTAATGCCTTTCATGCTGACTAACGGTATGTTTTCTGTCATAATTTTAATTCCCCTTACGCCGAATGCCGGTGAACTTGTGGCTTATCAGAGCCAGCACAATGATAAGCCCAAAGAAAAATTGAGTATAAAATCCGGTTAAACCCGACGAAATTATCCCATTTTCAAGGAAACTCAAGATAAAGGCTCCGATAGCGCCTCCCAGGATTGTACCAATGCCACCCCAAGTGGGGGTACCCCCAAGAAACACTGCCGCCAGAGAGGTTAAAAGATAGCCTGAGCCTGAGGTAGGAAAAAATGCATTATTGACAAGCCCGGTAAATACCCCGGCTAAGGCGGCGGCTAGACCGGTAACCATGTAAGCCCCAATTTTAATCCGTTCTACCTTTACCCCTGTTTCGGCGGCGCTCGTAGGATTATCCCCCACATAACAGACATGGGCGCCGAAGCGATGGAAATTGAACACCAGAATACATATCCCCATAAACACTAGACCCCATAACATCTGTATCGGGAAATCCCCAATCTTTCCGACAAAGATCTTATAAAAGGTTGATTTATTGAGGAAGGTTAAAGGTATCCCATGACCGCTGGTACCAATCATGATGAGACCCCGTAGCAAAAAATTCATCCCCAGGGTCACCACCAGAGAACTCAGCTTTAGTTTTGTGATCAAAAGCCCGTTGACTAGGCCGATCAGAAGACCGGACAGAATAGCACAGAAGAAACCAAAAAAAGGGTACCCTGTCTTGAGAGTAATCAGGGAAAACAACCAGAGGGCTATCCCTATGGTGGATGGGAAAGACAGATCGCTTTCACCGCTGGCCGTAACAAAAACAAGGCCACAGACCAGCATGAGGGGTATGGGGTATACAATAAATAATGCCCGATAGGTATTATAGCTCAAAAAAACTTTAGGATTCATGATGGCAAAGATGATCAGCAAAAGTACCATCACCCCTAAGACAGAAAACTGTATACGATAGGACAAAAAAAATTTCTTTATTTTCATACACCCATCCATAAAGATAAGATATAGGTACCCTTTCGGGTTTAGGGATCTAGCGATAACCCTTTTTAACCAATTCTACTACTAGATTGTAGTTATCGATATCTATAGCTCCGGCCCCCGTTTCTATCTCAAGATCACTCAGTCCAAAATTTTTAGTAAGAAAAGCATTCATGATAGGCATAAAGCCATGCAAATAGGGCTGCTGATCCGAGGTGATTTGGACATATCCCTTTTCAAAGGCGTCCAAAACAGCGGCATTAGTGTCAAATCCGATATTGTACACCTCGCCGGGTTTTTTTCCGCAAGCTTCCATAAAAGTACCGGCCGCTGCTAGTAGTTGCCCTCCACTATATACAATTACTTTGGTCTCAGGATGATTCTGAATCTGACCGGAAATAACGGGCAGTATTAGTAAAGGATCTGATGCGGTTTCAGGACCGGCAATTATCCGCTCCACAATCATACCATGGTCTTCAAAAGCCGATGCGGTTCCTTCCTCACGGAAGAACCGTCCGGGCTGGCCCCATGCGCCGAATACTACCGCCCGATCCCCGCTTTTGAGCCCGAGATCGGTTATCGCTTTATTCCCCAAAGTAGCGCCTTGGGCACCCAGATCTTTAACACCAACATAACCACCACCAATTTTTTCCCGGACGATGGGGAGATTAACATTAACCCATTCCAAGATGATACCAGCATTTTTTGCCTCTTCAGCCAGGGGCATAATAGCTTCGTCTCCCTGAAGAGCAACAAAACATATAGCATCAGGCCGGGAAGCTATAGCATCTCTCAACTGCGAAAGCATTAAGTCCGCATCCCAGCCGGAAAACACATATTCTACCGAAACGCCATAGGGCTTGAGCATTTCCGCCGCATCAAGAGCGCCCCGATACACGATAGATGCGAAAGCGTCACCCGCATCTCCCCCTACAAAATAACGGATCTTCATATCGGCGAATTTAAACCCGGAACTGGGACCGCTACTGTTCGTTGTCGAAATTTCCGCAGCTGGCGTTACTTTTGTACAACTATAAAAAAGTAGCCCCGCTATAACAAGGCCAATAAAAAAAGAGAAATAATTTCTTTTCATGTTTCCACCTCCTTTTTTGGGCAAACATTCATTACCTGTTATCACCTTTGGAAAATTTTTCATAAAATGCTCCTTCATAGTTTTATTTGTTAACCCAACGGGTTAGCTTGTTTCGGGGATATCCCCGGAAAACACAACAAAAAAGTCCCGCGATTTTGCCGAACCTTTCATGGGAAAGTAATACGCGGTTTTTCCCTTACCCGACATATAACGCCTCCTGTATGTCTTTGGAATGAAACTGATTCAAATAAATTGAAAGGTTTGGTACGGCTAAAGAGAGTCTCATTAGCCCTAAGAAGCATCTCAACAGAGCTAAAGCGCCGCCGAATAGGGCTAAAAAAAGGTTGTGCTGACTGGAAGGAGAAAAAATGGACGCTGTGAAACGCCTAATTTTTGATAAATTTACCGGGGGGGGGGGGGGGGGGGGGGGTAAA
>JAISCR010000040.1 GCA_031265435.1 Treponema sp.
GCTGCTCTGAGGGTTTTAAGCTCCCGTTTAACCATTTCCATGATTTTCCCGCGGAGCTTTTCCTGCCCTTTCCTCTGTAGTTGTGCCATGCAGTATCATGGCTTTTCTCCTGAGATTTATGAGGGCTCATTTCTACGGGTTTTTAAGTACATGGCTCATTTCTACTGAACGAAGGGGGGCGCATTTTCGCTGATTTTTAACATGAGGATAATTGATGATATTGAGGATAATTGACATTGAGGATAATTGATATTGACCAAAGCAGGGACGATTGAGATAATTCTTCTACATGAACAAGTTTATTTTCGTCTCGGGCGGGGTGTGTTCCAGCCTGGGGAAGGGGGTTGCTGCTTCCTCCCTTGGCGCACTGCTGGAAGGGCGGGGATTGAATGTCCGCATGGTGAAGTGCGATCCCTATATCAATGTGGACGCGGGAACCATGAGTCCCTACCAGCATGGGGAAGTTTATGTTACCGATGACGGCGCCGAGACGGATCTTGACCTGGGAAACTATGCCCGCTTTACCAAAAGCCCTCTTTCCAGAGCCAATTCAATTACCACCGGGCAAGTATACGATGCGGTAATCCGCAAGGAGAGGGAAGGCCGTTATCTGGGCCGTTGTGTCCAGGTGATCCCCCATATCACCGACGAGATCAAGGCCCGGATTCTCGCGGTGGCCAGGGAAGATCCCGACACCGATGTAATAATTGTGGAGATTGGCGGAACGGTAGGGGACATTGAATCTATTCCCTTTCTGGAAACCGCCCGGCAGATTATCCACGAAATGGGCCGGGAAAATGTGCTTTCCGTCCATTTAACGCTCCTTCCCGAAGTGGCGGGCGGGGAACTCAAGACCAAGCCTACCCAGCACTCGGTCAAGGCAATGCAGGAACAGGGAATTCAGCCTGATATTCTCATCTGCCGGGCTCCGGTGATGCTGGACGAAGCCACGCGGCGCAAGATTGCCCTGTTTACCAATGTGGCCCCCGATGCTGTTTTTACCTCCTACGATGTAAGTACCACCATCTACGAGATCCCCCTGATCTTCTCGGAACAGAAGCTCGATCAGGTGGTGCTGAACCGGATGGGTGTGGCAAGCCGTCATGCAGACCTGGGTTCATGGCATTCCATGATGGAACGTTTTGCAGCCCGAAAAGGCAAGGTACGGATCGGTATTGTGGGTAAGTACATGGAACTCCACGATGCGTATAAATCGGTGTATGAAGCCCTCTTCCATGCCGGCCTTGAAGGGGGCGTCGAAGTAGAGCTTGTCAAAATCGATTCTTCCCGGCTGGAAGGTCAGGATAATGTAGATTCCATTCTGGGGCCCGGGGCGGAAGGCGGCGGCGTTGACGGGATTCTTGTGCCCGGCGGATTTGGACAACGGGGAATCAACGGTATGGTTAAGGCTGCCGCGTGGGCCCGGCTCAACAAGGTGCCCTATTTCGGTGTATGCCTTGGTATGCAGATCATGGTGATAGATTGGGCCCGCCATGTCCTGGGCTGGGAGGATGCGGATTCCACCGAGTTTAATCAGGAAACCCGGCACCCGGTGATAAGCCTTATGGAAGAACAGGAAGACATTACCACTTACGGGGCCACCATGAGGCTGGGAAACTGGGACTGTGTTGCCGAACAGAATACCCTTATTCTGGCGGCCTACGGGGATAAAAACATCAGGGAACGGCACCGGCACCGTTATGAATTTGCCAACCGCTACCGTCAGGAGATGTCTGCCGCGGGCTTGAGGCTTGCGGCCTTTACCCCCGACGGTAAGCTGGTGGAGTGCGCGGAATGGCCGGATCACCCCTGGGGTCTGGGCGTGCAGTTCCATCCGGAATTCAAATCCAAGCCTACTTCCGCCGCTCCTCTTTTCCGGGACTTTATTGCCGCGGCACGGGATGTACGTTCCAAAGGAGCTCAGTGAGGATCTTGCCGTGAAATATGCGCCGTTCCTCTTTTTTTTACTCTTTTGTTTTCTTGCCTGTTCTTTTGACTACGGCGACACGGAAGATCTTGAAAACGAACGGCCGGATCTGGTGATGAATGATGTAGAATATGTGCGGGTACGGAAAGGCGACCCCCAGGTGCGTTTTATGGCGGAACTGGTGGAGCGTTACGAGGATAAACAGATCGTTGACCTTAAAAATTTTTCCTTTGAACAGTTTGACCGGCACGGAGAGGATATCAACGCGAGAGGCCGGGCAGGGACAGCAGAGGTGGAACTGGAATCCGGTAATGTTGAATTGGGAGACGGAGTGCAGATTTCCGTACAGTCCGAAGATTTTACCGTGGAAACCGGACGGCTTCACTGGCATGACAAGGATCGTGTGCTTTCGGGTAATCCTGAAGACGAGGTGAGGATACTCCGGGAAAACGGTACCAGTTTTTCGGGCTGGGGTTTTAGCGCCAATGCCCGCAGCCGCACCTGGGGGTTTGACGGCGGGCTTTCCGGTACCTACATTCATGACGACGACGAGGAAGAAGAAGAGGAAGAGGGAGATTTGGTGAATAGCGAAGAGGAAATAGTAGAAGAAGAGCCGAATGAAGAAGAGGCCGAAGAGCCGGGTGAAGGGACTGAAGTATCTCTTGAGGAATGAGGGTGAAATGAGAAAAGTCTTTTTTGCTGTTATGATTTTTTTGCTCCCCTGTTATCCCTTTGCGGATACCTTTACGTTCAAGGCCGACCGTATGCAGGGTTCCAAGGCCGTGGGGCGGGAGATTACCGTGCTTACCGGAAATGCGGAGGTGCGTTCCGATAATCTGCTCCTCAAGGCTGCCCGGATAGAGATCCATGGAGACGACAACCAGTTTATCGACTGTACCGGCGGGGTTGAAGGCATCGAAGAAGAAAAAGAGATAGTCTTTCGTACCGATAGGCTGCGTTACGATCGCAAGCTTAAGGTCGCCCGGCTTGAGGGAAACGCCACGCTGGAGGACAGAAAGAACGAGATTGTCGCCAGGGGCCGTTTTATCGAGTATGATGATGAGGCGGAGATTACTGTTTTTCAGATCTCTGTCCGGCTTTTCAAGAACGATATGGTCTGCCGTTCCGAATACGCGGTCTACCGCCGTCAGGAAAAACTCCTTGACCTTTCGGGCTTTCCCGTGGTCTTCAAGAAGGATGATGAATTCCGGGCGGATCGCATTCGGGTTGATCTTGATACCGATGATGTTACCATGGAGGGAGCGGTCTCGGGGACGCTGAAAAATAATAATGACTGATGAAGAAAAAACTCTTCCCCTCCTGCTGCAGGATCAAACTCCCCCCTGGCTGCTTCCTTCCTCAGGCCCTCTCTCGTATCCGGTGCCTTCTTCGACGGAGCCGTCGCGGCTTCACATACTTTCGGTAAGCGATCTCAAGAAAAAATTCGGCAGGAAGGAAGTTGTCCGGGGCGTTAATTTTTCCATGCACAACGGCGAAGTGGCCGGACTCCTGGGCCCCAACGGGGCGGGAAAAACTACCATTTTTTATATGATTGTCGGTTTCTATAAGCCCTCGGACGGTTTTGTTACTATGGACGGCATTGATATTATCAGCAAGCCGATGTTCCGCCGCGCCCGGTTGGGCATTGCCTACCTTCCCCAGGAAGCTTCGATTTTCCGCAAACTTACCGTCGAGCAGAATCTCTGGGCAATTCTTGAATCCCGCCGGGACATAAACAAGGCTCAAAAAAAAGAAAGGCTGGAAGCCCTGCTTGAAGAATTTGGTATCGGCAGGATACGGAAACAACCCGGTTTTACCCTTTCCGGCGGCGAGCGGCGGCGTACCGAGATTGCCAGGGCCCTGGCTACGGAACCCAAATTCCTTTTGCTTGATGAACCCTTTGCCGGTATAGATCCCATCGCCGTATTTGAGATAAAGCAGATCATCCGCCGCCTGGCGGAAAAAGGAATAGGTATCCTTATTACCGACCACAATGTGAGGGATACCCTGGAGATTACCACCGAGGCGTTTATCATTGCCGACGGAACCATTGTTGCCCGCGGGGACAAGGATGTGATCCTTGCCAACGAAATGGTACGGGAAGTCTATCTGGGCAGCGAATTCCGGATGTAGCAGAATTATTGCTGCAAAACCAAACTATTGAAGAGGAGAGACATAATGAAAAAGAATATGGTCGCGGCAGGAATACTGCTGTTTGCTTTTATTGTTCCGGGAGGGATCTTTGCGGAAGCCGGCAAGGCAATATCTCCCGCGATGGCGGAGACCTTTGCCAGGGCGGGACTTTCGGTGCTGAAGGAAAGAACCCGTGTACCCGGTTTTGGCGCTCCGCTTTCGGGCGGAGGGAACATAAGCCTCAAGGGACTTGAAGGCAAGGTAGTCTTCCTTAACTTCTGGGCGACCTGGTGCGGCCCCTGCCGCCAGGAAATGCCTTCCATGGAGAATCTCTACCGGCGCTACAGGAGCCGGGGTCTTGAAATTCTTGCGGTGAACGTGCAGGAAAACGAAAAGGATGTGGCGGCCTTCATGAAGCGCTACAAACTCAGTTTCCCCGCAGCCATGGACAAGTCCGGCGAAATCAGCGGGGAGTACGGGATCTATGCCTTCCCGACCAGCCTTATCCTTGACCGGGACGGGGCGGCGCTGGCCCTTGTGGTGGGGAGCATCAGGTGGGATACTCCCGAGATCAACGCCGCCTTTGAAGCGCTTCTTGCCGATTAAATAGTGTCTGTCCACAAAGCCGGTTGCGGACAGACACTAAATAACTGAGGTAAGTTTTATGCCTTTACGTAGAGCCTCATGCGGTAGAGTCCCGGCCTGAGGCGGTACTCTTCCCTGGTGTCCGGGCCGCAGGTGGCGGTTCCGAGTCCCCGCTGGGCAATATCAATGTACAGAAGATAGATTCCTTTTTCCGTCATAAGATCCTTTAGATCGCAGGTATGCAGCGCATCCGTCATGTTTTCCGGACTGTAGCGGCTGGCGCTGATGCTGAGCGGTTCTTCGGCGAACAGAGTCCAGGCTTTTGCCTTGCCCGCGGGAGGACTGCCGGCCGAAACGGTAAAGCTCCGCACCCCGATACGGTTGCCGTTTTCCTGGGGAACAATGTAGGGGGTTTCCAGTTCCGCCGGGCTTCCCGAGTAACAGCCCAGAAAGGCCGCCGCCTGACGGTCGGAGTAAGCCTCGTGCGGCCCCCGGCCTATCCAGTGTATTGTGGAGTATGCGGCGGGGATCTCCGCGCTGACGCCCACCCTGGGGAGTTCCGGTAGCGTGGAGTCAAGGTCAAAGCTTATATCCAGCATGAATACGCCGCCCTCCAGAGGGGTTGAAACGCAGCTGTAGTTTCCCAGCTTCCGGTCTTTGTAATCCGGCGCAGCATTGCTGCCGCAGAGCAGAACGGCGCTGTACTTTACGGACTGAGAAACCTTTTCGGTTTTCTCTCCGCTTATCCGCATGTGCAGAAGATCCATATTGAGCCAGTGGAACATGGGTTTGTTCTGGAAGTAGAAGGCCGCGGCAGGATCGCTCAAAAGATGTTTGTAGGTTTTCAGCCCATCGTTTTCCGTGGGAACACGGTACAGGGAAGGCTTCAGGAGCTTTACAAATTCTTCCGCGGCCGCGGCATTACCGCTGCCCTGTACCGCGGCCAGCACCGCAGAGGCAGAGCTTTCCCGGATGAGAGCCTCCGCGGAAGCGACCACAAAACCCTTCTGCGCCCAGGGCATTCTTTCCATACCGGAAAGATCCCGGTTAAGCACAAAGTCGCCGTGTATATATACCGTGCCGTCATAATCTTCCGGTTTGAAGCCGGGGGGAACCGGGAAATCAATTTCGGTGGATTCTCCGGGGCCGATGGGGGGCAGAGCCCTCTCTTCGCTTACCAGTATCTTTTCTCCCTCCAAAGGATTCTGGAGAACACAGAGTTTCCAGCGCAGGCTCAAACAATCCAGAGCCGAAAAATCATAGCGGTTTTCCACCGTAAAACTGTAGGGCTTGCCGGAAACCGTGTTGTAGGGTTTTGCCGTCAGGGGCTTGAGACGTACCGGAGAATGCACCTGCTTACATTCAGCCATGACGGGTTTGGGACTCTGATCCGGCAGGATGAGGCCGTTAAGGCAGAAGTCGTAATCGGAAGGCTCGTCCCCAAAGTCTCCGCCGTATTTCCAGTATTTTTTACCGTCGGGGCTTGCTGCCGCAATACCCTCATCGATCCAGTCCCAGATAAAGCCGCCCTGCAGCCCGTGGTGGTTTTCAATCGCCTTCCAGTAATCCGAAAGACTGCCGTTTGAATTCCCCATGGCGTGGGAGTATTCGATCATGATGAGGGGCCGGAAATCGTTACGGTACTTGGTAAAGTCTGTGATGAGTTCTATTTCCGGGTACATGGGCCCGATAATGTCGGTAAGGTTCTGGCTCCGGTTGAGGGAATCCAGGGTAAAGGATCCCTGACCTTTTTCCGGCCTGATGGCGCCCTCGTAGTTTACGGGCCGTGAAGGATCGTAGCGGCGTATCCATGCGGCGCCCGCATTGTGATTGTCCCCGTCGCCGCTTTCATTCCCCAGCGACCAGATGATGATCGAAGGGTGGTTCTTGTCCCGTTCCACCATCCTGAGCATCCGGCTCATATACGCGTGATTCCAGGCGCTGTCCCATGATATCTGTTCGTAGAAACAGTGATTCTCGATATTCGCCTCGTCTACCAGATATATGCCGTACCGGTCGCAGAGATCGTACCAGCGTTCATCATCGGGATAGTGGCAGGTGCGCACCGCATTGAAATTGTGCGTTTTCAGGAGAATGATATCCTTTAACATGCTTTCGGCAGAGAGGGTTTTTCCCTTCTGCTCATCGTGTTCGTGGCGGTTGACGCCCTTGATGAGGGGCGCCTTGCCGTTGATTTTCAGTTCCCGGTTGCCTATTCCCAGTGAACGGAAGCCGGTACAGAATGCGGCGCTTTCCAGGTGAAGTCCGTCCCTCCACAGGCTCACGGAGACCACATAGAGGGCAGGCGACTCATGCGACCAGGTTTTTGCACCGGGAACCGTTTCTTCAATCTCCGCAATATTGCCGTTGAGCCTGTAGTTGCAGGAGAACTCTTTTTCTCCGCTGACGATTGCCTTTGTTTCCGCGGCGAATTGTTCCGCATCGGCAAGACTGCCCGGCAGCGAAAAGGGATACACCGCATATTTGATGGTAAAGGGCCTTGTATCTTTGTTAAGGGTAACCGGAACATTTCCGGTGCTTCGGGATTCGGGGACATTACCCCCTATGCTTACCTTCATGGAAAGTTTCCCTTCGCCCGCATTGTCAATCGTTCCGGGAACGGCCTTTATGTCTTTGATGTAGCAGTCTTCGGTAGCGTAGAGAAACACACTTCGGTGTATGCCGCCGAACCACCATTGATCCTGATCCTCCACATAGCTGGCATCGGAGTAGCGGACTACCTTGATGCAGAGGGTGTTTTCCCCTTCGGTAATGAAGGAGCTTATGTCGTATTCCGAGGGAAGCCGGGTATCTTTCCCCATGCCGGCAAAACTTCCGTTAATGTACACGAGGGCCACGCTTTCCGCCGAGCCGATATGGAGCACCACCCGTTTTCCCTTCCACGCCCTGGGAACGGTAAAGGTCCGCCGGTAAAGCCCGGTGGGATTATCCCTGGGGGCTTTTGGGGGGACTGCCTGGAAAGGCATCTGGACATTGGTATAGTGGGGCTTGTCGAAGCCCTGGAGAGTCCAGGTACCGGGAACCGCTATGCTGCTCCAACCTTCGGTCTTGAATTCCGGCTTTACCCAGGAGAGATCTTCCTCTCCGGAGGAATCGGCGCCCTTTGCCCCGGCGGAATACCCCGGCCCGGGGAGAAGTTTGAAGTTCCAGCGGCCGTCCAGACTGAAATAAAGGGGATTTTTGCCGGGATCACGGTATTCGGGCCCTGCCACCGTATCGGCAACGGCGGCTTCGGTCGAACCGAAAGGTAAAAGCGGGCTGCGCATGGGCAGCCGGTTCATTCCCTGAATTTCAGGGTTTTCCCACATGGGGGGGAAGTTATTTTCCATAATTAATGATAATAGATCCATGAATCAAATTGTCAAGTGAAGTGCGCATAGATGCAGTGTGCATAGAGGGAAACGCCTCTTTTGAAGAGTACGCAAAAATGTGGTTGCAAAATTCCCTAAACCTCCCTATACTAAGCCCTATAACGATGTTTCAAACGACATCTGATTACGATTCAGGAGGAATTATGAAAAAAGCTTTACTTGTCCTGGTAGTCCTGCTTATGGCAGTTGCTATCATCGGATGCAGCAAGAAAGAAGCGGCTTCGGCTCCGGCAGACCCCAATGCGCCGGTGAAACTTTTAGTATGGTGCTGGGATCCCATGTTCAATGTGTATGCCATGAACGAAGCGGTGAAGATCTATCAGCGGGATCATCCCAATGTATCGGCTGATGTCATGGATATTACCGAGATTGAGCAGAAGGTTACCACAGCCCTTTCTTCCGGCCAGACCGACGATATGCCGGACATTCTGCTTAACCAGGACAATTCCATCCAGCGTTTTGTGCAGACCTATCCCGATGCATACCTCCCCCTGAACGGGAAGGTTGACCTCTCCAGGTTTGCCCAGTTCAAGCTGGATGTAGGCATCTATGAAGGGCAGAACTACGGCGTGCCCTTCGATAACGGCGCTACCGCTACCTTCCTCCGCAGGGACATCATTGAACAGGCCGGTTACACGGTTGAAGACTTTAACGATATTACCTGGGAAAAGTTCATTGAACAGGGCCAGGTAGTCAGGCAGAAGACCGGGGTAGCCATGCTTTCCACCACAACCGGCGGATCGGATATCCTCATGCTGATGACCCAGAGCGCCGGGAAATGGTTCTTTGACGATCAGGGCGCACCCTATATCAGGGAAAATCCGGTTATCAAACGGGCGCTGGAAATCTACAAAGAAATGGTAGATAAGGGCGTCCTTCTCCAGGTAGCCGACTGGAACGCATATATTGCCAGCCTCAATAACGGTCAGACCGCATCCACCATCCAGGGCTGCTGGATCATCGGTTCCATCGTTCCCGCCACCGACCAGGCCGGAAAATGGGCCGTAGTGAGTACTCCCAGGTTTGCAACCATTGATTCGGTGAACTATTCAAGTCAGGGCGGTTCAGGCTGGATGGTGCTTTCCAGCTCCAAACATGCCGATGTGGCCATGGATCTTCTCGACAAGGTCTGGGCGGGCAGTGTGGAATTCTATGAGACCATTCTTCCCTCTTCCGGCGCCATTTCCACCTGGCTTCCCGCGGCGGATTCCAGAGTGTATGGCGAACCTCATCCCTTCTTCGACGGACAGAAGATCTACGAAGATCTGGTAGGTTATGCCAGCAAGGTGCCCAAGGTAAAGTACGGTGTCTATAACTACGAGGCCCGTGACGCCGTGGGACGTGCGTTGGCACAGGTTCTGCAGGGTGCATCTGTGGATTCGGTGCTTGCCACTGCCCAGCAGGAAGTGGAGTTTATTATTAACCAGTAAAACGTAAGGAACGGAGGCGGTACATGAAATTCACCCTTGAAAAGAAAACAAGACTGTGGGGCTGGATCTTTGTTGCGCCCGCCTCCCTCCTCATCTTTTTCATGTCTTTTTACCCGATGATTCAGGCTCTTATCCTTTCCCTCTCCAGCGGAAGAGGTAACAACCTGAAGTTTGCGGGTATCAATAATTACCTTAGGCTGCTGCAGGACGCTCAGTTCCGGGTAGCGGTACGGAATGTCTTTATCTATCTTGTTATCCAGGTGCCGATCATGCTTGTTCTGGCCCTGATCCTCGCTTCCATGTTGAACAGCCCGCGGCTTAAGTCCAAGGGATTTTTCCGGGCGCTGGTTTTTCTGCCCTGCGCTACCGGTCTTGTTTCGGCTTCGATCATTTTCAAGTCTTTCTTTTCGGTGGACGGCTTTATCAATTTAATGCTGACGCGGCTTCACATTATTTCCACTTCCATTGACTGGCTTACCAACCCGATCCTGGCGAAAGGTGTTATTATCACGGTAATAACCTGGCGCTGGACGGGATACAATACGATCTTTTATCTCGCGGGGCTTCAAACCATAGAAAAATCGGTGTATGAGGCCGCGCGGATCGACGGGGCCAATGCGGCCCAGGCTTTCTTCAGGATAACAGTCCCCCTGCTGGGGCCGGTAATTCTTTTAACTACGATCATGAGTACCAACGGAACCCTGCAGCTCTTTGACGAAGCCAAGGTCATGACCAACGGGGGCCCGGGGAACGCGACCCAGACAATCTCGCAGTATGTATACAACCTTTCATTCCTCTATGCGCCGCAGTTTGGTTATGCCGCCGCAGTTTCCTATACTATCCTTATCATGGTAGCGATACTGTCCTTCATTCAGATGAAAATAGGAGACAAGAAACAATGAAGACACGGAATGGTTTTATGCCCCCCCCCCCCCCTACACTTATCATGTATCTATTTCTTGCCGTGGCCGGAGTTATTGCCGCCTTTCCGTTTTTCTGGATGATTCTTGCCGCCACCAATAAAAGCGTCGAAGTAGTCCGGGGCCGGTTTTTCTTTGGCTTTAATACCCTGGAAAACTGGAAGGCCCTGATCACAACCTATACCCTGCATCTCTCCTTCGGGAATTCCCTCAGGAACGCTCTGATAGCTACGCTTCTCAGCCTCTTTGTCTGTTCCCTTGCCGGTTACGGCTTCCAGATCTACCGGGACAAGGCCAAAGACAGGCTTATGGCAATCCTCCTCCTCTCCATGATGGTGCCTTTTGCCTCGATAATGGTGCCCCTGTTCAGGTTGTTCAGCCAGATGAAGCTGCTCAATACCACCATGGGGATTGTGCTGCCCGGTATCGCAACAGCCTTTCTCATCTTCTTTTTCAGACAGAATTCCGCCAATTTCCCCATGGAGATTGTGCAGGCCGCGCGGGTGGACGGCCTTGGTGAATTCGGCATCTATGTGCGGATCTATGTTCCGGTGATGAGTTCCACTTTTGCCGCCGCCGCGATCATCGTCTTTATGGGCGCCTGGAATAACTATCTGTGGCCCCTGATTATCCTGCTGAAGAAAGAAAGCCAGACCATGCCCATACTGCTTGCCAGTATGACTCAGGGCTACACCACCGATTACGGCATGCTCATGCTCGGCATCAGCATCTGTACCATTCCCACCCTGCTGATCTTTATTACCCAGCAGAGAAGGTTTGTGTCGGGGATACTCGGTTCGGTTAAATGAATCATTAGGCGGTAATTATGATCATTCAAAAACTTCATGAAAACTGGAAGATGAAACAAACAGGGGAACCGGCATACCTCCAGGCAAAGGTGCCCGGTTCAGTCTATGCGGATCTTCTGGCAAACAAAAAAATGGAAGATCCCTACTGGAGGGATAACGAAGACAAGGCCTTTGCCCTGATGGAGAAGGACTACGAATACCTCTGTTCATTCAAAGTACAAAACGATCTTTTGGCAAGCGACAGAGTGCTGCTCCGCTGTAATGGCCTCGATACCCTCTCTGATATTTATCTGAACGGCGCTCTTTTGGGGAATACGGACAACATGCACCGGATCTGGGAATTCGATGTAAAGAAGCAGCTCAAGAAAGGGGAAAACAGTCTTAAAATTGTTTTTCACTCTCCTGTAAAATTTGTTGCGGACGCATATTCAAAGCTCAAGACAATGGGTTCCGACCAGTGCCTGGACGGTTTCCCCCAGATCCGCAAGGCTCACTGTATGTTCGGCTGGGACTGGGGCCCCCGGCTTCCCGACGCGGGAATCTGGCGGGACATAGAGCTGCTTGGTATTACCGCGGCCCGTATCGGGGAAGTGTATGTAAGCCAGAAACACCGGGCGGGCAAGGTAGACCTTGCGGTAAAGGTAAGCCCGGATACCGGAAGTAAACGGGTTTCAAAACGGGATCTTTCGTACACCCTCACCATTACTACTCCCACGGGCAAGAGTACCGACTACGGCAAGTCTCCCAAAAAGATCACCATTGAAAAGCCCGAACTCTGGTGGCCCAATGGTTTTGGAGAGCATCCTCTCTACACGGTGAAGGTAACGCTTTTCTACAAGGACAAGGAAGTTGACTGCTGGGAACGCCGCTATGGGCTTCGCAGCATGACCGTAAGGATTAAGAAAGACAAATGGGGTGAAAGTTTTGCCCATGAGGTGAACGGAGTTCCCATTTTTGCCATGGGCGCGGACTACATACCCGAAGACAATATACTCTCCAGGGTAAATCCACAGCGGACACGGAAACTGCTGGAACAGTGCATCGCGGCGAATTTCAACGCAGTCCGGGTCTGGGGCGGCGGCTACTATCCCGATGATTTTTTCTTTGATATATGCGATGAACTGGGGCTTATTGTATGGCTGGACTTTATGTTTGCCTGCGCGGTGTATGAATTGACCGATGGCTTTGACAAAAATATCCGTGCCGAAGCGGCGGACAATGTGAAGCGTATCCGGCACCATGCTTCTCTGGGGCTTTACTGCGGCAACAACGAAATGGAGATGTTTGTCGATCAGAACATGTGGGTGGATACTCCAAAACAGAAGGCCGACTATATCAAGATGTATGAATACATCTTCCCCCAGCTTTTGAAGGAATACGATCCGCAGACTTTCTACTGGCCTGCCAGTCCCTCTTCCGGGGGAAGTTTCGACAAGCCCAACGATCCTGACCGGGGAGATGTACACTACTGGGATGTATGGCACGGAAACAAGCCTTTCAGCGATTACCGGAACTACTTCTTCCGTTATGTTTCCGAGTTCGGGTTTCAGTCTCTTCCTGCCCTTAAAACCGTTGAGGCATTTACCGAACCCGGAGACAGGAATTTTTTCAGCTATGTGATGGAAAGACACCAGCGGAACAATGCGGCAAACGGGAAGATTATGAACTATATGTATCAGACTTTTCTTTACCCCGGCAGTTTTGAAACGCTGATCTACGCTTCCCAGCTTCTCCAGGCCGAGGCGATCAAGTACGGGGTGGAGCATTTCCGTCGTAACCGGGGCCGCTGCATGGGAGCCATCTACTGGCAGCTCAACGATATATGGCCGGTAACTTCCTGGGCTTCGGTGGACTACTACTTCCGCTGGAAGGCGCTGCACTACTATGCACGGCGTTTCTTCCAGCCGCTGATGATCTCCTGCCACGAGGAAGGCCTCTTGACACAGGAGCCTGACGCCAACAAACAGCCGCTCTTAAAGGCAAAAATCGAAAAGAGTTTCCGTCTTTCTGTTGCCAACGAAACCCTTAAAGACCGGAAGCTTACGGTAAAATGGGAAATCCGGGACAGGAACGCCAGGGCATTGAAGGAAAAGACTATTCCCGTCAAGGTAAAGGCCCAGAGTTCCCTCTGGCTCGACAAGGTAATGGTTCCGGAAATAAAGTCCGGAAGTCCGGCCGAAGGATTCTCTTTTGATGATGAATACCTGAGCTATCATCTCTACGATGGCAGGGAATGTATCAGCGAGGGAACGGTTATCTTCAGTCTGCCTAAGTTTTTCCACTGGCAGGATCCCGGACTCGAATGTACGGTAAACGGCGACAGTATCACTGTCAGCGCCTCAGCCTATGCAAAGAGTGTTGAGATTCTCAATAAAAACGAAGACCTTGTTCTTTCAGATAACTACTTCGACATGAATGCAGGAACCAAAACGGTAAAGATCCTTTCCGGGAAGCCGGACGGATTGAAACTGCGGAGCGTGTTCGATATAAAGTAACGCGGCACCGGCGGGCGGTCTAGTAGACCGCAAGGATAGCCATAAGCCTTTCTTTGCTGATCGAGCGGAGGAAGTTTGCCAGCCGGGGGCCCTGATCTTTGCCGATGAGGGCTTGGTAGCTTGCCCGGAAGAGGGCCTTGCCCTCAAGACCGACGCTTTCCGCCGCCCGGTAGATCGCCTCGGCGCAGCTTTTGTCGTCGTTAAACTTTTCAATCCCCGCAACCACCTGATCCCGCAAGGCCCGCAGCCCCGCCGTTTCTGCTTCGCTTAAGGCCGCTTTCTCTCCGGCATTGCGCAGATGGAAACGGAATTCGTCCGGGGCGCATTCTTCCGCCCAGTATTTTGCGCAGACCGCCCTGGCTCTGAGCGCGGGAAGCTGTTCGTCTGAACAGGAAATATTCGCCAGGGCTTGTTCGATATCGCCGTCCGCAATCTGGATAAGGTTACACAGGTGCCGGAAGGGTATCTGGCAGGGCGGAATTGAAGGCATGAGGTTTTTGCCTTCGTCGTCTACCGTTGTTTGGGAGAACTCATAAATTCTCTTTTCCCGTTGATACGTCGCTTCATCCTTTGCCGCTTCCAGCTTCCAGGCAATCCTTTCGGTCTTGTCGTAGTCCTCGTAAATTTTTATCACATCAAGATCGAAGGAGATGGTAAATTCCGTGTTGGGCCGCGTCCCGGCAAAAAGATAGCGCACCAGTTCCGGCGTATAGACCCGGAGGATATCCCGCAGATCCACTACTTTTCCTTTGGAACTTGACATTTTTCCTGCGGAACCCTTGATGCCGATAAAGTCGTAACGGAAGCTCACCGGCGCTTCGTGATTGTACACATCCTTGCAGACATGGCGGCCCGTATCAAAACTGCCGCCCTGACTGTGGTGATCCTTGCCCGCAGGTTCAAAGTCAACATCCTCAAAATCCCAGCGCATGGGCCAGTCAACCCGCCAGCCGAGTTTGACTCCTTTGGATGTTTGAAGATCCGTTGTTTCACTGTGGCCGCAGGAATTGCAGTGATAGCTCAAGCCCCATTCACCGTCCCAGCCGTCAATATCGGTATCATCCCTGTTACACTTGTCGCAGAAGACGCTGACCGGCCACCATTCACCCTGAATCTTGTGATCCTCGTCCCGGAATTTGTCCAGAATCGTTTTAAGTTCTTCCCTGTGTTCAAGAGCCTTCCGCATGCCCCGGGCATACACAGAAGAGCGGTAACGCTTTGACTGGTAGAGAAATTCCGGGGCAATGCCCACTATGGGAAGCGCGGATTCTACATCGATTTCATGATGACGGGCGTAGCTTTCATCCCGGCCCCAGGGATCCGGCACCATGGTTATGGGGAAGCGGAGATATTTTTCAAGTTCATCCTGTTTGGGCATGTTGAGCGGTACCTTGCGGAACACATCGTAATCGTCCCAACTGTAAATGAAACGCACTTTCCGGCCCAGATCCCGCAGAGCCCGGACTACGAGATCTACGGATATGATTTCCCGGAAGTTGCCGATATGCACCGTTCCGGAAGGGGTAATGCCCGAGGCACAGGTGTAAAGTTCCTTTTCACCCTTTTCTCTGATGATCTTGAGCGCCGTTTCGTCGGCCCAATGAGCGCTTACCCTGAAAAGCCTGTCATGTTGCTGCATGCTGTTCTCCATAATAGAGAGAGTATACCGGAACAGGGAGGCTTAATGAAGTATCTGATTATGTTGATACGGTTTCGATGAATCCGGGGTAGGTAACGGCGGCACATTCGGAACCGCGTATTGTAATGGGGCCCGCTGTACCGCAGGCCGCCGCCGCAAAAACCAGCGCGATACGGTGATCCCCCCGGCTGTCAATTTCTCCGCCTTTCATGCGGCCCTCCCCGTGGATGACAAGCCCGTCCGGCCTCTCTTCGCATTGTACGCCCAGCTTTGAGAGTTCTTCCCTCATCACGGTGATCCGGTCTGTTTCCTTGATCCGGGCATGGGCCGCATTATAGAGAAGGGTGTCCCCTTCGGCAAAAGCCGCCAGCGCTGCCGCCGCGGGCAGAAGATCCGGCGTCTTGTTAAGGTCGAATTCCCCGCCCCCCAGCCGCTTTCCCCCGCGGATCCTCACCGCAGGGCTTCCGCCGTGTTCCTCCCAGTGTACCCCGCAGCCCATGAGGGAAAGCATGTCAAGGAAAGCCTTGTCGCCCTGGGTGTCGGCAGGATCCAGATCGAGCAGCAGCGCATCCCCGCCGCTTACCGCCGCGGCCAGGGCGGGAAAGGCGGCGGAGGAGAAATCCCCCGGTACTGTTCCTGCCATCGGTTTCCAGGAAGAGCCGCCGGGAATACGAAAGAAGGAAAAATTATCGTCATGTTCGCAGGGAATCTGTTGGCCTTCAAGGTAGGAAAGAGTCATTTCGATATAGGGCCTTTCGTTGAGAAGGGGTACGTCAATTTCGGTAACGGTTCCTTTGGGGGCGCAGGGAGCGGCAAGGAGCAAGGCCGAAAGATACTGGCTTGTGGGCGAGGGAAGGCTGATCCACCCTCCTTTCCAGGGGCCCTGAACGGTAATGGGCGCGCAGCCCCCCGCCGATTCAACACGGACTCCCAGACCCTTCAATGCCTCAAGCAGGGGCGCCGCGCTGCGGCGGCGGATCTGCTCATCCCCGTCAAAATGCACAGGAACGGAACCCAGAGCCGCCAATGCCAGGCTTAAAAAGAGGGTGGTTCCGGAATTACCCACATTGCAGGGCCGAGGCACGGAGCTGTTTTTTTCATTCAGGAATTCAAATTTTCCCCGCACCGTCCAGCCCAGGAGTTTTTCTCCCGTTTCATCGGGAGGATTGGGGCAGGCAGGATCGATGCCGCGGCGCTCTTCAATTTTGGCGCCCATGGCCCGGCATACGGCAGCACAGGAACGGGCATCCAGGGAGTCCAGAGGGTAGCGGATTTTGGAGAGGCCTTCCGCCATTGAGGCAGCAAGAAGCCTGCGTATCGTATGGGATTTTGAAGCCGGGATACGAACAGTGCCATTGAATTGCCGCGGTCTGATGATTGTATCCATGAATCATGATATATTATAATGATCCCGTGAACAAGCTCCTTATCCGAAATGGTCTTGTGCTTACCGAAAATTCCGAGACTGTCTGCGATCTGCTCTGCGAAGGGGAAAAAATAACGCAGATTGGGCGGAATCTTGCTGTCTTCTCCCCCGGCATGGAAGAGATTGACGCTTCGGGGAAAATAGTTGTTCCCGGCGGCGTTGATGTTCACACTCACCTCAATCTTGATACGGGTATTGCCGTAGCCAGTGACGATTTTTATACCGGTACGGTGGCCGCCGCCTTCGGGGGAACCACAACGATTGTGGATCATCCCGCATTCGGGCCTGCGGGTTGTCCGCTGGATCATCAGATAAAGAAGTATCACGGTTTTGCCGAAGGCAAGGCAGTTATTGATTACGGTTTCCACGGAGTTATTCAGCATGTGAACAGTGCTGCGCTGCAGATGATGGAAAGCCTGGCTGCCGAAGGGATAAGCAGTTACAAGGTTTACCTTACATATGGTTTCAAACTTTCAGACGGGGATGTGTTTCAGGTTTTGAAACGGGCAAAGGAACTCGGCGTACTTGTTACCGTGCATCCTGAAAATGACGGAGTAATCAATCTTCTGAGGGAACAGTTCAGGGCCGAAGGGAAAACAAGTCCCGCATATCATCCGCTTTCCCGTCCCGCAGAATGTGAGGCGGAGGCAATCAACCGGATGATACTCATGGCGCATATCGCGGATGACGCTCCGCTGTATATTGTACACCTCACTAACCGGCTCGGCCTTGAGTTTATCCGTGCCGCCCGGAACCGGGGGCAGAAGAATCTTCTGGCGGAAACCTGCCCGCAATACCTCTTGCTTGATGAAAGCCGCTACGGCCTTCCCGGACCCGGAATGCCGGCCAAAAAAGCGAAAGCAGACGCCGAAGCTCCGCTTCGCGGTTCCCCTCTTGAGGGCCTTAAATACATCATGTGCCCGCCCCTGCGCTGCCCTGCCGATCAGGATGCCCTCTGGAAGGGTCTTGAGGCCGACATTGATACTGTCGCCACCGATCACTGCCCCTTCTTTTTTGCAACGCAGAAGATGCAGGGAAAGGACGATTTTACAAAATGCCCCTCGGGTGTTCCGGGCATCGAAGAACGCATGCCGCTCCTCTATTCCGAAGGAGTTACAAAAAAACGGATAGACCTGCGCCGTTTTGTCGATCTCTGCTGCAGCAACCCTGCGAAAATTTTTGGCATGTATCCCCAAAAAGGCGTGCTGGCTCCCGGTTCGGATGCGGATATCGTCATCATCGATCCTGACAGCCGGACGATTTTAAGTAAGTCAATGCTTCATGCGAATGTTGACTACAGCGCCTATGAAGGCTTTGAAGTGCAGGGCTGGCCTGTCTGTACAATTTCGCGGGGAGAAGTACTCGTCCGGGACGGGAAATTTTACGGTACGGCGGGGAGGGGGAGGTTTATCAGGAGGGGAACCTCGGCCGATTCCGGCCTCGGCTGAGTGTTCAGACGGAGAACCTCGGCCGGAATCGGCCTCGGCTGAATGTTCAGGAGGGGAACCTCGGCCGATTTCCGCCTAAAGGCGTTTTACGGTTCCGGCTGAAATCCTGTTTCCGTTTCTTTGCCCGGTTTTCATATTCCCTCTGTCCTATGAACCCCCGGACCACCTCAAAACACGTTTTTTCCCATGATACCCCTTGTTTTCCGGTTTATCACCCTTTGGGAGGGGGTGTCTATCCCTTAACTTGTTGACAGTGCAGGGCAATGACCGGCATATCGGTGAGTTTGTGGCCCAGATTCCCCCATTCCCGCCGGAGGTCAGCTATACCGGTAAGGCTTTCTTTCATCCTGCAATGATTGGCCTCTCACTTGACAAATTTGTCTAAATTCTGGTATAAATGAACCTAGAAAAGTTTGTATGGTCTTGGGTGTGTTTATTGCCATCCCCGGTTGTGTAATGGTAGCACGGCAGACTCTGGATCTGCTTGTGGGGGTTCAAATCCTCCCTGGGGAAAAACGCCGAGTATGTTCTTGGGAATATGTTACAGGGCCCCTTCGTCTATCGGTTAGGACATGAGATTCTCAATCTTAAAAGAGGAGTTCGATTCTCCTAGGGGCTAAGTTGCGCTTTTGTAACTCCTTGTATTATAAAGAGTTACAGAGATCGTTAAAAAATTGTTATCAAAACCAGGCCGTTGAGCTATACTCAAAGCATGACAAGACCAAAAAAATAACGATGGTATTCGGGCAAGAACCAGAACAACTGATGGTGTACAGCTCGCTCATTTTGAGGAGTATCCCGGCCACTGGATAGCCACCCCGGAACGGAACCGGGAGAAGGCTCTGAAATGGGCGAAGCGGAACCAAAACCGGAGCGGTGAAAGCCGGGTTTTTATCCGGCAGGACCATCCAGGAACTTGATATATGGCGGGCGGAATTGCGGTGGGCCGGGACCGGGGATTTTGTGTTTAGCGCGGACGGTACGGCGCCGCTGACCAATGCGGCGATTGTTAAGGCGTTCCGGCGGGGATAAAAGAAAAGCCGGATAAGGTAGGGGAAGGGTAGGATATTTTTGATTTTAGTGCTGGCGCACTGAGTATCCTGAAATTAAGGATTTTGTAACCCTCCTGAAAAGTCTCATTTCGGTATATTACACACGTTTAATATTTCATTCAGAATGGCAATGTCGCTTTTAAATACATAGCTTTTACTGTCTTTATCATAAAAATCGTTTTTATCCTGCATGGCAATATACGCAAATAAATTCGCGGTACTTTCGTCATTATCTGTGCCTAACAACTCTTTATTAACAATATGTCCCAATTCATGGGCGATTAAAATTCTTATCTGTTTGTCCTTAAAACAAGAATTGTAATACACGCTGGCCCCAAAGTTATGATACCGTGTCGTAGCCCGGCGGCGTATATTCATCGGAATAAGCACAATAGAATAAAATCGTACATTCCTGCTGGCAAACAAGGCTTTTATAAGTTGTATGTCATTTCTTTTCTCTTTGACAGAATCTATAATTTCTTTCATCCGTTTTTCATTTATCAGATCTTCAACTGTTGTAACCAAATGGGATAAAAATTTGGTTTTTATTTTAGGTTTGATAACATCAGTAAAAAATTTAAAGCGTTTCTCTACCACCTCGCCGGCAATTTGCAGGTCACGGGACAGACGGGAGGAAAGATCGTCCATTATATGAGAAATCTCCAGGAGCCTTCAACAAAGATTTTCAATTCATCGTTATATTCATCATCAATTGTCAATACATCGGTAACATTTGAGGTATCAATAACACGCATGCACTTTCTAAGGAGCTTAACCCTTTCTTCTTTGTCTTCAATGTCGTATTTGCCAAAAACTTCTTCAACATGGTCCTTGCCAAAAGAAGCGAATAAATCATCCACGATGTTATCCACTTTATAAGATACGTCTGTAAGGTTCATATTATCCACCTTGAGGCCCTTTCTTTGAGCATTTTGCCCAATGGCTAATAACGACAATTTACCGCTTATGCGGTAAACTCCCCTTCTCTACATACTATACTATCTGCCCCGCCCCGGTCAAGGGGCCTCGCGGAGGGGCGGCTCAGGCGAACGGCTGTTTAAGGCTCCTTTAGTGTATGCTATAGTTACACATTACCGGAAAGGCGGGGACAGGAAAATCATCGCTGATTACCTATTTCCGTATGAATACTGGTCGGAAACGGGTTTTATAGTGGGCATAGCTGTCTCCCTGCTGTCAAATATATAGCACAATTCATCGTAAAATTCAAGGGGAGTATTTGTTGAAAGGCCGAAATGCCTCAAATAGAAATGTTACCGAAAGCCTTTCTGTAACTTTTTCTTTGCGGTAAAATTTTTCATTCGGTTCTTACAAACGCACGGTAAAGGTACTCCCCGCCTCCGAGCTTTCAAGGCCGATGCTTCCTCCATGCGCCCTCACAATGGCGGAGGCAATGGTAAGCCCGATGCCTGCCCCGCCGGTGCTGCGGCTCCTGGATTTATCGGAGCGGTAGAACCGTTCAAAGACATGGGGGATTTCATTTTTCGCCATACCTATGCCTGTATCGGCGATGGATACATCCCAGTTCTTCTCACCCTTTTTAACGGATACGGTAATGTTCCCGCTGTCTGTGTACTTTACGGCATTGGAGAGGATGTTGATAAAAACTTGTTTCAGCCTGTTATAGTCGGCGTTGATGGGACTTTCGACAAGATGAAGATTGACGGCAATGTTTTTTTCGGCGGCTGCCTGTGCAAATTGTCCGGCGGCGGCGTTTAACAATGCGGCAAGATCAAAATCTGTCTTGTCAAGGACAATGTCATTCCATTCAAGGCTGGTGAGGATATTCAGATCCTCTACCAGTTTGCCGAGCCGAATCACTTCTTCGTGGCAGCTTGCAAGCCGTTCCCCGTCCGCCTTCCAGACGCCGTCTATCATGGCTTCAATGTTTCCCTGGAGGCATGTTAAGGGGGTGCGCAGTTCATGGGCAATATCGGAAGTCAGTTGTTTTTGGCGGCGTTCGCTTTCATCCAGTTCACCCGCAAGTTCGTTTATGGATCGGGACAGTTCGGCAAGTTCCCGTGTCTTGTGGTTCTCGTTTATCCGCACGGTATGTTTGCCGGCGGTATTTCCTTTTGCGTACATGGCGGCTATATGCCGGGCAGCTTCCTTTGCCTCAAGGATGGGCCGCGCTATTGTACGGGACAGTAACACCGAAATAACGATAGTCGAGACGATAAACACAAATCCTGCGGCGATTAAGAGTCTGTTTATCGATCTTAGAAACTCTGTTTCCGTTTCACTGTAAAAAAACGGCCCCCAGGTTTCTATGGTAACATTCCCCACGCTGCGGCCCAGATACTTCAGTGGAAACTGCTGTTTTTGCAGCGAGCCGTTGAGACGGAATTGTGTTTCCATACGTTCCGCGATGCTGTTTATTACTTCGGCGCATTGCTCCATGTCACAGGAACGGGCATCCCATACGGGATTTCCGTCTTCATCCGCCACGCTTATGATATAACCTTCATGTACAAAATACATTCCCATGGCTTCAACAGTAAGAGTGTCAAAATTTTTACGCATGGGATCGTACTGGTCCCCGATGCTGCGGACTATTTCCCCGCTTTTTTCGGCAATGTTTTCCCTGATCAGGCCTGCAAACACGATACCGGTAAATTGATTCATAACCAGGGTTAATACCGTCAGCGCAATACTGATAAACAACGCGTATGTAAGAGTCAGGCGGTTTTGCAGACTAATCATTGCCGCCTCCAAAACGGTATCCCATACCGTAAACGGTTACGATATATTTCGGCGCCCTCGGATCATCCCCAATCTTGGCCCGGAGGTTTTTGATATGGGTGTCAACGGAACGGTCAAAGCCGTCATATTCATCCCCTTTGATGTGGTCAAGAATTTCATCCCGGGTAAAGATTTTTGCCTGCCGGGACATGAGCAGTGCAAGGATATTGAATTCATCACGGGTCAGCGCAAGAGTTTTGCCCTTTAAGGACGCGCTCCGGTTTCCGGGATTTACCGTTAAGTCGTCATAGGCAAAAATTTTTTCGGCATTGTCTCTGCCGTCCCTTCGCCCCGGTTTCCACGAGGGAAGCTCACCCTGAAGGTTCGGCGTAAAGTGCCGGAGGGCGGCCTCCACCCTGGCCATAAGCTGGCGGGGACTGAAAGGCTTACACACATAATCATCGGCCCCAATCTTGAGACCCCGGATGATGCTTTCCTCATCTACCTTGGCTGTTATCATGATGATGGGCACATCGGAAAATTCCCGGATCTTCCGGCAGAATTCTTCGCCGCTGAAATCCGGCAGCATGAGGTCAAGAAGTATCAGGGAGACATTTTCCTTTTCAAAAAAGGCCATCCCCTCCCTGCCGTTTTTGGCGCAGAGTCCCGTATATCCGCTTGCGTCCAGGTAGGATTTGACCAGTTCAAGGATCTTTTCTTCGTCATCAATGACCAATATCCGGGGTTTAGCGCTCATATCATCAGTATAACGCGGAATTGTGAGGAAATAATGAGGATTCCGCGCGTTTTTACGGACAATTCTCTTGACAAATATGTTTAATTAGACTAACTTAATGTAAGTATTATCTAACACAATCGTATTCAAAAGGAAGAAACATGAGCAGTGTTGTAATTATCGGCGGGAATGACCGGATGGTTTGCAGGTACAAGGATATCTGCAGGGAATATAACTGTGAAGCCAAGGTTTTTACACAGAAGAAGTGTAATCTGGAATGTCTCATAGGAGATCCGGATCTTATTATTCTTTTTACCAATCCGGTTGCCCATGACATGGTCAAAATAGCCAAAAAAAGCGCCGCCCGCAAGGGGATTGCCCTTGTACAGGCCCATTCGGGGAGCTGTAACACATTACGGACCATTTTAAACAGCCATGTGTAGGGGGAAGAAGTTTTATGAAGATCGAAGGCATGTACAGGCCGCCGGAAGAGGCATCATACAACCCGGCTCCATACACCCGCGGTCCACAGGGACAAATTAACCGGCGTTTTGCCCAATTCGCCGCTTTCCAGATTCGGTACCGGTGGCTCTTTATTGTGGCTCTGGCGATTCTCACGATTATAGGCCTCACGGGACTTCCCGGGATGACTACCAATGACAACATGGACGAGTGGTTTGATGAGTATGACACTATAGAGATCAATACAAAACGTTTTGAGGCTCTGTTCGGCAACGAAGACCAGGTTCTTGTGTTGATCCAGGCGGATGATGTGTTTGATCCCGGCGTGCTCACCATGATTCGGGATCTGGGTGCGGAACTCCTGGAAAAGGTTCCCTATGCGAGGGAACTGCGCTCGTTAACAGACATGTCCATCTCCATGGGCTCAGACGAAGGCATCGAAGTACGAAGTCCTTTTGAAGACGGCATCCCCCCGGCGGGGCCGGAAATGGAGGAGAAACGCGCCTACATCATGTCCCGCTCTTCGCTGGTGGATATGCTGGTCTCCGATGACTGCCGGGAAACCTGGCTTGCCTTAAGTCTTTACAGCTACGAGGGTGAAAACGAATCCAGGGAGATGTACTCTGTGGGGAAGGCCGCCCAGGAAATTATCACCGACCCCAAATGGCAAAATCCCGGGGGCGGCGCCCGGTATACCCTGAAGCCCGCGGGCATGGCCTATACCGAATGGGAAGAAAACCAGACCGTCATGGACGAGACCGGTAAGCGGATCATCGGGGGCTTCATTGTGGCCCTCCTCTGCCTCATCATCTTTACCCGGTCATTCAGGGGCATAGCGGTTCCGGTGTTGACCATTATCGGGGGCGTGGGATCGGTCTTTGGGTACATGGCCCGCCTTGGAATTCCCGCGGATTCAAACCTCATGACCCTGCCCATTCTGCTTTCCATGGCCCTTTCCATAGGATACGCCATACACCTCATGAACTCTTTTAAATTCCATTTTCGCCGCCTGGAGAGAAAGGAGGCCCTCATCGCGGCGGTGGGAGAAACGGGCTGGCCGATACTTTTTACCGCCGTTACCACCATGGGCGGACTTCTCTCCTTCCTCTTTGCCGGTATCGGCGCCCTGCGCTGGGTGGGCGTTACCAGCGCCCTCACTGTTTTTTCGGTCTACCTGTACGTGATCCTCCTGGTTCCGGTTCTTTTCAGTTTCGGGAAGTCGAAAAAAAATGTTCCGGGCATTCCGTCACGGAACATTGAGACTGTCCCGTCCGTATCCCCTTCGGAGATTTACCCTTCGGGAACCTGGATTGAACAGAAGTTCTACCGCTTTGGAGAGTTGTTGCTTAAAAGACGGAAGCCGGTAATTCTCATCGCCTTTCTTATTATCGCCGCTTTTATTCCCGGTATTTTCAGAATGACTGTAAACATGGATTATTTTTCTTTTATGGGGAAAAAGATCCCCTACATCAACCGGCTCGCCGAAATAATCGACGCCAAAATCGGTTCCCTCTACACCTATACGGTGATGGTAAGTTCCGGCGAACCTGACTTTTTCAAAGACCCGCAGAAGATGCGGAATCTGGATTCCCTTGCGGCGGATCTTGGCGCCCTGGACTTGACCAAGATTTCCGGGACAAGGCCGCGGGTCTCTTCGGTAACAGAAATCGTCAAGGAAATGCACCGTACCCTCAACGGTGATGATCTCGCATTTTATACGATCCCCGATGATCCGGACCTGCTTGCCCAGTTACTCTTCCTCTACGAAATTTCCGGGAGCGGGGATCTCTTCAACCGTATAAGTGAAGATTTTTCCACCGCGGTATTAACAGTAGAACTTACCGGCTACGACGGCAACCGGATTGCGAAAACCGTCAAAGCCGCCGAAGAAGCCGCCCGTGTCCGGTTTCCCGGAGAAGACGCGGTAGTGGTAGGGATGATCGCCAGTTTCGCGGAGATGAACAACAAGGTGGTGTACGGGGAATTAAAATCCTTTGCCGGATCTTTCCTCATCATCTTTATTCTTCTGGCTCTGGTTTTTAGGAGTATCAGGACAGCCTTCATTGGAATGATCCCCAATATCGCGCCGGTTATCATCATCGGCGGAATCATGGGCTACGCAAAAATTCCCCTGGACATGCTCACCATGACTATCATGCCCATGCTTCTGGGGATAGCGGTGGACGACACGATCCATTTTATCAGCCACATAAATCTGGAACTGGAACGGAAAAAAACCTACAGCCAGGCGGTGCTGGACACCTTTGCCAAAATAGGCCGGACTCTGGGGACAACCACGGTAATACTCTGCGCCATGTTTGCGGTCTATGCCTTAAGCCCCATAGCAATGCTCTTCCATGTAGGGGTTCTGGCTATTATCGGGATGGCGGCGGCCCTGCTCGCGGATTATACCCTTACGCCGCTCTTAATATATGTTTTGAAACCTTTACGGAAGGAGGGGTTATGAATAAGAGCAACAGGTTTACTATTTTTTTCATACTGTTTTTTCTACTCGCGTCCGGTGTTTTTGCCCAGGATTTGAGCGGCTACGATATTATGCGTCTGGCGGATGAACGGTATACCGGGGATACGGCCCAATACAAACTCACCATGACCCTCTCAAGCGGCAGAGGCGCTCCCCGGATTCGGGAAGTTTCGTATTATTTTAAAGGCTACGGGGACACGGACAAAATTCTCATGGTCTTTCAAAGTCCCCGTGATGTGGCGGGAACAGGTTATCTGTCCTTTTCTTACGATGATGAATCTAAAGACGATGATATGTGGCTCTACCTTCCGGCCATGAGACGGGTGCGGCGTATTACCGGCTCGGGAAAAAACGATAGTTTTATGGGAACCGATTTTACCTACGAGGACATGGGAAGCCGGAGTCTTTCCAGGGATACCTTTGCGTTCCGGCGTGAGGAATCAATTGACGGCGAAGCCTGCCGGATGGTAGAGGCTAAACCCAAAGACAGAAGCGACCCCTACGGCAGACGCGTTATATGGGTTCGCAAGGATTCGAATATCATCGCCGCGGTGGATTATTATGACCGCCAGGACAAGCTCCTTAAAACACTGCGGGTATCCGGAATTCAGAAAATAGACGATATCTGGACGGCTCTTAAAATGGAAATGAGCAATGTGCAGAACAAACATTCTACGCGTATCGAAATGTCGGAGATCCAATTTAACATCCCCCTGGACGACACTCTTTTTGCGGTTACCACCCTGGAACGGGGGAATCTGCGGTGAAGCTCCCCGGAGCCGGTTCAGCCGCCGGCCGCACAAAGAGCAGGCCATGGTTAACGGCGCTGCCGATAAACGCCGCGGCGTTACTGCTATGCGTCGTACCGGTCTTATGCGCCGCACCGCCGATTCAGGCTCAGGTTGAAGTAGAGCTTCATGGATCGGTTGAAACACTCCAGGCCTTTTCTTTTTCAAAGGATCCGGGGCTGACCGATTCCCGTAACGCCTTTACCGGAGAAATCGGCGCCTTTGCCGGAGCGGCTTCGGCATTTGTTTCCCTTTCCGCGGAGTATAACGGTGTAAGCCCGGATCGCAGCGGTTTTTCTCTGGACGAGGCCTGGCTTGACTGGAGCGCCGGGGCCTTCAGCTTCAGGCTGGGAAGGCAGCTTGTGTCCTGGGGCGCCGCGGACGGCCTTGTTCTTACCGACGTGGTCTGTCCTCAAAACCTGACCTCTTACGCAGGGCTCGATTTTGCGGGGAGCCGCCTCGCGGTGGACGGTCTCAGGCTCCGGTATTCGTTTCAGACCCTGGCGATTGAGACTCTGTGGCTGCCTCTCTTCAGTCCCGCCCGCCTCCCCGGTGAACACAATCCTCTCTACGCGGTGTTTTATCCTTCATCGGTCGATGTTGGCGGGGCGGCCTTGCCGGTTTCAATACAGGACAAGACTCTTCCGTTGACCATACACAACGGGGAATACGGGCTGCGCCTTTCCTGGTATACATCTCTGGCAGATCTTTCCGTCATGGGGTTTTACGGCTGGAATGACATTGCCTTCATGGAAAAGAAATTGATCGGTACTCTCCCGGCTGTAACCGGTCTTGAACTTTTGCCGGAATATGAAAGAACAATTACCGCCGGGGCTGATGCGAGTATCCCCATCGGCGATTTCCTCCTGCGGCTGGAAACGGCCTGGACCGGAGGCGGACGTTATGAGCGCCCGCTTGAGGACACCGCAGCTATTCTGTCAGGCGGACAAACCGAAAGGCCTGTTGAAAAACAGAATCTTAAACTGCTTGCGGGCATTGACTGGAATCCTTCGGCATGGAACCTTTCCGCCCAGTATTACGAAGATATGCTGCCGGACGCATACTCAGGCGGAACCGAAAGGCCCTGGCGGAAAAACGGCGTGAGTCTGCGAATTGCCCGTTCTTTTTTCCGGGAAACTGTTAAATGTTCGGCCTGGTATTATCTGGATCTCATTGACTTCGACGGCGCAGGCAGCGTATCTGCCGAATACGCCCTAACCGATGCCCTGAGCCTTTCCCTGGGAAGCGATTTTTTTTCAGGCGGTATCGATGACCGGGGGAGCTATGCCTCTTACAAAGATTTAAGTTGTTTTTGGTTCAGGGGAATTTTCAGGTTTTAAGTCGGGAAACGCCAGACTCACTCTGTTGTATCCGTTTTCTTCCTGTGGTACACTATTTTAAAGGAGAAAAACATGAAAAAAAGAATGATCCTTGTGCTCTTTGCGGCAGTAATCATGCCGTCTTTTGCCCAGGACAGCAATAATCCCGGATTCAAGGCGATTGTCAACCACTATGCGGCCCGAAACTTTGTTTCAGGCTCAATCGCCAGATCCGATCTGGATGCCATCATTGACGCGGGAATCCGCGCGCCCAGCGCCAGCAACCGCCAGCCCTGGCACTTTACCGTTGTGCAGAATCTTGATCTGGCTCAAAAGATAGTTCCCCAGACTCAGGACGGGAATGTCCTTATCGTTGTTTCAAGTTCCGGAGACGGCAAAACCAATGGCAGCCAGATTCTTGACTGCGCCCTGGCAACGGAAAGTATCTACCTTGCGGCCCAGGCTTTGGGCTATGGTTCCAGGATCTATACCGGGCCTATGAACACCCTCAACAGCCGCTTCAAGTCCGATCTGGGGCTTCCCTCAGGCTACAACGCCGTGGCTCTGGTGCGTGTAGGCAGGGTTCAGGCGGGAGTCGATGCGGTCAGCGCCGCTTCAAGCCGGAAGAGTGCGAACGATATGGTCACTTACAAATAGGAACGCGGATTTATCGCTTTTACTTTTTTTCTCACCGCCAAGAGGAGGAAGAAGGTCAGTACACTGAAAACAAGGCTGCTCCGGTAGCCCCATTCCGCTCCGATAAAACGGTTGATAAGGCCGATAGAGTACTGGAGCAGGCCGTTTGTGGTAAAGGCGATGGGTATGATGACGCTGCTCACCGTCTGGGCGTTTTCCCGGAAGACGGGGATGCTCAGGGCCAGCATGGTAGGATAGAGGATGGCGATGAAGAAACCAGAAACCGGCAGTATCCAGATTCCCCGTTCCCCCAAAAGAAAACCCGCCGCAAAGATAAGACAGACAATTACACAGCCGCCCGTGATGCTTTTAAGGTAGCCGATCTTTTCGATTATAAAACCGGAAAGAAAACGGGAAGCGGTGTAGAGAATATAAAAAATTGAAACAAAGAGGGCTCCCTGGATCTTTGGATCAAAACCGTAGACATCCTGCAGGTACAGGGCGCTCCAGTTGGTGGTTCCTACTTCTACTGTCGAGCCGAAACCCATAGTTATGCCGAAAAGCCATACCACCGGTTCCTTCAGGGCCGAAAAAAAGGAAAGCCTTTTGGCGGGAGGCGAATCATCTTCCTCATGCCCGTTTTTTTTCAGCAGGGACTGTGTTGGCTTTCCGGGGGCGGCAATGAAGGTAAAGATCCCCAGAAGCAGGGCGGGGAAGAGGCCGAAAAAATAAATGTAGCGCCAGTTTCTCCCCATGCTGCCGGTCATCAGTCCCGCGTAGGCCGGCCCGATGATCGCTCCTATGCCGTAGAAAAAGTGCAGGAGGCTCATCATGAGGGCGGATTTTGCGGTAAAGGCGCTAACCCCCATGCCGTTAAGGCCTATCTCAAAAAAACCAAGGCCCATCTGTATCAGCAGAAACATTGCCGCGGCAAAGAGAAAACCATTCGCCAAACGGAAGCAAAACATCCCGCTCAGGATAAAGGCAAAGCCCAACATCAGGGATTTACGGAACCCCAAACGCCCCAGCATGATACCCGCAACGATGCACGCGATCACCGAAAAAACGGCGATCGCCGAAACCATGAGCCCCTGCCGGTCATAGGAAACGCCGAATTCATTCTTTATGAGGGGATAGGCTATGCTTCTGGAAGAATTGATGAATCCGTAGAGGATCATATCAATATAGATGAGAAGGGTGATGATATAGAAACGCCGGTTTTGCTTCAGGTTTTGCTTCAAAGGACCGCCATTTCCGTATTTCAGCCTTCCAGAATAAGCAGTGTTTTGGGATCAAGCCGCATGGCCATGGACTCAAGTTTGACGCTGCTGCGGTCTTTGGAAACCGTCAACTCAATATGGTCGCTTTTCGGATTAAGCAGGATGATAACATCCACCAGATCCGCATAGTCCTTGATGATGAAGGGGATTCCCTGTTTGTCCCAGAGGGGGCCTTCTCCCTTCACCGTGCAGGAATACCAGATTTCGAGATTCAGTTCTTTGGCGGCATTTTTAATATTCTCAAGCCGGGAACGATCCATCCGGTTAAAATCAAAGCCGTCCACGATGATAGACTCGGCCTTGAAGCCCCCTTCCAAAATCATCGCCCTGAGGCTTTTGAGAACCTGATCGCCTGTAACCCCGTCCTGGTTAAAATTCATCAAAACCCGGTTTTTGGTAACTTCATTCTTTATTTCCTGGGCATTCTCCAGATTCTTCCGGCTGATGAATTCATCAAAAATATCCTCGTACCAGGCAAGCACATAACCGGTGTTCTGGGTGAAGGACACATGGATAATCTTCCTGTTCTGCAGAAGCTTGTCCAGGGCAATCTGTACCAGTACACTGGTCTTCCCGATGCCGCTGGATGAAACGATAAGTCCCACTTCGCCGTTTTTAAGTCCTCCGTGGATGGACTTCTCAAATATCCGCACCGGACTGCGGGCGATTAATTCTGATTTTACCATTTGTCTTTCCTTCCAATTTAAGATATGGAGAAAATAATCGCTTTTCCCCGGTATTCCCTCAGGAATGTTCTCTCCGCCTTTTCTCTTCGTACTCTTTTACAAGCGCCTCGCTGATGCTCTGGGGCACCTTGCCGTATTTGAGGAACTCCATGGTGAACTCGGCCTTACCCTGGGTAAGGGAGCGGAGTATCGTGGAATAGCCGAACATCTCGCTCAAGGGGACTTCCGCTTCCACACGGCTAAACACTCCGTCTTCGGTCGATGCCGATATTATACCACGACGCTGGTTGATTGAACCGAAAATATTTCCCTGAAATTCCGTGGGCCCCTCAACCGCAACCTTCATAATCGGTTCCAGAATACAGGGTTTGGCCTTGTGATAGGCCTCCCGGAAGGCGCCGATAGCGGCAAGCTGGAAGGCGATGTCCGAAGAGTCCACCGGGTGGCTCTGACCGTCGTTGATAAGGCAGCGGATATTGACGATGGGGAATCCGATAAGGCTTCCCTTCTTGATCGCCTCCTTGAAGCCCTTGTCGCAGCTGGGGATGTATTCCGTGGGAATGGAGCCGCCTTTGATATTGTCCACAAATTCGTAGTCGCCGCCGTCCCAGGGCTCCACGTGGCCCGCTACACGGCCGTACTGACCTGAACCGCCGGTCTGTTTCTTGTGGGTATAGTTGAATTCGGCACGCTGGGTAATGGCTTCCCGGTAGGCAACCTGGGGCATACCTGTCTCAACCTCGCATTTGTACTCACGCCTCATCCGCTCTATGTAGACTTCCAGATGAAGTTCCCCCATACCCTGAATGATCGTCTGGTTGGATTCAGGATCTACAAAGGTACGGAAAGTAGGATCTTCCTTGGTAAAACGGTTCAGGGCCTTGGCCATCTGATCGGCGCTTTTTTTGTCCTTGGGATCGATGGCCAGAGAGATAACGGGTTCGGGCACATACATCGAACTCATGGCGTAGTTAAGGCCGCCGCCGCAGAAGGTGTCGCCCGAAGCGCAGTCGATACCGAAGAGGGCCACAATGTCCCCCGGAGATCCTTCGGTGATATCTTCCATGTTATCCGAATGCATCCGTACCAGCCGCCCTACCTTGAAACGCTTGCGGGCGCGGGTGTTAAAGAGTTCATTGCCTTTCTTTAGGACGCCCTGGTAGATCCTCACGTAGGTAAGCTGACCGTACTGACCGTCTTCAAGCTTAAAGCCCAGGGCTACCGTGGGGCTTTTTTCGTCGCAGGAAAGTTCCTTCTGTTCCTCGTTGTTTTCAAGGTCAAGGGCGAAGTTTTTAACTTCCAAAGGAGTCGGGAGATAATTTTTTACTCCGTCCAGAAGAAGCTGAATCCCCTTGTTTTTATAGGCGGAACCTACCATAACGGGAACAAATTTCTCCGACAGCGTACCCTTTCGGATAGCCTCGTGGAGCAGATCTTCGGGAATCGTTTTTCCTTCGAGGTAGAGTTCCGCAAGTTCGTCGGAGAACATGGAAACCGCATCCAGCAGTTCTTCCCGGTATTTTTCCGCATCGGCCTTGAGGTGAGCGGGGATCTCCGCATAGCGAATCGTTTCACCCTGATCTCCGTCAAAGTAGACCGCCTTCATGGTGATAAGATCCACCATGCCTTCAAGCTTGTCCTCAAGTCCGATGGGGATCTGGATAAGCACCGCATTGAGCCCCAGTTTTTCCCGAAGCTGCAGCCGCACCTTGAAAGGATTGGCGCCGGTACGGTCGCACTTATTCACAAAGGCAATCCGGGGCACATGGTAGCGTTTAAGCTGCCGGTCTACGGTAATGGACTGACTCTGGACCCCGCCGACCGCGCAGAGCACGAGAATTGCCCCGTCCAGTACCCGGAGGGAACGTTCAACTTCAATGGTAAAGTCCACATGTCCGGGGGTGTCGATAAGATTTATCGTATAATCCTTCCAGGTAACCTGGGTAGCCGCGGACTGAATGGTAATGCCCCGTTCCCGTTCCAGTTCCATGTGATCCATCGTAGCCCCAACACCGTCCTTTCCCCGGACTTCATGAATGGCGTGAATTTTGTTGCTATAAAACAGAATACGCTCCGAAAGGGTTGTTTTCCCCGAATCGATGTGCGCGCTGATACCGATGTTCCGCATCTTGGTAATATCGATGCCCATTCTCATACTCCTTACGAATGAAAAACTGCTAACCTTAAAAAGTGAATCGAACATGAAAATCGCTTCATGCACTAAAGGTCTCTAATTGACAAAATATAGCAAAGTTTTCAATGTTTTTCAAGGCTGTTGCGGTTAGAATTTTCAATGAGGCATTACAGGCTTAAAAGAACCTTATTGTATTACGATTTCCGAGACGGTTTTACCGTCTTTTGTGTAGGCTCTGCGGCTATTGTAGGGATCAAGGAGACGTTCGCCCCGGTGAAAAAAAACATACTGCCATGTACCGGGGGGCAGGGGAAGCAGGAGACTATAGTTTCCCGCCGGAGCTTCCTTCAACTCATACATGAAGGGATCCCAGCCGTTGAAATTTCCCGCCACCGTTACCGTTTCTCCGGGCGGACCTTTGAAAGAGAAGGAGAGGCTTCCCGGCGGGCCCTGAAGGAGGTCCGGAACCGTTTCCCTCCGCGGTATACTTATGTATGAATAGACCAGGGCCGTTTCTCCGCTGTTACGGGTCAGAGGGTTTGCCGGGTCTGTAGTCCACAGGCCGTCTATAACAAGGCGGTAATCCACTTCATCCAGATCTTTTGGAAGCTGAAGCACATGGAAAAGGATGCCTGAATCCCTGTATGGATCGGGAACCTTCCTGCCCGGCGGGATGGGAGCGTTCAGGGGATCCTGGCTCACAAGAAGTTTTCTGAACCAGTGTACTCTGGAGAAACCTTCAAAACCAAAGGCAACACCTACCCTCCGGTGGGAGGACGAAGCGGTAAAAATCACCGCGTCTTCAAAGATCTCCGGCGCTCCGGGGCCGGTCATGGAGAGCAGCCTGTCTATGAATTCATAGGACTCAAGATCCGCCGCGTGAGCGTATACACAGGGGATAATGATACAAAGAAACGGTATTAGTATCCTTTTCATATATTCTTTACAATTATCGGCCGATACATAAATATCTAAATATGCCGTCATTGCAAGCGCTTCGGGATTTTTCTTCCTCTTTTCGCACCATCGGCGGGGAAATTAGTTTCCTTGAGGAGCAGGGAACTCCCTATGAGGAACCGGAATTCCCCGATCACGAAAGCGCTGCAGGTTCAGGGCCCGCCCCTTCCCTAAGGCCCGGAAAAGAACCGGTTTCTCTCCCCGCGGATTTTGTTGACCCGGGCCTGGCTTATGACGGCGAAATGGATCTCGGCAGCCTCGGCCTTACGGGGGAGCCGGGAGATTTCGGCGATATTGGCATTGATTCTCTCAATTTTGGGGAAACTCCCGGGATTCCGGCGGAAACTGAAGGAGATGACGAAGGCGGAGATATTGATTTTGGCGCCTTTCTCGATACCATTCCCGATGATCTGTCGATTCCCGGCACGGAAGATATTCCGGCGGCTTCCGGGGCCGGGGATGCGGTTACGGAAGATACTCCTGAAGGTTCCGATTTTGGAGATCTGCCGGGATTCCCCGAAGAAGCCGTCGAAAGTTCCGGCTTGGGAGATCTACCCGGATTTCCTGAAGAGGCGGAAGCCCTGCCCGAAGAAATCCTGCTGGCCGAAGAGCCGGCCATTTCCGGTGAAGGCGATTTCGGTTCGCCGGACGGCCTTCTTGACGGCCTTGCAGATGATCTTGAAACCGCTCCCGGCGAAGATGACTCCTTCGATTTTGGGGGGGAAGAGGGGATTCCGAATGCCGGGATCGACATGGAAGCCTCAAGTCTCGATTTGGGCGGTGAAGAGGGAGTAGACGAACTTGCTCCGCTGGAGGATCTTTCCCCTGTTGAAGATGTGGCCTTGGCACCGGAGGCCGATGAACCGGGCGTCCTTGAAGGCTTCGATCTGGGCGGTGAAGAAAGCCTTGATCTCGGAGGCGACGCAGGCGCCTTTGAAATGGGCGGCGAAGCGGGCTTCGAAGAAGAACTGGCGCCAATGGATTCAGGGTCCGGGGATACCTGGGACAGCTTTAATCCCAGCGGGGCCGCCCTTCCCGATGACATTGATTTTAACGATACCGGCTCTTCCGGCTCAGGCGGTTTCGGGGAGATGGATGATTTTGCCCTCTCCGGTATTGACGATGTTTTTGGCGGTAATGCTCCCCTGGGCGCTCCGTCCGCCCGTTCCCAGCCTGAAGCTTCGGAAGAAGTGGAAGAGATCTCACTTACCGATGAAGAATTACAGCAATTACAGGGTACCCTGACCGCTTATCCCCTCAATCTCCGGATCGCCTGCGAGGAACTCATTGCAGAACAGGCGGTAGCGCCGGAGCAAATGTCCAGACTCATCAAGCTCCTTGTGAAGGGAGCTTCCGCCAGGGAAACAGCCGCGCTGGCGGGAAAGATTCTGGGCAAAACGATCACCATTCCCAAAGGGTTTGAAAAGAAAACCGGAGAAGCCCTGGAAGCGGAACAGGCCAGTTTCCCCTATATTTTTGTCCATAAATTCCTTCCCGTGCTGGGACTCTTCTTTATGATAGCCCTGGTTGCTTCCTCACTGGTTTATCTTGCCTATCAGTTTATTTATAAACCCCTGAGGGCGGAAACGATCTATAAGGCGGGCCTCGAACGGATCGATGCAGGAGAATACCAGCGGGCAAATGAACGGTTCAGCCAGGCTTTCAAAATCCACCGCAAAAAAGAGTGGTTCTACCGTTATGCGGAAGGTTTCCGGGACAAGCGGCAGTACCGCTACGCAGAAGAAAAGTACGACGAACTTCTCAGCACCTATTTCCGGGACAAGAAGGGTGTTTTGGACTATGCCTATCTGGAAACCTACTACCTCAGAAATTATTCCAAGGCAGAGATGCTGCTCCAGCGGATCATTCTGGACTATCATCCCAACGATCCTGATGCCCTCCTGGCCCTGGGAGACAATGCCCTGGCCTGGGGCGAAGTTGAAAAGGAACGCTACGAGGATGCCCGTTTTGCCTATGCCAGGCTTCTGGAACGTTACGGCTGGAAAGATTTTGTGGTGGAACGGATGATGAAATATTTTATCCGCACCGATCAGCTCAAGGAAGTTATCCCCCTGCAGGCCTGGTTTGATGCCGATAAAAGGCGGAAGATCTCCGCGGATACCCTGGCGGAATTGGGCGGCTACTATCTGGACAAGAAGACGGAAGAGGTTCGGGGAGTACCCGACGAATGGGTTCAAAGCATTGAAGGCATTCGGGACATACTGCTCAGGGCCCTCAGACAGGATACCCGGCTGCCCGAAGCTTACTATCATCTGGCCCGGTACTATCACTATCTGGGCAATACCCCCGAAGAAAGACAATCACTGGAAGCGGCACTAAAAGCCTTTGAGCTTGCCGGGAAAGAATCCGTGAGCCGGCTCCGCTATCAGATAGACGCCCATCAGATGTACGGAACGATCCTTATCAATGCCAGGCAGAGTTTTCCCGCGGAGGAAACATTGCTGAATGCCGCGGAACTCTACGAGGATGCGGTAGCCCGGAAACTCATTCCCCGTTCGGCCCGGTTCGGCAGAATCTATGCAGAGCTCGGTAATCTTGAATACTTTGCCAAATCTTCCGACATGGAAATGGCATTGAGTTACTATGAAATATCCCGTCAGGACGGCTATGCCCCGCCGGAAATACTCTACCGCATGGGAGGAGCCCGCTATCAGCTTAAGGAATGGGGCCCCGCCCTGGAGAGCTTCTTTAACGCGTCCGCGGAACTCCCCCTTAACCGCAGAATACTCTATTCCCTGGGAAACGCAGCCTTCAGGCGGGGAGATTTCCATGCAGCTCAAGCCTACTATTCAAGACTGCTGGATCTTCTGGAAAATGAAAGATCGCGGCTTCCAGGACTGATGCCCAATGACAGACCCGAATACATTGAACTTGCCGAAAGACTCATGATCGCCCGTAACAACATGGGAGCGACCCTGGAATCCCTGACCCTCGTCACCGGAGACACCCGCTATCGTTCCCGGGCCCTGGGACTCTACGCCGAATCCGACCGCGCCTGGGACACCCTCTCTCGTGATCCCGTGAGCATGATCCGCTCCGGCGCTGGAGAACTCTCCACCCCCGGCATCAACCTGGCCTATCTCAACTCCCGGAACGCCCTCTATCCCCAGCCGGGTTACGAAGCCCAGCTTTACCTTTCGATTGACAAAGATGTCGTAGAACCCTCCCTCTGGGAAGAACTGTATCCTCCCGCCAGGAGACTAAGCGAGTAATTGACGCCCTCCGGCGTTTTGTGTATCATAGTAGAAGTCAAAGCCGATTGGTGGACGATTAACTCAGCGGGAGAGTGCTATGGTTCGGCATTCATCCGCATAATTGGTGGGCGATTAACTCAGTGGGAGAGTGCTACCTTCACACGGTAGAAGTCACTGGTTCAAATCCAGTATCGCCCACCAATTATGTATGTATCAAGAATGCCGAACCTAATCACACGATAGAAGTCACTGGTTCAAATCCAGTATCGTCCACCAATCGGCTTTTTCGATCAAGGCGTTGCCTTCACACGGGCCCCAGAGCGGCACGCAAAGCGTGTTTTGAAAATATTCAACACGGGCCGGCGCCAGGAAAAAGTTGCCGGGTGCGAAAATGACGGACCAACTAAAGTTGGTCCGGTGCGCCGTGGGAGAAGTCACTGGTTCAAGTCCAGTATCACCCACGGGCCTTTGAAAGTATCTCGGGGTTATCCGCCACGTAATTCAACACATCGGCCATAATGCCGGTGTAACCGCTCCCCAGGGACTTGTATTTTTCAAGGCAGTCAGGGACAAGCCGAATCGTAACGGCTTGTTTTCTGTTTCGCCGGTTGCGCTCCGCCGCAAGCATGGCGAATTCCCGTAGCGCTTCCGGTGTTGATTTCGGGCAATCCGGGGTATAGTTGATAGGCCCCCGCGCCGCCTTTCGTGCCGCCCGGATGATTTCTTTAGGTGGCTTTTGTCCAGCCTTTGCCGTCGATCTGATAATAGCCATTGTAACTTCTCCTTTCCGCCTTATCCGCGGCTCTTGCTGATATAATGCGTTTGTTTTCTCCGCGATCCGTGTAGACAACAAAGAAAACAGGCCCGACTTTGCCAAGGGTTTGATAGCGATCTTCCCCGGAGGCGTTATGCCCGCTCTGATCAAGCCGCTCAATGCGTTCCGGATCCAAAAAGGCGTATTGTGCGACTTCAAAGCTCAATCCGTTATGATCCTGCTTGTTGATCTCGTTCTTTGCCTCGTCCCACTCGACACCCGGCAATCTCATGTTATAAGTGTAATACAATATATATGCTCTGTCAAGCTTCTATTTTGTACACGCATGGAGAACCCGAGGCGGTATGTCCTGGCTGTGGTTTTCTATGACCGTCCCTGCTTGTCTGCCAGACCGGCAACACGAGGCGTAAGATAATTCCATACTATTACATTCTAATCCCCCATCGTCTTGCCCGTCAATCCTTACATTTTTCCCGTTTTTGTACAGATGCCGGACAAAAAACGACATAATGTCCGGTTCCCGTATAAAACGCATAAATAATGTTTGCGCAGGACTCGTCCCCTGACGGCGACAGCCCGGTCGAAATACTGAGCAACTTCTGGTTTAAGTGGGGCTGGGGCGCAGATTTTGCACTAACCGAAAAAATTTACCTGTGCCGTGAAGTCTTTTACGAAACCGGAACAAATTCAAAGCCGCAGAGAAACGAAATAGACAGCGTGAGTCGGACAACCAAAACGATCGACAAAATTATCAATGGTCTGGATGTCCGGCTTACGGTTGGGTATAGGTTCTAAAAGCGGCGGTGTCCACTCTCGTTTAACAGGACCTCTCACCACAGCGCGTCCCGGGTGAGGCGGAAGAGCATCTTTGCCATCTCCGGCACCGGGGTATCCATACCGTTTTGCAGCCATTCCTGCACGAGCGACAGGATGCCGCCTATCAAAAAAACGGAACAATACGCGGCAACTCCCTTATCCTGGGATTTAATGCCGGCGGCTTCCGTAAATCGCCACATTGCCTCAATACCCTTACGGAAAAATCTTTTCTGAAAAGTGCTGTCCCCGTTTTTGCTCAGCAAAACTTGAATTGAATTACTGTTACCGGCGATGTACTGTAAAACATCCTGTAAAAGCGCGGTTGTTTCCCGACCGCTCGATTTTTTTACCACCTTTATGTATGGCCGGAGGATTTTATCCGTTTCAATAAACGTCTCTTCTTCTATTTCCCGCAGAAGATCGTATTGGTCATTATAATAGGTATAAAAAGTCGAACGGGAAAGCCCGGCAACCTCACAAATCTCTCTAATGGTGATGTCCAGAATGGACTTTTCCTTCATCAGCGAAATAAGACTTTCCTCTAAAACTTTCCGGGTAAACCGTACTCTAATATCCGTTTTTTCCATATAGTTTCCTCTTTTATTGAGCAAGCGCCCGTCCCTGCTTTTCGACATACGCGCCCTGCGCGGCCTTCATGTTGGCTGCCCGCTGTTTAAGCAGGGCCTTTTCCGGCATCTCGATACCGGGAGAGCGAAGGGTATTGTGGAGCCGCGTCTTAT